>CAZYOE010000067.1:0-23588 GCA_964648725.1 uncultured Pseudobdellovibrionaceae bacterium | reverse complement strand
AACTAGTGGATTTTAGCTTTTTTTTAGAGAAATTTACCGAACAGACCCTATTTAGGTTGAGAACTTTGTTGATGAATATCAAAGGTAGAAGCTGGCCCCGTAGCCTGAAGATTGCTTGACCTTGAAGGCTTTCAACCTTAGGACCGTCGCCATCCATATCGACACGAACAAGTTCCTGCAATTTAACTTGTGGTATTGCAAAGAATTGACCTAACGATGAGACAATCATTGCGGGAACAATCGCTAAAGTCAGAGGAATCCTAAGACGAATCGTCGTCCCTTTGCCCATTTCGGTATTGAGATCAACAATTCCGCCCGTTTTTTCGATATTGGTTTTTACAACATCCATACCTACGCCTCGACCAGAAATAGCACTAACTTGATCGGCGGTTGAGAAGCCTGGGGCGAAAATAAGTTGAGATATTTCACGTTCGCTCAAGGTGTTGGCTTTTTCTACAGGAACAATTTTTTTCTCGATTGCTTTTGATAAAATTTTTGGCAGATTGAGCCCTCGCCCATCGTCTACGATTTCAATGACAACCTGACCGCCCTCATGGAACGCTCGAACTAATACATGACCGACATCAGTCTTTCCACTTTTTCGTCGTTCCTCGGGAGTTTCAAGGCCGTGGTCACAAGAATTTCGAATAATGTGAGTTAAAGGGTCTTTGATAGCTTCTAAAAGACTTTTGTCCAGTTCTGTTTCAGCTCCCTTCACTGAAAACTCAATTTGTTTATTAAGTTCTCTGGAGATGTCCCTGACAACTCTCTGGAATTTATTGAGTACACTCCCGATGGGCTGCATGCGTGTTTTCATGACATTTTCCTGCAACTCAGAGGTTACAAGGTCGAGCCTTTGGCTTAGATTCAGAAATTCGTAGTCATCATTTTTTTGATTGTGTTGAAGTACTTGATTTCTAACGAGAACCATTTCTCCGACAAGATTCATCAGTCGGTCAAGCAGGCCAATTTGGACCCTAATGGTAGACGATTCACCCGAACTTGAGTCAGATCCTTCGACTTCAGACTTAATCTTCAGAGGACTTGAGTCTTTTTGTTCTGGTACAGATGCCATTGGCTTCTCCTGTTTATCAGAAAGTTTAGTAGGAGCAGGTTTAGATTGGGGAAGGGCAACGGGAGATTCGGAAACGACTGGCGCCGATATAACGCTAGCTGCCGGCATAGCCTTGGAAAGCTCGTCTTTAATAGCAGCGAGGTCTTCTTTGAGTAACTTGGAGTCTCTTACAATATGATAATTCGCATTAAAGCTTCTAGCGGCGGTCTCGATGAGGGAAGCGATTAGCCCTTCTATTTCACGTGCAAATCCAGGGTCTTTTTTTAGATCTTTGTCTGGGTCTTTCAGAATTCGCTCAACAATATCCATGGAGGCATAGGCAAGATCGACAAGCTCATCCGATAGTTTAACTCGTTTGCTTCGAACTGGTTCTAAACAAGATTCGAGAGTGTGTCCAACGATGCCAATGCCACTAAAGCCAAACAGTTGAGCTGATCCTTTGAGGGTATGAATATCACGATAGAGCGAGTCTATGATTTCATCAGAAATACCACTGGATTCCAATCTAGCCAGATTGGAGTTCGCCCTTGCAATGATTTCTTCGGCTTCGGAGAAAAATTCCCCCAAAGCACTCTCAGGAAAATTATAGGACATAGACGCACCACTGCCTTTCAGGAATTATCGTAGAAGTTAATGCCTGCAATGGTAACTAAAATTTAGTTATCGCCGAGGATTAGGACCTTTTTCCAAGTAGCCTGAAAAGGTCTTGGGAGGTTTTTTTTAATTCCTTTCTAAGTAAGGAGTTTTAGTATTGGAAGAGGAGGATTATCCGCCAGTGCCAAAAATTTATCTTTCTGAAGAAGAAATTCAAGAATTCAAGATCGAAGCTGAGGAGTTGTTAGAGACAGCAGAAAACTCACTTTTAGCCCTAGAAAAGGGCGCCGAGTTTTCAAAAAACTATGATGCTATTTTTAGGGCGTTTCACAGTGTAAAAGGTGCCGCTGGAATGTTAAACTGGGGGTCCTTGCAGCATCACATGCATCTACTTGAAAATCATTTTCAGCAATGCCAGGGCGAGGCTATCTTATCGAGAGTTCGAGTGACTTACTTTTTAGATGGTATTGATGCTTCTAGAAAGATTTTAAACCTTCAGGAAGTTGAATTTATTTATGAGATGCCCCCTAATTCTGAAGGGGAAAAAGACGCATTTTCTGAATCTTTGCCTCAACTGTCAGAGCCGGAAATACCGATTCAGGTACCTAGACCTATAGCTGGCTCTGCCAAAGTTACAGCAACTCCGATTTTTGTTCTGGACGATGAACCCGACATCGTTGAAATTTTAACAGAAATTCTTAGTGAAGGAGGATACGAAGTTTTTGGATTTACCGATGCAGAAGAAGCCCTGAAAGCAGTTCCGATTAAAAAGCCACAGGCCTTCTTCTCTGACATGAACATGCCAAATTTGTCCGGCCTCGAAGTTCTACGGGCGGTCCATTGCATCGATGCAGAGATTCCATTGATGTTTGTGAGTGCCCACCTCAGTAAAGAGATTTTGATAGAATCTTTGAGTTACGGGGTTTATGCAGCTATCGAAAAGCCTTTCAACAGGCAACAGATTTTGGCGATCGCAAAGAGTGCCACCCGGAAATTTCAGCTTTGGATGCTTCTAAACAGAAGTATTAATTTTGTGATGTACCAGTTTTCAGCTCTTGATGCGTATCTCGTAGAGAAGGGCATGACCGAAATTCGAAATATGATGGTCAAGGAAATGCAAGTTTTACTCGACGTTCGGCGAGAGCTGCGCGAAGGACATGAAGGAACTGCTACCAATCAATCCAATAAAGCATCTTGATTTTACCCGCTGATGTCCCTGCAGTGTTAATGAAGACCTCATGATGAAGACCTCATGATGAAGACCTCATGACTTCGGTCCCTAATTTGTCATATTGATTAAAAGTTCGTCTAAGGTTTCAAAAAATTCTCGAAAACCGTGATCCAGTCAATTGGTCTCTTTCTTGCTTTGTTAAAAGAATCTGAGGTGTTTATGTTTTTGGTACGTCTATTTCTCGCGGGGGCCCTACCTAGTTTGCTATTGGCTTCTGTAGCCCTTGCCGGAGCCCGATCGACACGTTCCAGTCATGAAGACAGAAATGGTAAAAAACGTATTTTTGCTTATGAAGCTACGGATGAATACACCCATGCTACAAAAAATATCGATGTGGTCGTTGAATCAACTCCGAAGGAAAAATTAGAAGAATTTTCCCCAGAAAATATTCCCCAGTTCCTAGAGGGAAGACAGACAAACGCTTCAGATTTTCGACATTCTGAGGGAAATCTAGAGGTTCTACGTCACACCGCTTACGATTTTCCGAAGGAATCTGCAGTGTTTTTTGCAGGGGTTGGCGGTGTTTTGTTAATGGAAATGATGACCCAATATGAAAAGAACCCGATGGCACTCGCTCAGCAAATGGAAAGTCTTGAGAATCCAGTCGGACACTTTTCTTTTTTCATGTTCATGTATGCCAATCGTATTTCCATGAGCTTTTGGCCGAAACTCATTAAAAACCCTGCATTATGGTCTTATCTAGGAATGACAGTTGGTATGCTCGCATCAGACATAACCAGCGAACTATTAGAACCCATGCGACCTTGTGCTCAAGACCTTTTGAAAAAATCTAGCGAAAAAAAGCGCATCATGCCGCAGTCCTGTTCGAAAGCCTATAAGGATTTAGTGTTAACAGACAAATTGCTTGATATGGCCCCGAGTTTAACATCGATGCTGATCTCTTCTTGGTTAGCGGGAACTATACAGTCTAAGTTTATGCAAACTCTGACGTCTGAAGCCGTTGCACAGTTAAGTAAACAATATTTAAAGTGGGAAGTCGTGAACGTGCTTGAGTTCTTTGCTCCAGGAGGCGCTCCTACTAAACTTGGAGCCTTAGTGCTCAATCTTTTGCAGATTTCCCTGTTTGTTGGCATTGACCACAAGTTGAGTCCAATAGTGAAGAAAAACTGGAGTAACCTCTCAAAAGGAATGGGTCTTGCTCAGAGTACTCGCGAGTTGACGGATGATCTTTTGAACATGAAAGCGGCCGGCTGGTCGGAGTCATCGATTCCAAATGACGGTAAAAAGTGTATTGAGAAAGAAGAAAAAGAGGTTTGCTATTCTGGGTTTCCCAAAAAACTTTATGAGTTCAGAGAAAAGATGGCGCACTGGCGGCAAGCCAACATGGAGTCAGTACGCTTGGCTCACCAATCCTGGAATCAAAAGTTATCAAAATTGAGCGCCCTTTTTGATGGTTCATTTGATATCTACAGTCACATTATCAATGAGATCATCAATTCAAAACAAGGAAAATTCTCTCTCGTTGATGAAGGTGATCCGTATTTTGGCATTAAACCACTCCTTAGAGATGGAGGGCAATTTCCTACGGCTGGATTTTTGGATGGTGCGCTTCAGGCTCAGATGCTTCAACGTGAACGTTTGAAGGTTGGTGCAAAAAAGATCTCTGAAGAACTTGCGAACTATCGTAAAGGAACTTGGTTTGACAGTGCTTTGACTTATTTGAGTTTGGCGTCTGAAAAACAAAATCAGCCTCTGCCACCTTCACTTCAGAAACTTGCTAGAATTGGGGAGCTGTGGGAAGCCAAAAATGAAAATGAAATGTTTGTTATAGTTAAAAAATTTCGTGATGATCCTAGCCAGATTGCGGATTCAGACTATGAGAAACTCCGTGTGGCTCTAGCTCTTGCGGGTGAGGAAAATATTTTTAATCTAATGACGACTCCGCCTGAAGAGCGGTCAGAAGAGCAAAACCAATTGATCGCGGGATGTTCGCTGACTTGGTTCATGCGCGAGCGAGCTAAAATGATTGAGGGTACCCGTCTTTTTGGGGAACTGTTTGAATCAGCTTTTGGCTTTCAGAAGAAACAAGTGGCGCCCATCCAAGAAATTTATGAGCGAATTGAGAGTGAAGTTGGTCGACCCAAGCCTCTTCAGGAACCGGGTCGATCCTATTTACGAAATTTCGCTTTGAGCCCGCAGTACAGTAGATATTTTGAGTTAATTGACTATCCCAATAATCCTGGTCATTACCAACTTGAGACTCCAGCGGAGTATTTTCTGCATCAAATGATATGCGGTCCTGATGCAGAGTCTGGTGACACCCTTGTCGAAAAAAGTTGGATGAGCTATGACCAGTTTATTCCGCCTCAAATTAGATCAACAGATCATAGTATGGATGCCTTTTGCCGACACGAAGCTTTTGGCGTAAATCGAACCATGTATTCGGATATGATTGTGGTCAGAAAGCAAAGTGGAGAGAAAAGGAGTTTTAAAGGAGTTATTAGTTACTTGAAAGAGAATATCCGAACGAATGTTCTGGATGCCAAAGGTAACAAAAATAATTTAAAACCTTGGTGGGACAAAAATGTCAGTCCCCAGATTGACTCCATTTTTTCCCATTACGCTGACGATTACAATAAGGTTGTTGAACTCTTTCGAGAAATAGTACGTACTAAAAATTCAGACAATACAAACATGGGACCAATCTTTAATAGCCCTGTGTGGGCCATTCAGCAGGAAGCCCGCTTTTATTTGCTGGTGCTGAGTGAACTCATCAAAGATGCGGGTGTCTTTGATGAGGAAAAAGAAAAGCTATGGGGGGAGTCTCAGACTTCACTTTGGTTGAGTCAAGATTTAAAATCTTACCCTGGATCAAAGTTACCCTTATTTTCAATTTTGAAATTCAATGGTCCATTTGACTTGGCCGGTATGAGCCGAATGCTTCCTCGAGTGAAACCACAATTGAGTAATAGAGGCCATGCGGGTGAGTTGTTGGCGATTAGACATTATGACTATGAACTCATCAACCTCTCTCAGTTGACGTCAATGCTAGGCACTGGCGAAAAAGGGCGTGAACATGTGAATGAGCTTTACTCTGCTTCGGCCAATAAGCTTGGTGATCTGTTTGGGCAGATAAAGGCCTTGTCTTCTGATCCCGGAGTCGGTGGAAAATTCTCCCAATCCCAGAAGCTTATCCTTGAACAGTGCCTGGAAGGACTCGACAGTTTACAAAAGGAACTCAATAGTTATCACCTCATTGTTTCTCTCTTGAGTAGAGACGCACAGGGGAAAGTGGAGGACAATAAATGTCACCCGAGTCAGAATCGAGTGGGTAAATTTTCAGTGGATTGCTCTGATTAAGGTAGTGTTGATTCATTTTGATAAGGCTCTGAAATTATAAGGTTTTGTCTAAAAAATTTCACAAAATCAGGCGCTGAGTAGCAAAAGTTTTCTCAAAGTGAGGCGCTAATAAATACCTGGTGTTTATAAACACATCATATTTGTCGTTGGAATAGGAATTGAATTAAGAGTTTATATATACACTTTAAAAGCAAGCCGTAGGGTTTGAAGGATTTTAATTACAAAAATTGTCAGCCTCAGCGAAGGGTTCGACCATTAAGGAGGAATGTATGAATGCACGTCTAATGTTAAAACTTACCACTGCTTTTGCTTTGATTGCCGGACAAGGTGCCTTTGCAGCCGTTGGCAAGGTTTTGGTTGAACCTTTTAAGGATATCGAAGGCAAGCATGCTGCAATTGAAGAAGTCATTAAGCAAAGAGCTAATTTTGAAACACTTAAAGCTAAAGTGGGAACTGAAGCACATGAGCTTGGAAAGTCTATTGATGAAGTTGCTAAACTCCATGATAAAGGCGATGTAAACGAAGTAAAGGCATTTGCTTTACGTGGGGCTAAAGAAGCTAAAATCGTTAAGTCTTTGGCTAGAGCTGAACAAGTGCTTGATTCAAAAGAAAAGGAAAGCGGTATTACTGAAACTGAAAAAGTTGAAGTGGCTCACCTTAAAGCAGCAGTAAAAGCTTCTTCGGGATTCGTTTCTGCCTTAGGAAAAAATCCTGTAATGGGAGTTAAAGGCGAAAAGTCTACTGAAGCTTTAGATAAATTGGTGGGTATTCTTCCAAAAATTATGTCTGAATACACTAAAGAAGAGCGCCAAGGTTACATTAAACTTATTAACGATATGACAGAAGAGTTAAATCGCCGTGATAATACTGAGTTGCCTGCCGAAATCTTGAAAAAGAAATTGGGCGAGGAGCGCATGAAACAACTTATGGGTTGTAAAGGCTAATTAACAAAGTTCGGAGGGGCTACGTGGATGCGAAAACCGGAAGTGGAAAAGTAAAGTTTCACTTACAAATTTGTAAAGACGATGGAAATTATAGGCCATCGATAATTTGGGCTGATTTTTTTGCACGTTTTCGCTTTAATCTCGAAGAGCTTATGGCATACTTAAAGGGAGTTTCAGGTAAGCTTTATTCTGATGCCCCTTTTGCTTATCAGTGCCTTGATGATCTAGGTTACTGGACTTTTATACGCCAGTCTGATGTTTTTGAGTTAACCCCAGAGTTAGAAAATTCCCTACGCCACCAGTTTGATTTTTTGAGTTCTGTCTTTGAATATTCCATTGGCGACACCCTTCTTTGGGGTGATCTCAATCGCCCCCAAACAAAACGATTTTTAGTTAGTCTAGTTGAAAAAGTGGTTGAAGGTGAACAAGAACTCTTTCGTGTAGAGCTCATTTCTTCCGGTGCCACGATTCTTGTGAGTCGTTTTGAACTCGATTATTGGAATGCCGCTGGAAGCTCATTGCCGAACGATACACTCGTCGAAACCATTGATTGGGATCGCGATGCTTTTTGGCTGAAACGACTTTCCGATTTCAAGGAGAAGATGGCAAATAAACAGTTTCAATTTAATTTTGGAACTAATGCTTCGGAAATCGCGAAACAACAAAACGCCCTCTTGCATGAAGTCCAGGCTTTTTTTACGTTGTCACCAGGGTCAAAAAGTCAGAGTGGCCGTGGGTTAGGGTATCTTGCGTGCGGGCAAGGCGATTACGAAGATACTGCCTTGGTTATGGCTTTTGCTATCCAGGCTCTTGGGCTGCAATTTGGTATTCGCGCTCGTCTATGGGGCTTTGAAAAAGAAGAAAAAACAAAGCCATCGTTTTTATTAATTCAAACTGATAAATCAGGGCTTCCCATTGAGAGCTGGCGAGACCTCACATTAAACCATCCTCTTTACCGGCCGATCCAGAGACCACTTAGTGAAGTCTTAAGAAAGGTCTTGGCCAATGGGCCCTTTGGAAAAGAGGAATCGTTAATTTTAGTACGAGGATCTCTCGAAGAGCCGTTGGCTGATGAGTCTTTGATCCACGAATAAGGAATCCGGTAGCGCAATCTCCCATTACTTGTTACTCTAAATACTGTAAACTCACCAGAAAACAGACTACAAGGTCTTGTGTTTGGAAGGGGAGTTTAATTGGATTCGGGAGTTTTTACTTTAGTCAATAATTTAGATGTCGAAGTGGTCGTTTTCATTCAAAAGACCCTAAGTACCCCAATTTTAGATTCCATGTTTTTGACGATCACTGACTTGCACAAACAGCTTTGGTTTCAATTGGCAGTCATTCTACCGCTATTGGCCTGGTGGGTATGGAAGGAGAAACGTCAGGGATTCATCAGGCTTTTAGGATTGATATTTACATTAATTATGATCGATGGGTTTTGCGGTCAGCTGATCAAGAAAGTGTTTGCTCGGCCTCGTCCATTTGTTTTGTTTCCTGAAATCCTTCAAAAAAGCCCGGCCAGTGGTTTCAGTTTTGTTTCTAATCATTCCGCTAATATGGTTGGATTAGCAGTGTTTTTGTCGCACTTTTATCCGCGTTGGAAATACGTGTGGTGGAGTTTGGCCATTTTAATTGGTCTATCCAGAATTTATAATGGGGTTCATTTCTTATCAGATGTCATCGCGGGTGGCATAATTGGTGGACTCATTGCATGGATGGCTACGGGATGGCTTGATCGCCGCATTAAAACGGAGCGAGTATGAAAGTCTTGGTAACTGGTGCAAATGGTTTTCTTGGTTCTTGGCTTGTGAAGAGGCTTAAGGAAGAAGGACATGAAATTTCAGTTCTCTTGCGCCATAAAAGTGACTTTGAGGCGTTCGAAAAACAGGGTTTCCATGTGCATCATGGTGATGTGACCGATCCCTCATCCCTAGCTTCGGCAGTGAAGGAGCAGCGGCAAATATATCATCTTGCCGGACTGATTGCCTATAGTCGCGATCAGTATGCGAGTATGAATAAGGTGAATGTCCAGGGAACCGAAAATATTATGGCTGCTGCTAGCAAGCATCAAGTTCAAAGAGTTCAAATCTCAAGTTCCGTTGTGGCAGTTGGAGCTTCATTTAAGCCTGAAGTTCTCAATGAAACTAGCCCTTATGAACTCGGTTCTTATAATTTAGGGTATCATGAAAGTAAACGGGGTGCCGAAGCTATTCTCCGAAGATATGTTTCCGAAGGAAAAGTGGATGGCGTCATTGTAAACCCTAGCACCGTTTATGGCGCCGGTGACGCTTCTAAAAGCACTCGGTCAACCCAACTTAATGTGGCCCGGGGAAAAATGTTTTATTACCCACCGGGCGGTGTTTCTGTTGTTGCCGTCGAGGATGTCGTTGATGGCATGGTGAGAGCCATGGAAAAGGGGCGATCGGCCGAGAGATACATCTTAGCTGGGGAAAACCTGACCTTGAAAGACTTATTTCATCGCATAGCTGACGAAGCCGGGGTTAGGAGAGCATGGTTGCCTTTGCCGGGTTGTGTACTAAATTGTATCGCAAGTCTTGATGAAAAGCTTTCTAAAATTGGAATGAAGGGACCGCTTCCCTCGGAGCGGGTCTATGTCGCCATGATGTATCATTGGTATGATTCAACAAAAGCTCGCCAAGAGTTGGGATTTTCTACACGCCCTGCTCAACAAGCCATTGCAAATAGTGTACACTGGATGTCACAGCAAGGTTTGTTGAGGAAATAATGAAAAAATGGTTTAAGCGATTTTGGTTCGGTGTTCTGATATTATCATTTTTAGGTTTGGTTTTTGGTGTAAGCTTATGGCTTAGTTTACCGTCTCCTGAAGAAATTCGTGGTTGTTTAACCACGGCAATGTTTGAAGTAAAACTTTGTCCAGGATCTTCATCCTATGTGAAACTCAATGGAATTTCCGGGCATTTAAAAAAAGCTGTCATTGCCGCAGAGGATGCTCATTTTTATGAGCATAATGGCTTTGATTGGGAGTCCATCCAGAGTAGTTTTGAAAAAAACCTTGCTGAAGGAAAGTATGTTCGTGGGGGATCTACGATCACTCAACAATTGGCTAAAAATATGTTTCTTTCTAAGAATAAAACGCTTTGGCGTAAATTTAGAGAAGCCCTCATCACCAAAGAAATCGAAAAGACCCTGAAAAAAAACGAAATCCTTGAACGTTATTTTAATGTTGTTCAGTTCGGTAAAAATATATTTGGAGTGAAACGGGCAGCTCAGTTTTATTTTAAAAAACATCCAAGCGAATTGAGTCTGAATGAAAGTGTATTCTTAGTATTTTTGTTGCCATCACCTGAAAAGTACTCCCATTCTTTTTTTCGTAAGGAACTGACTAACTTTGCCCGCCGTCGAATGAAAACGCTTCTCAAAAGCTTGTACAAAACTGGGAAGGTCAACCAGGGTGATTATCAAGAAGCCATCGATCAGTTGGCTTATTTTCCAGGAACTCCGCCGGAGCCAGAACCAATTGTTGAAGCTACTGCTGAAGAGCCGCCCGGAGACGTTCCCACTCTTGATCAGTTAGAAAACTCCCCAGTTGAAGAAAACTAGAGAGTATTTTTAATTAAAGTATTTATAAAGGCCTTCACCCGATAAGGTGTGTATCTGTTTTTGGGGTAGACGACATAGATGCCGCTCTCTGAGATTATTTCATCATCTAAGTCGATTTTAACAAGTCGGCCGCCCTTTATCTCCCTTTCCACGCTCCAATCTGAGCGCACGACAACTCCTTTTCCTTGGCATGCAATTTCCACAAGCAGATCTCCATTAGTGCATATGACCGGGGTTTTGAGAATCAGCTCACCCAAAGATTTTTTTTGTTTAGAGAGCATCAAGCTGAAATGAGGCGTAATGCAATAGATCGGGTGCCTTTTAAGATCATTTATGGATGTGATGCGAGAATGTTTTTTTAAATAGTCTGGTGAAGCATAAAATGAAATGGGATTGGACGATACTTTCTTGGCGATGAAATCGGAGTCTTTAGGGATCATAACTCTGAGAGCCACATCGATTTCATCTCGCACGAAATCAAGATAATGATCATCAAGGAAAACTTGCACCTGAACCTGGGGAAACTTTTGATGAAATTGGGCCAAGGGCTTTGCTAAAAAACGTGTCCCTAAAGTGTTGGGGGCCGTGATTTTGATCGAACCAATCACTTCATGAGGGGCCATAGAAGGTTCAAAGAGCTGTTGAGTTTGTTGAAGGGAGTTAATCGCTTTCACTGAAGAGGCTAAAAACGCTTTTCCCTCCTCAGTCAGTCTTACACTGCGAGTGGTGCGGAGTAACAATTTAGTTTTTACCTTCGACTCAAGGCTGGCTATGACCTTACTAAATTGCGGTGCCGATAAGCCAACTTCATTAGCTGCCTTGGAAAAATTAAGATGCTTGGCGACCGCATTAAAAGCTCGTAGTTCACTAAACTCCAGCATTTGGCAACCTTTCTGTATGTCGCGATTGTTTCCTCATAAGAAATAATGAATGGCAAGGAACGAAATTCTTTTTGGCGACGAATTCAACTAGTTCGCATTCAAGGAGAAAATTTATGAAACGTTTACTTATCGCCGTCGTATTTTTGAGCCAGGCCCTTTGGGCCCGGGATGCTGGAACCTTTGCCACTAAAGATTTTGGATCTATCGAACGATTAGCAGGAGAGCTTTTTCAGTTTATAGATCCTCACGAAGTACTAGTGGTCTTTGATATTGATAATACGCTTTTAAAACTCGAACGGGATCTAGGAAGTGAACAATGGTTTCTGTGGCAAAAGGAACTTCTGGATCAAAAAAATCACCAATTGCCATTAGTGGCTGATTCCCTGGAGGACCTTTTGACGGTGCAGTCATGGATTTACCATACTTATCCAATGACTCTCGTGACTCCCGCTGAGGGATATTGGATTCACCGTTTGCGCCAACTTGGAGCCGCCACTGTTGCTCTGACCTCAAGAAGCCTCAATGTGCACGAGGCAACCCTAAGAGAGGTTTATAATAACGCTCTGGAACTCGCCAAAGCCGAAGAATTAGGCCTTGATGGTAATGGCTATGCCTATTTGCCGTATTCTCTTGAAAATCCAGAAGCGAGTGGCTTGAGCCGTAGTGATATCGATATCTTCAAGCTAGGATCTCCACGCGAGGTGGTATTTGATCAAGGAGTGCTTTTAACTCAGGGGCAACATAAAGGTGCTATGCTAAAAACCCTCATGAGCCGTATGCAAAGAAAGTTTAAAGCGGTGATCTTTATTGATGATCGATTGGGACATATCGAGGCCATGCGTTCAATGTCCGATACTGTTCCTCAGGAGATTTATTCGATTCATTTCAATCTATCAGAAACTTGGACTCGTCCGTTTTTACAGGGAGATAAAACAAAAACGGAAAAGGACTGGTGTGTATTTGCGGACTGGCTTAATCGGGAGTGGTTTAAAGATTCAACGAGTCGAATTTATCGGTCGTGCTTGGCGAACGGATTATAGAGCCTTAATTGCCTTTACAGGGCATTAAGCATCGCCACGACAGGAGAGAAAGTGATCTTCATTTATTTTTAGAACTGGTATGACATCACTTTCTACTTCTTGCATTGAATTGTTTTTTTGATCCTTTATTCTTATCACTGAAATACTATTGCCATTAAAATTGGACCCAAAAGTTAAAGTGACTTCAAATCTATCGTTCTTCAGTTCCATTGTTTTTTCGGAGGTCTCGATGGGTGGAAGTTGATTCCAGTTAAAGCTAACAAGTCCTGAGTCAACAGCCCTTCCATTTTTCAATAAATCACAAAAGACCGCAAAATTATCCTTTTGAAGAACATTGACTGATTCAAAGCGGCCTGAACAGGCCGTACCGGTACAGGTAGTCACTGTATGGCAGCGAGTTCCATGCTTACCTGTAATGGACTCACAATACTCCCGACTCGTACAATGGCAATTTGTCGCTGCGGCCTTCACCGTCAAAAAAATAACGAAAGATAGGTAAAGAAAAAATTGATTTTTGATCACGTCGAACTCCTTGTTGAACACAAGTTACAGTCGACGTTATTCCATTGAATAATTGATTTTACCTATACTTGACATAGGAATAGAAAACGAACGAGCCATATAAAGATTCGTTTGATGTTCCAATATCAGTTGGGTTGTTTTGAAAAGGATCGATCTTTAATTAATTTTTCTTGACGAACCTAAGCTGGAATTCCTGTTTCTGACCAATCCGTAATTTGATGCTAAATGTTTTCGCCCGGTCTAAAAGAGGATTGTTCATTGCTAGCCCTTATTTTTTCTCTATTTTTTGCGAGCAAACTGAACAGTTGCGAAGCTCGAGTTTCAAGAATTTCCTCAGAAACACCTGAATCACGAACGGCTTTGCAGATCGTTGCCGAATCTTTGTAATAGGGGTCATTATTGGAATCAAAGGATACAATGGCGTTTAAATTTAGAACTGAGGCATGTTCAGTAAACTCAGCTTTTATATCATTTCGAAGATCCCAAACATCAGGAAGCAGTTCAGTCACTGTAAGTACCCATAAGGCCCTTCCGAGAAATGTGCTTGCCGCTTCACCTTTCGTCATCAGTTGAAGTTTTTTATTGGCTGTTTTTACATTCTCTCTTGGGTTACGAAAATCTTCATCTGCCATCTTGCGGAGTTTCTCTAAAACTGAAAGTCTGTCGTTTTGTATATTATGTACTACGTCATAAACAGGTTCCATGAAGGAATTGAGGCGGCGATATTCAGGAATATCCAGGTCGCCAAATAATTTACGAATCGGAATTTTTGCCCTCGATATGTTTTTTTCAATTTTATGGTAGTCCCAGTTTGATTCCAAAGTAGTGATGGCATATTTCAAATTTTGAATGGCCCCTTTGATATCTGCCAGCTTAGACGACTGAGGTTCTGTCACCTTAAGAGCATCATAATAGTTTCTAAGATGCTCCCACAGCTTGTTTAGAAAGCGTATATACTCGTCAGGATCAACGCTATCTAAGGGGCGCCAGAGACCTGCGGATCCATAATAAAGAGTTTGGATGCTGCTACTCACTTTAGATCTCATTGATTGAATCACCTTTTCCTTTGCTTCGATCGAGGCGATGGTTTTAATTACAAAATCTTTATATTTAAATTTTGTCTTACCCAAAGTAAGCTGAGCATAAGTACTACCCGCAGCAAGAACACCCATGCCCATTTCTTCCGATTTCAATGTGTCATTAAGTAAAAAATGACTCTTTTTAATTTGATCTAAATTAGTAATACATCGTTTTTCGACATCCGCGATTTCTTCATTGGCGCTTCTTCGGAATGAAATGGGAACTTCGGTTTTTGTCCCGGCAATTTCAGAACGATCAGTTAAACTAAAACAAGACGATTGGTCCGAACATCTGCGTTCAAACCCCCAAGATCTGCGTTGACCTAGAACTTGAACCAGAAATAGAAGCAGCACCAACCATAATTTATAAGAAACAGAAATGTGTTTCATAACACCAAATCTCCTCTATTAGCTTAGTCAACTTTGAGATCAGGCCAGTCACAAGATCTGACCCTAGCACTACACCATAAGGGTAATTTAATTTTACGGATTGGTTGTCTCTACTGAGTCATGCGAAGGTCATATTTTTGTCAAATTAATCTCTAAAACGCCCATTCGACGGTTTATTATCTATGTTTCTTTCTTTTTGAGGGCTTGCCAGCTGTTTCACAGGTGCAAGCACCGCTTAAAAAAATTTGGGATCAAGTTCTAAAAATCAAAGGGCCCCTGGATGGGCGAGCCAGGTTCATAAGTAGAATTTGAATGACTTTATTGATTTAGAACTAATTTCCACACTTTGATGTCCGAAGCGTTAGAATGGCTGACTCACCATAGGACTCATAATTGCCAACGAGCGCCGGCACATTCATAATTACTCCAAAAAAACACTCCAAAAAAACAATGATCGCAAGAGCAACTTCTAGTGTTATGGCCTCGACTTTGGAGACCAGGATGGGGATCCAAAATAATGAAGTTTGGTTATTCAAAATGGATTCAATGGGGAAGATCACCCTATTGGTTCTTTAAAAAACTATTGCTGACTACCTTAATTGGAATCTAAATAAACCACTTCTCTGAAATAACACTATTTGTTGCCTGTTAAATAGTTCTACACTGGAACGTGCTCACCTAGCAGTTTGAAACTCGACGGACTAACTAGATTCTGCTGAAAAAGGCCAACTTCTGCGTTGGCTTCGCTTCATCTCTCACTCAACGTAGGGGAACTACGCCTCGTTCGATTTGAAGCTTGCCACCCTGAATTTGGCTCTTTTTCAGCAGCATCTAACTAATGCTAGATTGGTAAAGCAAATTTGAAAACTCGGAACTCACTGAACCCTATGATGGCCTTACCTTTGCATCAAAGCTCTATCGACCATAGCAAATACTATTAGCCCAAACTTGGAGACAAACCCGTTATGAGAGACTTTGCAACAAGCACGTATGTTTTGGTTGTTTTAACCTTAGGCTTCTTTGCTAATGATGCCTATTCTTCAGACGCCAAATTCCCAACTGGAAACTGCAGCCTCGCTTTATTACAAAGCGAAATGACTCCTCCAGTCTCAGCCGAAGCTCTCCTTAAAAACATCAACGCGAATCTTGATTCTGACTTAAGCGTTCAAAATACTGCCGATCTAAAACGTGACATCCATGAGTACTTTGAACCCTCTGTAAGGCTACGAAGTTTTGCCTTGGAAAATATCCCCGAATCGGCGAGGCCACTGTTCGATAAAGCTTTTGCATTTTTCCTAAAACGCAAAGATTTTCGATTTCTAGATGAGCTTATTGCTGACTTTATCAAGTTTAATAAAAAATATGCTAATTCAGAAGCCATTTTACCCAATATGTTAGAGTCAGTTGAAATGACCGTTCCCGAAAATATTAGTTTTCCGGCGACGGCCTATCAAAACGTATTGCCTACCTCTTCAATGATTATTGTGTCTAAGATGAAGTCACCTTACAATCTTTACGTTCTCGATGTTTTTGTGCATGGTTCTTATTTAGATACATACTGGGATTCACTGTGGCTCCATGAAATGTTACAAGTTAGCAGTGCTAATGCTCCCTCTGAGCTCCCCTTGCTAAGCCTAAGGTATCCTTTTGATGGTCACAGCGATCAGTATCGCTATTTCGATGCTGTAAACAATGGCTTCTTTACGGCCGATAGAAGCACGAGTCTGGTTACTGGCACCAATGAAGGCGTCAACGCTTTATTATTGCACCTGTCTCGTCTTAATCCTACAGATCAAAACTTAGGTCGAATTTATAAAATGATTAGGGCTCCATTGGAGCTTGAGGAAAATCTCGTAAACGCAGATATGAACAACCTTGCTCATTTTCGACTGATGTCGACCGAACCGCTTACATTAAAACAAGGGGATGCCATTTTAAGAAAAGCCACTAAAAATGTTTTCAAATCGATTCCGAAGCTTGGCCATAGAGGCAAGCGCGGAACTTGGAATTGGATTCTTTCCCGTTTTGAAAAAGACCAATCAAAGGCCGCTATCCTTTTTAAAGGAGCATCCGAACTCGAACTTGCCCAAGTTATGGGTTTTCAATCCGCTAAACGAAAAAAACTGATAAAAACCCTCGAAAACTTTTTTCTGCGGTATTTAAATGACGAAAAAAGTATTTTCACTCTACTTCGCCCTGCCCATAAAGACCAAATCCCTTCCCATGACAGTGAAGCGGACGCAGCCGTCGTTCGCATGATGGATGGATTTTTTAAATCCCTTTCAAAAGACAATAGCGCTATTTACAGAGAATCACCCCAAAGAATGCAGGGATGGATCGAAAGAAAATACTTCGAGTACCTATTCAACACTGGTGAATGGCCTGTGGAAAATTTCGATTTTGAAACATTCTATCAACATGAATTCAAACAATTCAATGTACCAAAAGAGTTACTGTTCGAAAGTTTGCAGCAATATTTGCTTACGGCTTCACAGAAAACATTCCTACTCTATTATGAGAATGGGCTCTATTATCTACCTGGCACATCACCGAATACGATCAGAATCTTAGGGCTCACGCACAACTATGATGACCCTATAAAATACTTGCAGAGTCAAAATTCGACGAACAATTACGCTCTAACAAATCTAACAATTTTGGCAAATCGCAAAAAAACTATTGTTGCAAACAAGGATACCAATCCGCTAACAGGGAGTGTAAGAGCGGCATCTCCGCTCCTGTTTGTTGCTGAAGTGAAACTTAAATAAATTTTTTCAGTTAGCACTAAGCAAGCTATAAGAAATTTATGTTTTGGTATAGAAATAGCAAGGGTATGAACAGGGCGTGTTGCCGAATTGGACAAAAAGGTAGGAGTATTTACCGATGAAGAAAATTGGCATAATGTTCGCCTCAATCTTCCTGATCTATCAGTTTTCTTATGCTAATGCTAACATTGAAAAATGCGCGCAAAGTCTCGCTAGTGTAGATTTGGTAGAACTCAAATCAAATAGAAACTTTAAGGAAGATCGTGATCTCTACAGTTACTTCGGTTTTTTTACGACCCCTAAATTCGAATTCCCGATTATGTCTTTATTGAATGGCCAAGGTTCTTTTGATTTAAAAAAAGAAATTTACTCACTAAGCCCAAGGGACTCTGTTATCGACGTTGGAGCTGGTTATGGCCAGGCTGCCATCGACCTTTTGGCCGACCCAGAGTTCAAAGGATCAGTGGTAGCTATCGGCATTGCGGAGTTTCCCTCTGAGACTATTACCGTTGCTGCGCGCAGTAACGATCGGTTGAGGTTGCGGGGGGGGCATACTCTGGAACAACTTGAAGAATCGGGTGAGATTAGTCGCTTAACTCCTAACGGCTTTCGTCTCGCTATCAATCTCTATGGGTCCGATACCTATAGTAAGCAACTCGACAAGTCGATGGAAATACAACTTAAGCGCCTTTCTTTAGGTGGAAAGCTTGTGACACTTATTCCTACCACGAGCTATGGTTTTAACTTCAAAAGTTTTAAACCAGCCACTCGTATTCGACCTCTTTCCAAGAGGGCATTAGATGCTACTCAAATTGAAAAACGCCTAACACAGTATTTCCAAATGCACGACCTCAATAGTGAGCTAATAGCTCAATTGAGTAACGGGAAAGTGCAAGTTGATCCGTTCCCTCCCTCTGATCGTCAGAGCATCGGCGAGATTTGCTGTGGTGAAGAATTTGATCCGGCTACGGAGCAATTACATTCGGCCCAAAGCAAGTTTGATTTCTTTCGAAATGAAATAGGAGGAATTCTGGGTTGGATTGAAGCGATCAAAGGCGTAAAGATCCTCGCGGCCTCTGAGATTCCCAATTCGGGAGGGGAGCTTGGAATTCTATTGGTTCTCGAACGCACGACTGGCCCGCTGAATCTTCCGTCACTTCATCTTGAAACTTATGAATTTGATGTTGGGCCAGCAACGCGTTTTTACACCTGGTAAATATGTTTTATTTAATTTCTTGTTATTGGAGTTGTCGAAGTATTTTCAGAAAGGAGCTTCTTTTTCGGCAGGGGATGCATGTGCTAACATTGGTATGTCACGTTCTAGCTTTTTGCGTTTAGTGGACCACCGATAGTACCCATGAGGGTGTATTTTTAAAGCTTTAGAACTAGCGAACAAGAATCTTAAAATGTTTTCAGTAAGAATAGGGTACGACCGGTTGAAAATAATCAGGGACATCGGCCTGAATGCGCATGCGTTTTTTAGAAAACGGATGTGTAAATGTAATTGAGAAAGAATGGAGCATTAAATATTTATCTTTGGCTGATTTATCTTTGCCATATTTACAATCACCAACAATTGGATGACCAGCCTCAGCAAGATGAACTCTGATTTGATTTTTCTTTCCGGTTAGTAAATTTATTTTAAGCACACTAAAATGGGGTGTCTCTTTGACCACCGTATATTCCGTTAGGGCCAGTTTTCCCTTATCGCTGTTGCTGGTAGATCGCACGACATAGTCCTCATCCTCTTCCAGATAACTGCTAAGAACATCCGATTTTTTTTTCATTCGGCCGTAGACGAGGGCGTAGTACGTTTTAACGGTTGAAGGCCAATTGTCTTTTAGAAAACATTTGGCCGCTTCGGTTTTTGCGAACATTAATACACCGGAGGTCGCCTGATCTAAACGATGAACCACATAGACGCATTTTTTTGATAGGGAGCTACCCTTGCGAACATAGATATTGAGAGCGTTGTGAACCGTGTTCTTTTTTTCCCAAAGAGCAGCGACGGTCAAAAAACCGGCTGACTTATTACCGATAATTAGGTCGACATCCTCATGGAGAATTTCGAATCCTTGCGGCTGATATTTTTTAGGAACTTTAGACCGGGCCATAGAATTTAGCTTTTATTCTCTGAAGGGTTTTGCAGTCCGAGGAAATAGACATGGTGATCAATGCCGCCCGGTTAATCCTCAACCGAACGGCATTAGAACTAAAAATTAATTTGATTTTTTCTTACGTTTATTTGGATCTAAATGACGGCAACGGATACGGATTGACTTAGGAGTTGCCTCGATAAGTTCATCATCAGTAATCCATTCCATCGCTTTTTCCAAAGTCAGTGGTCGAACTGGCACAAGGCGAATCGCTTCGTCAGAACCAGAGGCACGAACGTTAGTAAGTTTTTTCTCAGTACAAACGTTAACAACAAGGTCATTGTCTTTAGCATGCTCGCCCACAACCATACCTTCATAAACATCAGTGGTTGGAGTCACAAACATAATACCGCGTTCTTGCAAGTTCCAAAGCGAGTAAGCTGTTGCAACCCCTTTTTCCTTGGCTATCATGGCACCATTCAAGCGACTGCTGATCTCGCCCCGGTATTCATCATAACCATCATACTGAGTGTTCAACAGACCGGTTCCACGAGTATCAGTCAGGAACTCAGAACGATAGCCAATCAAACCACGAGCAGGGATTCTGAACTCTAAACGAGTACGACCTGTGCCTTTAGATGACATATTGGTCATAACGCCTTTTCTAATACCCATTTTTTCAGTAACAACGCCGACAAATTGATCTTCAACGTCGATAGTAGCAATTTCGTAGGGTTCTTGGCGTGCACCATCTTTTTCTTTAAAGATAACTTGTGGCTTAGACACACAAAGTTCAAAGCCCTCTCGGCGCATTTGTTCGATCAATACCGCCAATTGAAGTTCGCCTCGGCCGATGACTTTAAAGGAGTCAGTTAAGTCAGTTTTTTCCACGCGAATGGCCACGTTATAAAGAAGTTCTCTTTCAAGGCGCTCAAGGATTTTACGGGAAGTTACGTTTTTACCTTCAAGACCTGCAAATGGACCATCATTCACTGAGAAAATCATCCCAACAGTGGGTTCATCAACGCGAATACGTGGAAGTGGACGAGGGTCAGTGGCTGAGGTAATAGTATCACCGATTGTGAACTCTTCCAGGCCCGCAATAATCGCAATGTCACCGGCCCAAATTTCCTGAGCAGGAACTGGAGCCGCTACTTTATATTGGAATAGTGCCGTAACCTTAACCTTTTTTTGTTTATCGTTATCTTGGATCACTAAAACTTCGTCGCCAACTTTGATCTTACCAGAACGAACTCGACCGATGGCGAGACGTCCAACATAATCGTTATAACTGATGTTTGCGACCATTACTTGTAATGGAGCCTCAACGTCAGCTTTTGGCGGTGGCACGAGCTCAAGGATTTTGTCATAAAGGCACTTGAGGTTATCAGTTTTAACATTTGGATCCATTGTTGCCATACCTTCACGAGCAATCGCATAGATTGTAGTGAAGTCAGCTTGTTCTTCAGTAGCATCTAAATCGATGAAAAGATCGAATACTTCGTTAAGAACTTCCTGAATACGAGCGTCAGGACGGTCAATTTTATTAATACAAACCATGACTTTGAGGTTTTGCTCTAACGCTTTTTTCAAAACGAAACGAGTTTGGGGCAATGGACCTTCAGATGCATCCACAAGAAGGATGGCTCCATCCACCATATTTAAAATACGCTCAACTTCTCCACCAAAGTCACTGTGGCCGGGAGTATCTACGATATTAATTTTGATATCGTTGTAGATGAATGATGCGTTCTTAGCCGCGATAGTGATTCCACGTTCTTTTTCAAGATCCATAGAGTCCATCAGGCGTTCTTCAACGTGTTCATTTTCGCGAAATGTACCTGCTTGTTTTATGAGGTGGTCAACGAGGGTAGTTTTACCGTGGTCGACGTGCGCGATGATCGCGATGTTTCTAATTTTTTGTGCTTCAAGCATTAACCGTGTCCTCCCATGAGAAATGGTTCTTGGGTTGTGTCTTCAGGCGTTTCCAATGTCAATGCCTTGAAGTATTCCTCCGCGAGTTCCAAAACCTCATTTTTTGCTTTGGTTTGAAAAATTGATTTCCGAAATTGAGAAGCCCCAGAATACCCTGACGAGTACCAAGCGGCAAACTTCTTTAATTGGATTGTTAAAATGGCATCATCACACTGCGTTGCCAGATGAAAATGAAGACGTTCAAAGACGCTCCATAAATCACGTTTTTGTAAGGGAGATTGGTTTTCTCCACGCATTCGATTAAGTGCATCGATAAAAAGAAATGGATTTTTTAAACAGCCACGCCCTATCATAACTGCTTCACAAGAACTTTCCTTAAGACGAGATTCAATTGTTAGGGGAGTGTTAAGATCACCATTGCCGATGATTGGAAGAGGGCTTTGTTCCTTCACTTGTCGAATAAATTCCCAATCAGCATTTCCAGAATAACCTTGTGCGCGGGTCCTACCATGAATAGCCACCCAAGTAACACCTTCGTTATAAGCGATGCGACTGACCTCAACGGCATTTCTGGTATCTTGATCCCAGCCCGTTCGAATTTTAATTGTTAATGGAATTTTTATGGCAGCTTTAACAGTGCGAACCATGGTTTCAAGAGCTTTAAGGTCACGCAAAATTGCAGAACCTCCCCCTTTTTTAACCACTTTGGGAACAGGGCAACCAAAATTTAAATCGATAAAATCACATCCACGAGCTTCTGCCACTTGTGCCGAATGGGCCATGACCTCAGGGTCCTCGCCGAAAAGCTGAATGCCAACGGGGTGTTGATCAGGTGTAAAATCCATGAGTCGAAGTGTTCGTTCACTTTGATATTGTGTTCCTGTGGCTGAAATTAACTCGGTAACCACGACGCCCGCACCCATTTCGCGCATAAATGAGCGAAAGGCAGAATCTGTGATTCCAGCCATTGGCGCTAGAACCAAAGGGTTTTCTTTAAGAGCGTCTAAAATTTTCGACATAAAAGCTGGAGTTTATACAACATTTCCCACAAAATAGCCAGCGAAGGAGAGTATTTTTGTAAGCATTTTTTGGATTATCAGAGTCTGGAATTAAGGGTGAGGCTCAGGAATCCCGTACTTTTCACTTAATGTCGTCAAAATCGCATTTTTCCCTGCGTAAAATGACACCCCAGGCTCATTGCTTTTTCGTCAGCTTAAGGCGAAGTATTCCCTCTGGACAGTGCGGAGTCCCCTTTATTTCAGCATTGGCCTGCAACTCATCGAAATCAATTTTTAAAATTTCATTGGAACCAGTAACTGAGATAGTTTCATCTGAGAGAGTCTCATTCCTATTTTTAGATTTACAAACGGTCCTTTTTTGTTGGGGAATTAAAGTAGAAACTTCAAGGCTTTGTTTCTCATTGAATGAAGCCGATTGAATCACTCGTAAGTAAGCGAGGGCTTGATAGCAGACTTCTGTTTCATTTTCCGAAAACTTATAAATATAAGTTACCAAGCCTTCAGAAAAATGAAGCCGTTCGGAACCTAAAAGTTCTTTTGGCTGCTCGTTACAGGCTTTGGTATTGATCGTCCAATTAGTATCTTCAATTGTCAGATGTTTTTCTCTGTTCGGAGTTTGAGGGAAGTTATTGGAAGAATTCGTTGAGTTTTGGCATCCAACAACAATTAAAACTAGTAAAATGAGACTCGTTAGATTCATGCATTCCCCCAGGGTGTTCAAGCATTTCGAATGCTAAAACGAAAATCATTTTTCTAGCGATAAGTACATCATTTTTATTGGGGATTTTTGTCATCAGAGGGCCGTTCCCCAGCGACTGAGATCGCAGGGGCACTCTGCACCTTATAAACATTGTTTAAGAGCGTATGGCACTCAACATCACCACAGCAAGTTTCGATCTTTTCGAGCAAAGCTTTCGTTTGAGAAGGGCCGAATTTACCTTTGTAGAGTTTATTCAAATCTTTACATTTTTCCTTACCCTTTGGAGTGTGCCGTTCCTTTTCGCTCACGCCACGACACAACACAAATTGAGCTCGGGATGGGTTTCCATGACGTTTAGTTTTGGCTCTACATCAATAACGGGGGCAGTCAGGACTTTTGTTATACTTGGTTAAC
>CAZYOE010000066.1:13444-23692 GCA_964648725.1 uncultured Pseudobdellovibrionaceae bacterium | reverse complement strand
GAAAAAGGCCAACTTCTGCGTTGGCTTCGCTTCATCTCTCACTCAACGTAGGGGAGCTACGCCTCGTTCGATTTGAAGCTTGCCGCCTTGAATTTGGCACTTTTTCAGCAGAATCTAAATAAAAACGGTAGAGTTTGGTGCTAAAAAACTCCTGTTCGAGAGGCTATAATTGCGCGTCTGGTATTGTTTTTAGGGTGATAGACTGAGAGAATCTTTTTATAGTCTGAACTAAGAGGTAATTATGGGGGCAAAGAAAATCGACGGACGTATGAAGACACGATTTTTACCTGATCCGGAAACTTATGCGCTGATTGATTCCAAGGGATGCGAAGAATCAAGCAGCGGCCTTAGCTACCTGGAGTAAGTCCGTCATGTTTAGTTTTTTGTACAAGAAACCCAATTTTGTGATTAAACTGCCGGAAGACACGGGTGTGCCGCCCATTCCAGTCTACGATAAAAAAATTATTATTGGCAGAGGCACCAATCATGTGTTGGCGATTCCAGACAATAGCATCAGTCGTAATCATGTTGAGGTTGTCTATCGCAATGGCGAAATTCTTGTGACAGATCTTGGGACATCAAATGGTACAAAGTTGGATGGAGAAACTATTCCCTCCAACATTCCTGTCCCTTACACGGAAGGGCAAACAATGATTTTAGGGCAGTCAGAAGTAGCTATTAGGTTCGAACTCTTTCGCAAATAAAAACAATTTCGTAGTTCAGTTCAATAGAGTCTAATTAGGATTCGAGCAATCTTTCAATTTGCTCTCGTTTTGCCATTGCATCTTCATAGCCCGCGTCCATTAGTTTTTGGCAAAACACAGGGTCAAAAAGCAGGTAGCTGATAATTTCTTTTGAGTCTTCACTGGGGCCTAAACCACGAAGTAAGTAACGGATAAATCGTGGGAGCTTGTGAGCATGGTCATAGGCAATTTGGCCAATATCAATGCTTGGGTGAATCCATACGCTTTCAACTTTGCGAAAATTGAGTTGCGAATGAAGGTTGTCGGGAATTTTACTCATAAACTCATTGATCTTTTTCAATCGATCAACATCGAGTTCAATGTTATCGAGTAGTACCGCATTGAGGAGGGTATTGATGACCCTTGCTAAGGTTGGTGGCTTTGGCGCGGATTTCTTTTTAGGAGCCTCAATATCAGTGTGTCGGCGGACTCCAACCACTAAGATTTTTTCGGCGCCAAGGTGGATGGCTGGGCTCAATGGGGCTTGGTTGCGCAAACATCCGTCTCCATAATGGCGTCCATTTAGCTCAATGGGAGGAAAAAGGAGAGGAATTGCCGACGACGCCATAATATGGTCTGTATCTATTATAGCCCGTTCCGAGAAGCGTCGAGAACGCACCCACATTTTTAAGTCGTCGGCACCCTGAATAAAAGTTGCGGCCATCGATGAATGGTAGTCTACCGCTGTTACTGCTAGTGCCTTTAAGACACCACTTTGGATGTGACTTTGGATTTTGGCGAAGTCTAAATTATTTTGTAAAAGTTCACGTAAAGGAGCTGTGTCGAGCAGTGAGGGGCCAGGTGAAAAACCGGTTAAGCCGCCGAGAGGGAGATCGCGCATCCACTTAAAGCCAATCTTACTTAACGATAGGGCATCTGACCGAAAGACCTGATGAGCATCAAGCGTACCCCAGAGATTCGCAAGATTTTCCGTAGCTTGCAAAAAATTATCAGCTTGAGAAGCAAGGAAGGAGGCGTTGATGGCCCCTGCACTGGCGCCAGTGAAAATTTCGAAGGGTCTCTTTTGCCCGATTCGTGCAGCGATCTCTGATGTGGCATTAAGGACTCCAGCTTGATAGGCACCACGTGCACCACCACCAGACAAAACGAGAGCTTTCATACTCAACCTCTTTTGTGATTTTACCTGGGAGCAAAGAGACCCCATTATTTTTTTTGGAATCGTTTTGGCTCCAGAGCTTCACTTATTAACATTGTACTAAAAGAAAAAAAGTTTTGAAGTAAATTCCTTCTTGTTTACAACAATTGTTACTTCGATTAGGTTGCGACGAACGGCCTGACAATTTCAGGCCCTTTTAGGGGGAAAAATGAAGAAGTCACAATTAGTATCACAAGTTTTTAAAAAGTCCTTTGCGCTACTCACAACCTTCAGCAGTGTTGTTGTATTTGCTCAAACTGCCGAACCAACTGCCACAAGCACCACAACAACCGCAACAGTAGCAACACCAGCACCTGCAAATAAATTTGGTTTAACCTTGGTTAATGCAACGGCCAATAACTTTGATGCTGCTCGGACCAAAGGTGGTGCTGATACGGAAAACTCCATAACACTTTCTTATAAGGCTATGGAAAATCTCAAACTGGGAGCAACACTTGTAAATGAATATTCCTTTGTGGGACGTGGCGAAGATCAAAATGCCCAAAAGGCAAACTATCGTGATTTGTGTCTTTCAGCGACAACCACTCATGGTGGAGTTCTTGGTACTAAGGAAACTCCTGTAAAGTATAAGTTTAACTTGCCAACAAGTCAGGCGTCTAAAGATGCAAAACAGGCATTTTCATTAGGCGCTGAAGTTACTTTGGGTTACGAATTGGCTAGTAATCTTTCGGCAAACGTTTTGTTGGTACCAGGTTGGTATCTTAAAAATGGAGCTGCTGATGAACTTAAAAATCAAACAAATGCCGAGCTTCGCTATGCTCACACTAGCAAACTCTCGACTTACGGGTTTTTAGATCACAAAATTAAAGCAATAACAGAGGCGAACTTGCCTAAACTCACTGAAATTGGGGCTGTAGGTATGGGCGTGAGCTTTTCCCCAAATAAAATTATCGATCTTGATTTGAGTGTGGCTCGTGAAAGACATATTGCTGCATCAACTGGCAAGAACAAGAGTAAAGAGTTCACCTTTCTTGATGCAAAAGAAATTAGTTATACCGCCGGCGCAGTTCTAAAGTTCTAAAGTTCTTTGAACTGAAGGAATTATTACGAATGTTCGATAAACAAGGAACTTAGTGATAGGTTCCTTGTTTATGTTATGAGCTTCGAAAAAACTGAGAAAACTAGTTTTTCTTTGAAACCCAATCACTCGCCATCGGTAGAAATGCAATAGGATCAATGGCCTTACGTTCTCTTCTTAATTCGAAATGAAGGTGAGTGCCAGTGGCGCGGCCTGTTCTCCCCATTTTACCAATAAGCTGGCCTTGTTTAATCGTTTGGCCTTGTTTTATGAGAATCTTATCTAAGTGCCCATAAAAGGTTGCCCAGTCATCATTATGCTCAACGATCACAAACCGCCCATAACCTCGAAATCCTGAACCTGCATAAATCACATGGCCACCTAGGGCGGCAAAAATAGGCGTCCCCTTGGGGCCGGCAAGATCTAAACCAAGATGCGGACGAGGCCTTGCCTCTGGCATAAATCCACGTGTTAAGCGGGCACGATCTACCGGCCATTCAAACTCAAACTTCAATTCCAATGGAGAAATGAAACCCAACGGACTTTCAGAATCTTCGACTGGTACAATTTCAGATGGCAATGGGTTGAACTGGAAAGATGACGGACCCTTAAATTGAGGAACTTTGATTGAGCTGCAGCCAACTCCTGCCAAAAAAAATAGCAAGATGCCAACAACCAACTTAGCTTTATTAATGTTAAGAGTCCTTGTCATACATCTCATATTACCTCACGTTCCCATAGATTGGAAAAGCACGGCACATTTCCTGGACTTCAGACCTGATTTTGGTCAGTAAAGTCTGGTTGTTTGGTTCAAGCAGAACCTGAGCTATCCATCCAGCAATTGCCACCATTTCTTTTTCAGTCATTCCACGAGTTGTTAATGCAGGGGTCCCGATTCTTACGCCGCTGGTAACAAAAGGACTGCGCTTTTCATTTGGAACAGTATTTTTGTTAACTGTGATGCCCGCATGATCAAGGGCATTTTCTGCATCTTTACCTGTGACTTCTCGCTGACTAAGGTCGAGCAACAAAAGGTGATTATCGGTACCACCAGTCACAAGATCAAAACCATGGCTGAGGAGTGCATGGGCCAATGCTTTGGCGTTTTTCAAAACCTGATCAATATAAGTTTTAAATTCAGGTTTGAGGGCTTCTCCAAAAGAAACGGCTTTCGCAGCAATTACATGCTCTAGTGGCCCGCCTTGAATGCCAGGGAAAATTCTTGAGTTTACTTTTTTAATACGCTCACTATTCGCCAAAATCATTCCGCCTCGAGGTCCACGAAGAGTTTTATGCGTTGTTGACGTGATATAGTCAGCATAAGGCACCGGAGAAGGATGATGCCCAGTGGCTACAAGACCCGCAAAGTGAGCCATGTCCACCAGTAAGGACGCACCAACTTCATCGGCGATAGAGCGAAAGGCCGCGAAATCAAGTTGACGAGGGTAAGCACTGTAACCTGCAATCAAAAGTTTAGGTTTTACTTCTTTGGCAAGATCGCGAATTGAATCGTAGTTTAATCTGCCCGTGCCAGGATCAAGGCGATAGCTAGCAGCCTTATAAAGTAGGCCACTAAAATTCACTGGTGAGCCGTGGGTAAGGTGACCACCATGAGAAAGGTCCATTCCTAAAACAGTATCTCCTGGTTCACAAGCGGCCAAATAAACACCCATATTTGCTTGGCTTCCAGAGTGGGGCTGTACGTTTGCCCCTTCTACGCCAAAAAGTTTTTTGACTCGTTCGATGGCAAGGGTTTCCGCTTCATCAACAAACTGACATCCACCATAGTAACGTTTGTTAGGGTATCCTTCAGCATACTTATTTGTTAAAATAGACCCTTGGGCTTCCATCACTGCAATAGAAGCGTAGTTTTCAGAAGCAATCATCTCAAGACCAGTTTGCTGACGCTCTAATTCCTTAGAGATTATAGTGGCAATTTCTGGGTCGGCATTTTTCAGTACTGGGGTTTCTAATTGTGCCATTGATTTCTCCTTCAATTACAGGCAGGTTGAATTGATTGGTTTATGTATTTTTTCGATTCGTTGAGAATGGCGACCTCCCGCAAAGGGGGTCTCCAAAAAAGCGCGTACGCAAGCGATTGCTACCTCCGTCGGGAGCAATCGACCGCCTAAGCAGAGTACATTGGCATTGTTATGCTCCCGGGAAAGTTTCGAACATTCTTCGCTCCAAACTAGGGCTGCTCTAATGTTTAGATATTTATTGGCTCTCATTGCCATTCCCTGTCCGGAGCCGCAAACAAGAATACCTTGAGGCTGATCGCCGTCAGCTTTGATCTTTGAGCATACTAAATCAGCAAAATCAGGATAATCGACGGATTGCTTATCGGTTTCGGGGCCATAATCGATCCATTTAATGTCTGGAAACTGAGTTTTTATTTTTTCTTTGAGTTCCCAACCCCCATGGTCAGAAGCAATCATTAGACTTTTCATAAACTCGCCCCCAAGTTTCTTCTGTTGATTAGAGATGTTGGTCACCCTAGGGTAGTTTAGTTCAAAAATCTATACGCGATGCCGCTGTATGCTATAAATATAAGCAAAATCCATTTAGATTTTGTGAGAGAAATCCTCAATATGACTATTTTGTGGTGTAAAGAACTCCTCTGCGGACGAGAAACTTCTCGAATTCAACAGCCATAAATAAGATGGGCGCTACTAAAAAACAAATTAGAAGTTCCTGGAGAGATAGAGGATGAGTCTTAAAAATCTCGTTAAAGTAGGGAACATAAATTGTTGAAAGTTGTAGCAGAACCGTAATGGTGACGGCACTGAGAAGGTAGACATTCGAAAATAGGCCCTGAGTAAACAAGGAATCCCGCTCCGAGCGTATAGCCAGTATATGTCCCATTTGAGTGAAGGTCATAATGGTAAATACCATAGTTTGCCAATGAGCATTGCCACGATGAAGATACAAAGCCACCACAGACAAATTGACTAAGGCCATCAAGAGCCCTACCCACAAAACATGTTGCCAAAGCCCGCGGGAAAAAATGCTTTCTTGGGTACCGCGTGGGGGGCGTTTCATGATCCCTAACTCTTCCTTTTCTGTGGCTAAGGCTAAGCCTGGGAGTCCGTCGGTGACTAAGTTAATCCAAAGGATATGAATTGGTAAAAAGGGGACGGGTAGACCCACGAAGGGCGCTAAAAAAAGGGTCCATATTTCACCAGCATTGGTGGCAAGTGCATACTTAATGAACTTACGGATATTATCAAAAATGCGACGTCCTTCGCGGACCGCATGTACAATAGTTGCAAAATTATCATCTAATAGAACCATAGAGGCAGCTTCTCTGGCCACATCAGTTCCAATCTTTCCCATGGCCACGCCGATATCGGCTTTTTTAAGAGCCGGAGCATCGTTGACTCCGTCGCCAGTCATCGAAACAAACTCACCGTTCTCTTGCAGGGCCCGCACGATATTTATCTTTTGTTCGGGTGAAACTCTGGCATAAACCCGGATAGTCTCAACTTTTGATTTGAATTCTTCAGTTGACCATTGAGCCAGTTGGCGACCGGTGACGACCAGGGGGTGTTGGTCATTTGTGTCTGAGGGTGCGGCTTTAATAATTCCAAGGTGCTGGCCAATGGCGGTGGCGGTCACTGGGTGATCGCCAGTGATCATAACTACTTTGATGGATGCTAGTTGGCAGTCTGCTATGGCTTGTTTAACTTCGTCACGCGGGGGATCCATGAGACCGGCAAACCCCAAAAAAGTGAGGTCATTTTCATTAGCTGATTGGGGATCAGTCTGTGGTTCCAACGTTTTGTAAGCAAGTGCCAAAACTCTTAAACCATTGCGGGCCATGGTGTCCGCAATGTTCGTTAATAGATTCTTATCAATCGGCTGTTCGCCTTTTGAGGTCAAATGTTTATGGCAAAGCGTGAGGACTCTCTCCGGGGCACCCTTGGTAAAGGCATAAATATTTTTTGCTGTGTTCTCATGAATCGTTGTCATCATGCTTCGTTCGGAGGAAAAAGGAATTTCAGAGACACGTGGCCATTCGGTTTCCAGATCAGTTTTTGTGAAACCATTTTGTTCTGCAAACTCATATAAGGCTTTCTCTGTAGGATCACCAATCAGCTCGCCTTTATGGTCTCTGTAGGCATCATTGTTAAGTGCAGAAGATTTAAAAAAGAAATCTTTTAATGGACCCTGTGGTTGCCCTTGACCATCACAATAAAACTCTTTTACTTGCATGCGATTTTGGGTGAGCGTTCCGGTCTTGTCTGAACAAATATAAGTGACGGATCCAAGAGTTTCAACGGCGGGGAGTCGTCGAATCAAAGCGTTTTTATTTATCATTCGACGTGCGCCGAGTGCTAGTAATACTGTGATCACAGCAGGCAATGCCTCAGGAATCGCCGCGACGGCTAAACTAAGTGCAGTCATAAACATTAAAACCAAATTCTCGCCGCGGAGAACACCAACTATAAAAATAAAGAAACACAATCCAAGTACAAAAAGTGCGATTTTGCGCCCAAATAGGGAAAGTCGCTTTTGCAGAGGAGTTTGCACGTCTCCCGCTGAGTGAAGCAGATCCGCAATTTTCCCAATCTCAGTGTGCATACCTGTTGCAACAACGACACCTGCGCCTCGACCATAAGTGATAAGGGTGCCTTTATGAAGGACATTGCGTCGATCTCCCAAACCTAAATCATCGCCTATGAGTGGATCAGTTATTTTTTCGACGGGAAGAGATTCTCCGGTGAGAGGTGATTCATCGGATTTAATTTGTTGTGCTTCCACCAAGCGAATGTCAGCGGGCACCAGATCACCCGCATCCAGCAAGACAATGTCCCCAGGAACCAGTTGCTGGGCATTGATGACTTTATTAGTTCCAGACCGCAATACTTTGGCCTTAGTTAAGGTCATGGCCCGTAAGGCTTCCATGGCACGTTCGGCGCGGAACTCTTGAATAAAGCCAAGTATCGCGTTCATTGTAACGATTAGTAAAATGGCGATGGTGTCTTCTGCCTCACCCAAGAAGCCAGAAATCACCGCAGATCCTATTAAAACCAAAACCATAAAATCTTTAAACTGGTCGAGGATCATGTGCAAGGGGCTTCGGCGTTTCGTTTCTTTCAATACATTGAAGCCAAATTTTGTCTGGCGTTCAATGACTTCTTTGTCTGTCAATCCTGACTGGTAGTTAGCTTTAGTCTCTAAAAGAGCTTCATCACTGGTGAGAGCATGCCATACTTTTTGGGGCAAGTTGATATTGTTCATAATGCTCCTTCAAGGAAAACCATTTCTCAACGAATTCTTTTTGAAACCGTGTGAGACAGTTATCTTGTTGGGGCTATCCTATCAATTCCTTTTTCTGAAAAAGGTAATTGTTGGCCCAAAATCTTCTAATACGTAGTACCGTAGGGTGTAAGTGGCGTTTAAAATAGATATTCAGTTGCTAAGCGATGGGATGAATGGCGTTTTGACCGACAATTGGTAAGGGGAGTTTTGGATTGCCTGACCCGAAAGTCAGTGGAATGCTTGGTTCGGCAATAGCTTTGACGAGAAACAGTTTATTTTTATTTTTTTCCGAATTGGCCGCCATGAGATCGGCAAAAGTGAGGTCAGTCCACATCGGTTCTCGAAAACCAAGTTCCATGGAGGTTAGATTTCCATTGAGCCAATCATGAAGGTAGGGCCAAGCAATTGGGGAGTGGTAATAATCCAGGTGGTATTGGGGAGTTGGTGCAGGGTATGGAAGCTGATCAAGTGTTGGTTCCTCCCAAAGGAAGGCCAGGCGCTGATAGACTTCAGAGAGGGCTTTTTCCGCGGCCAAAGCTCTTGTTTCATTCGCGCCAAAACCCATAAGCAAAGGGTTAGATAAATTCTTGGGAAACCCGAATATGCCGATCACTGAAATGCCATATTTGAGGTCTTGCGGTTCCTCAAAAATAAATGTCTTTACCTCATAGTGGTCGTTAAGGAAAGTAGGCATGTTTTTAGTTAACTCTTTGGTTATTTGTGGGGCTCTCCGCGAATACCAAAAGCGGAGAATCCGGTCTCGTTCGAAGAGTTCAAAAGCCGCATTTTTCATGGCCTTCGGAAGTTCAGAGTGAATAGCTACTCCATTAGATTTTGAAAATTGCCATGGTTGCTCACCTTTGGTGGATGGAAAAACCGAGGAGGCATCTGCGAAGCTGATTTGTTCACCTTTATTGTTTAGCAAGGGAAGTTGAGAGATTTGCCGAGTGAGAGTTTGTCTTTCAGCTTCTAAGAGATAGCCGCGCTCCAGAAGTTCAAAGTAGGCTCTTTCCCATGGTATTTCGTTGGGGGCCACAGCACTCCCCAAGGCCAGTGGAACGGACCCCTCTGGCAAACTGAGTCCCACCATATTGAGAGACAGGGATTCTAAATTTAATTCCTCAGAGAAAACATCGAGCTTGCCCCAATGGGCAGGGAATGTGAATTGAGTCTGCAAATCTAAATATTTTTTATTCATGCAGCCTCGGCACATTCTGTAAAGTGGGCATCAATCATTTGGGCAGTGATTTTGAGCACCTTAATAAACTCGGCCTGTTTTTCCGGGGTATCAATAATTAAAGTGATTGTACTTAAATCATCATGGACATGGTTTTTATCCAGCTCGCCGTGATTAGCGATTACAGTCATGGAGGTTCGAGGAACTCCACATTTTTCGATACTCTCCAAAAACGCCGGAGCTGCAAGCACGGTGAAGTATTCAACGAAAGTAATGTAGGCTACATATAAGTGCGGGTTGGATTCGATCAAACTTTCGATGAATCGAATCAAATCGTGAATAGAATTGGTCAGGTCATCCTGCTCTACAATCTCAGGAGATTCACCGAGAGAAGAGATGTCCGTTTTGGCCCATTCGTCGTGGCCCACTTCTTCGCGGAATTTATCATCCATAAATCGAACGACTTCGCTAAGGCCTAATTTCTGTGCGGAATGAATCGCTTTTTTGAGATGGATTGGCGTATGACTTACAATATACAGGCAATTTTTTAAGTATTTAACCACTTGGGCTTTTTGTAAATCACCGCGTTGGGCTTTCACAGTTAAAATATTCGTACTCATCAGGTGCTGTGTTGCAGACTCGATCTCTTTTTTAACAATCTGGTGGAACATGAAAAACTCCTTCTCTTCAAGATGAATAGTTGGCTGCAATTGACCTTCATCAGTCAATTGCAGCAGGTCTTTGTTTTTGCCTATTGAAGTGTTGTTTCCAGTAAACCATTCATAACTGATAACACCTGAACTGCTGCTGGCATTGATACCTTTTATAGCACCTGTCTTGAAGTCGCATGTGTCTCCAATAACTACCA
>CAZYOE010000066.1:0-13434 GCA_964648725.1 uncultured Pseudobdellovibrionaceae bacterium | reverse complement strand
GGCTGCAATTGACCTTCATCAGTCAATTGCAGCAGGTCTTTGTTTTTGCCTATTAGAAGCTAAAAAGCGAAAATTTCTTTTTCATTTTGATCCTCCTTGTGATTTGTTGAGTTGAATCACTTCTGCAATTTTACCCTCTTGTTGAGGTCTCGTACCCGTGCAGAATTGATTGAGAAAAATATTTTCAGCTTTAGAATTCAAGATTTTTGTCATATGAACGAGTGCCCCCCATCTTTCGGACAAGGTGATGCCAGTGATGTTGAACTGAAGTTTGTTAAAAAGATGTATATTAACCAAATTGGCTGGTGAGAAGTCGCCTTCTGCTCGCACAACTCCATGTTGAGACAAAACCTGAAGTAGGTTTGTTAACAAGCCTTGAAATCTTCCGCCGTTCTGAAATTCAGGCAGAATCGCGCAATAACGAATATAATAGGATGTGCCATCGATGGCGGTACCAAGGAAAACTCCATACGTCTGACCATCTTTGATAAATAAAAAACAGTCAGCAACTTCTTTATAATAGCGATATTTCGAAGGCAGCTGATCTTCATCAAAAAAACGATCTCCCCAATGATCCCTTTGGAAAATACGGGCATGGTTTTCTTTTATGAAGCGGGCGGCGGTGCTAAAGTCGGTTAGATGAACTTGCTCGCCACTCTTAAGTTGCAATGGAAAATGGTTGGTCCATTTGAAATCATAAATCTTCTCAGAGAAGGTAGAACGTTCGGTACTTTCTGTTGTCTTTGCCTCTGAGTGTGCCTTCATTTTTCGAATTGCCGTTGTCATATTAAACCGCCCTCGTAATGATTTGATGTTCATAGTTGCCAAGCAGTTTTTCGAGTTAAATTTTTTCAATGGGTGCTCGCAAAGTCTGATTAGACTGTAAAAACTGTCGACAGAAGCGCGATCAGGCCGGCATTAGTATAGAGTTTTAGCCCGGTTACTTTTTTTTAACTTAGCGGGTTTGAATAAAAATTCTTGAATGAATTGATCTCACAAAGACCTGATTAGGGTCTCACTGTGAAACACAAAAATCACGTGCGTGTTGGTAAGCTGGTGCAGCCTGGTTATAAACGAATAGAATTGTTCTTCTGGGTACTTTTTATCTGCAAGTGACAACTTTTGAATGTGGGAAACAAAAGTTTTTTCTGCCGGCAGACGACGAAAGTAATGCTGTCTACTCGCTGTTTGTAAAACTCAAACTAAAATTATTTAACTTTCTTTATCAGTGAATAGTCATTAAATTACCACCCGAAGAGGTAGTGTGTGGATAAACATCGATTGTTGATTCTAAATGGCGAATATCCCCTGTTGGGACTGTGGTGTGGAATTTTAAATTCACGCTTTCTGGTAACGATGTCACCCAATTTTTCCGAAGCAAATAGAATGATTGAAAATCACCAATGTGATTTAATCCTGCTAAACGTTCGTGATAATGGGGATGAGGAACTAGAGTTTCTAAAAGACCTTCAAGAAAAAACATGGCGGATTCCCGTCATTGTGATTAAGGGCATTATGGATGCTTCGTTTGCTATTAGGGCCGTTAATAGTGGAGCGTTGGGACTACTTGAAATCCCGTTTGAAGTCACTGAACTAGTGAATATTGTTGATGGCATTTTTAAGAGAAATCAAAATTCAAAAAAAACGCCGGTGTCGGTGGCAAGCTCAGAAAATCTAAATGCCTTACAACTTGATGCAAAGAAATTGGAACTCGTTATTCCAGAGGGGTCTGTATCGCTGACTAAAACAGAGTATCAAATTATGTCATGTATTTTGGGAAGCCAAAATCAGTGGATCTCTAGGGATCAACTATCATCGAGGGTTTGGCCGGGAATGAAAATTTCGAGAAATGTCCTAGATACCCATTTCTGCAATATCAGGCGGCGAATGCCTGCTTTAAAAAAATACATAGAGGCTCGTCGGGGGTTTGGAATTCGCTTGATTGATCCCCCTGATTCTGAATCGCCCTCCTAATTGGCTTCGATTCAGAGTCGTAACGCCAATTCGGATGGCGAGTTTTTCAAGACAGCGGGCTTTCTTTTTGAAAAATTCGTTATTTGTCACTAAGATAATAGTAACGCTAAATTATTTCGAACAAGTAGGGCACTTATGTTGGTAGATAGGGCAATTTGGATTCTTGAAGATGACCCTGGCGCAGCTTTTGTGTACGAAGATGTGCTTAAGCTCAGGTATCCCATCAAAATTTTTAGAGATCTTAACTCATTTGTTATAGCACTTAGAGAGTGCGTAATGGATAAGTCCAAAGGTCCAGATCTCGCTATCACTGATTTAAAGGTTGGTGAGGAATCTTTTCTTGATTTTCTGACGTCAGATGAAAGTCTGGAATTATTGTATTTTCCGTTTATAGTGGTTTCAAGTGTCGATGACGTAGATGTACTTCGACTTTGTTTCGATGAAGGGGCAACCGATTATTTAACAAAACCTTTCACGAAAAGCGAACTCTTGGTCAAGGTTGAGCGCCTGCTTAAAAAACAGGCCCCCCTTCTTTCAGTGAGTGAATCCTCGCAGGGCAAGGTCACCTTTGACCCAAGTGCCCTTTCTCTAAAAAGAGGGGCGGCTGCAGTACAGCTGACAGCCAAACAACTGCAAATTTACGCTATTCTCGAGAAAGCGAAAGGCGGAGCTGTCACTCGGGAAGAAATTGAGCGTGAAATTTGGGGTGAAGTCGCAGTTTGTTCGAAATCTCTTGATGTTCATATTTTTCACTTGAGACAAAAACTCAAAGTTCTAAACATCCAGTTATCTTTGGTACCAAATGTGGGCTATTGCCTGAGGCTCCCATAAAGTGAATTTAGAAAAGTTGGGATTCACTCATTTTATTAGTAAGGCGAGCTGGATCTTAATTATGGTTTCCATGGCACCTTCTTTTGTTTTAATTCTTCGTCCATCGCTAATGGAATTCGTTATATTTTTAGTGGCTGATGGCTTAGCAGTCGTCATTTTAAATAAAATTTATTTCCCCATTTTTTGTCAAAAGTTTCCTAAAAGCGAATTGTTTTTTTATGGTGTGAATCATGACAAATTCATTCATTTTTCGAAAGAAGAACGAATCGAGCTGTTGACGCTGATGCTTCGCTTTCCCAAGCGTTATGCCATAAATAATTATGTGGCCTCTTTTATTAAGTCGATTCCAGCTTTTTTCGTGATGGTGTTTGTTTGGAAGCATGGAGTAAGTAACCTGATGCAGATTCTTATGGTTTTAGGGATTTGCACAGTTTCTTGGGTTTATTTTTATGGGTGCTCATTTTACGATGCTCATACCAAGATTGGAGAATGGATCGCGGAGCTTCATCATAAATTCAATCTAACGGAGGAATTTGAGGCTTTACAGCTTCCAGAACGTCCTGATAGCCTGCAAATTCAAGAAATTCTTGTTCAGATATTTATGATTATTTTTGTATTAGCCTTGCAGCTTGTGGTGATTCTCGCCAATGAGTTTAATAATTCTTTCGAACTTGCGATCAAACTTTTTGCGATCGGAATTGTAGGGTTAGCACTCTTCACGCGGATTTGGTATTTAGGCCGCAAGGACCTAGTAGGCGGCTTGATCAATATTTTTAATGAAATGGGAAAAGTTGATTACAACGCAAATCTGATTTCGTTGCCTTTACACTCTTCACCATTGCTTGCGACTTTCGAAAAAACTTTCAACTCATTAACCAAGAGAATTGCGGTGAGTGAGCAACAGCTGCGGAACTTGGTATTCCAAGAATCAGAAAAAAGTCGTTATCAGGTGTTAGGAGAGATCTCTGGACTCATTGCGCATGACTTGAGTGCGCCTCTCCATGTGACTCAATACTGTATCAATGAAATCAAAGAAAAAAACTTAGGAGCGGATGCGCATAAATACATTGAACAAATGGGAATGAATGTGACTCAAGCGATTGAATTGATTTCTTCGTTAAGAGCAAGGTTAAAGAACTCACCCGAAGCGGGTGATCGAGCGGATTTTAATGAAACCCACCAACATATCATCCGCCTTTTGGGCACTCAATTCAGTGCCAGAGCCGTTCAAAGAATTGCGATTAACCTAGATCCACGTGTAGCCACCCTGAACTTGGCGATTCCACGAATGGACCTCATGCAGATTCTCGATAATATCTATCGTAATGGTATTAGAAATTTATTGGAGAATAGAATTGCTAGTCCCACGATTAATATTTGGAATCACGGGCAAGAAGGTGATCGAGTGAAAATTGTTATCGCTGATAACGGGACGGGGCTCAGTTTAAAAAAGTTCAATGAACTCACTGATGAATCTCATGCAATGCAAATGAATTCAGGCCGAGGTTTAGGATTAAAATTAACCCGTAGACTCATTGAACAATATGGCGGGCAACTATCTTTGTTGGAATCAAATTCCTCAGGACCTGAGGGGGGAATGCTTCCTTCGGGAACCCAGTTCTGCTTAACACTTAAAATCTTTAACGACAGCAGTAAGGGCCTGCCATCCGCCACCATTGTGAAAGATGGTGATCACGGCAAGGATTGAACTTGCGACCCCCAGTTTAGGAAACTAGTGCTCTATCCAACTGAGCTACGTGATCATTTCTAAAAGCTCTATCTTAGTCCTACATTAGGATGATCGCGAAAGCAAGATTTGAAACATCTGCCGATGAAGCCTTACAATGGGACAAGATGGGGAGGGAGTCATGCTTCGTGTTTTTTTATTTATTTCGTTCGTAATTGTTGGTAGTTTGCATGCAACGGCGGCAACAATAGGTCAAAGGCTGAACAAGGAAGGTGCAATTCCATTTGAGGACATCACTTTCTTTTTGCAGCCCCATGAGGAGGCAGGTACACACTGTAAATTTACAAAGCTTGAAGCAAGTCATGATTACATCGTGTATTGTGGCTCTTATGAGTTTTCGGTGCATTTTCTGGCGCGACCTTATCGTCAGCCCACTCAGGAGGCCTTTGAGGTCTTGATGATGGTAAATGAGAACACCAACAATAAAACTACAGAGGCATCGTCGGTGAGTGTTTGGGTGAAAAACTCCAAAGGCAGTGAAACACAAAATATGCTTGTTTCATTGGGTGTACTTAAAGAGACAGCAAGCCTCGAAGTGAGAGTCACTTTTCGATAAAGTAGTCACCCTTTATTAAGGTTAACCGGCGATATTAGACATTTCAAACATCGGCACCATTATCGCAAATACGATAATGGCAATAACGATACCCATGACCACGATAACTACGGGTCCCATGATGCTGGTGAGACCATCAACCTTGTTTCGGACCTGAAAGTCATAAGCGTCAGAAACCTGAATCAACATGTTTTCAAGTTCACCTGTTTTTTCACCAATGCTGACCATGTGAATGACAATTGGCGGAAATTGGCCCGATCTCTTAAGCGGTGTTGCAATGTTTTCCCCTTCGGTAATATTGCTTCGGGCATCATCAATGGCATCAGCTAGGACGGCGTTGTTCACAACGTTTTTAACGATATCAAGAGCTTGAAGCATTGGCACGCCACCGGTAAGAAGAGTGGCTAATGTTCGGGTAAAACGGGAGACGGCAACCATTCGATTCATTGGACCCATCAGTGGAATTTTTAACGAAATCGCATCCCACTGCCTCGAACCCGCGGGTGTATTCTTCCAATTGAGAAAGATCAAATAAGACCCAAAAAAGAATCCAAAAATGATATACCAGTAGCTCACCATAAAGCCGCTGAGATCAATAATTGCCACTGAGTACCAAGGGAGTTGCAGTTCGGGTGCCGATTCAAACACCGCCACCATCTGTGGAATCACGAAAACGAAAAGTCCCATTAGCAGGACGACTGTAATCACCAGCATTATGATTGGATACATCAACGCTGACTTCACTTTACTGTTGAGCTGATCTTGGGCCTCAGTAAACTCAGCGAGACGAATGAGGATCGTATCAAGAGTTCCCGAAGCTTCACCGGCCTCTGCCATAGAGACGAAGATTTTGTTAAAAACCTTCGGATATCGTTCAAGAGTTTTAGAAAAGGTCGATCCCTCATTAACAAGGTTTTTAGACTCTGAAAGTGCTTCTTGCAAAGTGGGATTTTCAACTTGCTCGGCAACAGCCGCGAGAGAGTCCACCAAGGGAATTTTAGCTTTGAGCATAGTAGCAAGCTGTCGCACCATCATGGCCAAATCACGTATGGGAACTTTTCCGCCAGTAAGTTTTTTTGCGGCCCCGGAAGAGGAACCGCCAGTTTTTTGTTTATTTTTGATATCTGTGACAAAAATGCCATCTTTTTTTAGCTTGGCACGGGCGGTGCGAATATTGTCCGCATCGATGTGACCTTTTTTGTTTTTTCCGGCCCTGTCTAGACCCTTATATTCAAATACTGGCATACACTAAGTAGAGCTCATCCTTATTTACCTGACAAGTGGTTTTAAAATAAGCTCAATTGAAACATTATAAATCCATCTGAGTATTACTAAATAATTCTTCTAGAGTCGTGAGCCCGTTTAGAACCTTTTGCACGCCATGATCTCGGAAGGTTTGCATGCCTTCTTCGATGGCTTTTTTGCGAATCGTCGCCCCGTCTTTACGTTGCATAATAAGTGAACGAATGCTTTCAGAAACCATCATAAACTCAGCAATAATTGTTCGTCCCACATAGCCTTTGCCATTACACTGATTGCAGCCATTCTTTTTGCAAATATTGGCATTCAGCACGACTGAGCGAGGCACTCCTAAGCTTTGTATCTCAAGTTCGGTAGGCGTGTGGGGGATGCGGCAGTGTGGACATAAGATTCTCACCAGACGTTGCGCGATAACCCCTTGCAGTGAAGTCGCAATTAAAAATGGTTCGCAACCCATATCAATCATACGAGGAAAGGCGCCCGCAGAGTCGTTAGTGTGTAGCGTGGAGAGCACTAAGTGACCAGTTAAAGATGCATTGATAGAAATTTCGGCCGTTTCCAAGTCACGAATTTCCCCCACCATAATGACCTCAGGATCCTGACGAAGGATCGCTCTTAAACCTGATCCAAAGGTTAAACCAATCTTTGCATTCACTGGAATCTGGCCGATTCCATGAATCCTTTGTTCCACTGGGTCTTCAATAGTAACGATATTAATATCAGGCTTATTAATTTTATTGAGAGATGCATAAAGCGTTGTGGATTTACCAGATCCAGTGGGTCCAGTGACCAGTAGGATTCCGTAAGTTCTATTTAATACATCATCAAACTTTGCCAGGCTGTCTTCGGAAAAACCCAATTGTTCGAGCTCGAGAACGGTATTAGATCTGTCGGCCAATCGCATAACAACCCGTTCACCAAAAGCAGTTGGCACGGTGCTTACCCGCACGTCGATATCCTTACCGCCAATTTTTAGTGGGATTCGACCATCTTGGGGCAGACGCTTTTCTGCGATATTAAGGTTAGACATAACCTTGACCCGCGAGGTGATAGAGTTTTGCAGTTTTTTAGGTGGTTTAAAAATATCAATGAGGATCCCATCAATACGATACCGCACCTGCATATCTTTTTCATAAGGTTCAATATGAATGTCTGAAGCCTTTTCTTTCACAGCTCTAAATAAAAGCGAGTTAACCAGTTTGATGACGGGTGCGTCATCTTCACCGGCATCTAAAAGATCCACGACTTGGTTTTCAAGGTCGACGTTTTCCTCATTATCAATTGCATCCAAACCCGCTAAGTTTGAGGTGCTTTTTTCATAAACTTTATTAATAGCGTCAGCAATGCGGGCATGCGTCGTTACTAAGAAGCGGATTTTCTTTTTAAAGATCACTCTCAAATCATCTAACGCTTTAGTGTTTAACGGATTAGAAGTTAAGACCTTTAATATGTCGCCTTCATCGCGATAGGGGAGGCAGGACTGACTCTTAGAATAATTAATTGGAATATTATTAACGAGATCGGGGGAGATATCATTGATGGGGATATCTTTAATGAACTCCAACCCCATTTGTAAACAAAGTTCATTGACAATATCATCGGCGTTGGAAAATTGCTTATGCTCCAGAGCTTGGCTGATGTTCCCGTTGAAATTAAGAGCAGCAACGCCTAAAAGGTAACGAATTTGTTCCTCTTTGAGAGTTGTCGCTTTTTGAATAACCGTTGCAAGATCTAAAGCCATCTATACCATTTCCTTTTGTTTGGTATTATTCCACCGTTCGTCCGTCTTGTTCTTCTGGGGTTAAATTTAATTCGGTATCATTCTCGCTAGGCTCAATGGGTGGTTCTTCTTCTGACTGGACGGGTTTTGACACATCAGAATTCGAGACGTTCGGCTTCAAGCCACGGGCTTGTCGAGGCAATTCATCGATTTTCTTTCCGTAAGGATCTCGGCCACCATTCTGTTTGATGAAATTTAAACGTTCATCCAATTTTTTATCCACTAACTTATGGTTTTCACCCTGAGTGCGAATAATTTTTGGTGTAATGAAAACAATTAAATTTGTTTTCTCTTTTTCCATTTTTCGCGACTTAAATAGCCAACCAAGAATTGGAATATCTCCTAAAATTGGTACTTTTGTCACTCGTTCTCGCTCGGAATCTTTAACGAGGCCCCCTAGCACCGCAGTATCACCATCCGGCACTACGATATTGGTGGTGATAGATCGTTTTGACAAGGTTAGGGTGTTTGGAATTTGTCCCTGGGCCTCGGGTTGCGCGATATTCTGAATAATTTTCATTCGCACGGTGTCGCTTGCGGGAGAAATAAAGGGCTTGATCTTTAATTTGATCGTTGCGTCTTTAAAGTTAGCGGTAGTTTGACTCGGACCCGTCCCACTTTGACTTTGAGTTAAGCTCACAGCCACTTCCTGCCCGACTTCAATTTCAGAATCTTCATTATCGAGGGCCATAATTTGAGGCGTCGAGAGAACATTGGTGCGTCCGGTACTTTTCAGGAAGTTCAGGAATCCCACAAAGGAACTGATTTTTTGGGTCTGGCCTGTGGGTGTTTTGAGTTCAAAGACGTCATTGTTACCAAAACTGAGGATCGCCCCCGTTCCTGCGATGGGATTTAAAAGAGTTTGTAGATCCAAGTTACCATTGAAACCTTGTCGGCCAACGCCACCACTCGTTTTATCAAACTGATAATAACCGAGGCCCCAGTCAGCTGCATCGTTTATCAGCATTTCAAGAATGACGGTTTCCACATAAACTTGATCCCGTGGAATGTCGACTTTAGATAAGAGGTTCAAAACTACTTCATAGTCTTGTTTGCTGGCGGTAATGATTAAACTGTTGGTGTCTTTATCGGCAGTAACCTTAACATCGCCACCAAAAATACTTTGTGCTTGCTGAGCAGGTGGAATAAAGGAGCCCGGGCCTCCCAAGCCTGATCCTGAGCTCGATGGTTTACTGTCTTTGGCGATACCTGAGAGCGTTTGCGCGATTTTTTCTGCTTCACCGTTTTTAACATAGTAGACATAAACGCCGCCATTATCGTCGGCTTTAATTTTGAAGTCTAACTGGGCGACGAGTTTTTTGACTCGCTCAATCCCTTGCGTGTTGCCAACAATGATCAGGGAGTTTGTGCGGTCGTCAGGAATAACCATGAAGTAGGCGGAACCACTTTGTCCTTGTGTTGTTCTGCCGCTACTGCTACCTCCAAATCGGGGAACCCCGGCAGAAAAACTTCCGCCGCCGCCCTTCGAGCTAGAGTCTTTGTTTACAATTTTATTGATAAGCTCTGCCATGTCTTTGGCTTTAGCATTATTGATCCGAAGAACGTGGAGTTTTTCTTCGAAGCCGGGAACATCCAGTTGCCCAATGATCTTCATAACTCTTTCTACGTTAGATCCGTAGTCAGAGAGGATGATCGAGTTGGTGGAGTTAAAAGGGGTTACTTCTCCATCTTTTGAGTTTAAGATACGCAATTCGCGGCTAACTTGTTCCGCGGAAATATGCTTCAGATGGATGATCCGAGTGATCATCTGATCGGAATTAGGGAAATAGTTGCCTGAGTAGGTCTCAATATTATCTCTTTGCGCGTTTCGGGAAGATTTAATTTTGAAAAAGCCATTGCTCGGTACCACCGTATACCCATTGATGGCTAAGGCAGAGAGAAAAGCTTTATAGGCCTCGGCCACAGTTATTTTAGTAGGAGCAATAATCGTGATTTTACCACGAACACCCGGATCAATAATAAAGTTTTTTCCTGTGAGTTCGCTGATCGCTTTAATGACGTCGGTAATTTCGGCATTGTTATAGTCGAAGCTATCAATGAGTTCAGGATAGTTTTTATCATTGATTTCATCTCCACTCGCTTGGGCCAGTTTTTCGCGTTTATCTTTTGGTAGAAAACTTCCAGCACCTGCGGCACCAACAGAGCCTCCCGATCCTCGGGACTCAGGCGAACCAATGGAATTAGAAGGACCGCTAAATCCGCCAGGAGGAGGAGGTGGTGGTGGCGGCGGTGGTGGAAAGTCATTATCCTCAAATTGCGCTCGCCCATTGGTTGATATCAGAATCAATGCGTAAATCATCCATGACTTTTTCATAGGTCCCCTTAACTTAAGAGCTATTTAGTAATCGAGTAATCCAGTGCTTCCGATTTTCCGCCTCGATCAATGGAAATGCTCACTTTGTCCGAATTTTTAAGAGCATTATAAAGCTCCATCGCTTTTGCAGGACTATCCACTGGTTCACCGTTTACGGACTTCAAAACATCCATTCTTTGAAGGCCTAATTTTTCATAAATACTTCCAGGTTGAAAATCGAGAATGGTAAATCCGTCGACTTCCCCAGTCTGCGGATTTTTGTGAGGAGCCGAACGAGCTTGTTGAAGAAGTGCGGCTAAGTTATTTGTATATTTGAGAACGTCACTCCGCTTTAGACTGAACTGATTTGGCGCAACGGACTTCACCTCTTCATCGACAGATGATTTGGTAACGGCATTGGACCCAGAAAATGAAATTTTCCCTTTGGCTTGAATCTCAATATACTCTAACTGATTATTATTTAAGTTACGAAAGGTTACTTTATTTCGTTCAATTTTTAAAATCTCAGCCATATTTTCAATTTCTGCTTTGATTCTGACGGAGATGGTTTGATTTTTGCTCTTCATCTCAATGCTGGCCACGGACTTTTCAGGTTTGGAGTGAACGATAGTACCGATCAGATTCAGAGGCAATTGCGACAAAACAGGAATTTGCTCCGCTCCTGGCTTGGCTGTGCCTCCTTTTGGAGTTAACGGATCAGGGATAGTGCCATCCCAGTTAAAAATATTCTTAGAGGTAATAGTGTTGTAGCCACCCCGAGGAGGCGCGTGATCAATGATGGGGGCGGCTTGTTTAGTTGGTGGAGCTTTGGTTGGAAGCATGGACGGACGGAGGTATAAAACACCAAGATCGGCCAAACAGTATCCCACGAAAGTCGACACGATTAGTGGATACCAACGTTCTAAGATGAAGGGGGTAGGTTGTCCTTTATTCGCAGCTATTTTCACTCTTTAGAGTCTATCAGGTGAACTTCCAACATTTAAGTAAAGACTAGCAGGACTCGACTTCACGCTGGGACCCAAGGGGTTTCTTGTACTGCACTTCGATGGTTTAGCCAGCGACTTAAAACAAAGAGGTGGTCACTGAGTCGGTTTAAATACTTTATAACAATCTGATAATCTTTTTGAAAGTCAGGGGTGGATTGGTCGAGCACTTCCAAGGTCCAGCGTTCCGCTCGTCGGCAAACCGTTCGGGCCAGGTGAGCTTGGAGGGCTGCCGGAGTTCCGCCTGGAAGGATAAAATTTTTTAAAGGCGGAAGGGTGAGATTCCATTGGTCGATCTCTTCTTCCATTTGGGTGATCGGCACTTCAGTGAGGCGGGGAAGTCTGGCAAGCCAAACCAGTTCATCACAGGCCAGCAAGCCGCCAGCTATAAATAAATCATGTTGAATGCGCAACAAAATAGTTTTTATTGAGTCTTCGGCTGGCAGAGCCAGATGTGAAATCAGTAATCCGATGTGGGCATTAAGTTCATCGATAGTGCCATAAGCATGAAGGCGAGGGTGAGACTTCGGGAGGCGCGTGCCTCCCAATAATGAAGTCATGCCTTGATCGCCTGTCTTAGTATAGATTTTGACCATAAAAACGAATCTATTCTGAAGCAAGCCTCTGATTAGGCCGCTTTCGTAGAGCCTCCAGGTTGTAATAAACCTCGAGCTCCAAAAGTTTTCAAGCAATCATTCCAGAAACTTTCTTTGAGAGGTTGCTCTTTGGGTGAAAGTCGAACTGGTGGAAAAGTTCCGCCTTCGCAAAATTTCACGAAATCTTGCTCATTTCCGTGTCTGACTACTTTCATCATTAAGTTGAAGTGCAGCTCTGTCATCGGCTTTCCATCAACTAACATCTTTCTCAGTCCGCCCTCTGGTGTTTGCGTGAGAAACTGATAGAGATTTGCAATGTCGAAATTTACTGACATAGTAAGAGTCCTTTCGTAATGAAGGCAGGTATTGCCTCCTCTGTAGTATTATCGGTCTAAATTGGAGATTTGTGAAAGGGGGCTTCCTGATAAAGGTACTAATTTGCCTTTATTCGTGTCTCATTTTAAGATAAATTTATATTCAAAGGGACTGACCTAGTCTTTGGGCGAATGTAAATAAACCATTTTCTCTGGCCTTTGAGGGAGGAAAAATGCACACGTCTTGGATCGATGATTCCATTCATTATGATGGAACTCAGCTCAAACCATTATTTGCTTATCTTAATTGGGGTATTCTTGGTGACTCTGTGGTTTCTTGGAAAGGATCTTGCGACGTCGGTTTTGAACACATGGTTGATGGTGAAGATCTTATTGCTGAGAGTACCATTGCTGGCAGTGAGATGGTTCATTTTATCATGGAGGTCTTTGATCGCGATTTGGCTACGGGAGTCTTACTTCAACGAATTTTCGCCGCCATCATCAAAGATCTGTTGATTGAATTGTCTTCAGTGGGGGATGCCCAAAGTATGGTGCGTGACGGAGACGATCTTTATTGGGGGGATCGCAAGCTTTCTATTAGTATCGCTTCTCGAAGTGCTGTTTCCACAATGGTGCATTTTGCGGTGAATGTATCCAACATTGGAACTCCGGTGAAGACTTGTTCCTTGGAAGACCTTGGTATCGATCCAAAGGAATTTGCCGAAGCCGCCATGGATGCTCTCACTCTTGAGTGGAGTTCCGTGTTAAAAGCGACCCGAAAGGTTCGACCACTTTAAGTGGAAGCCGTGGGTCCTGTTTGTAGTGGCTATTATTTATGCAGACTACGCAAGCAGTTATCGCAAGATTGATGGAAAAAAACTTGCCCTCGCTCCGTTTTTTTCATAACTTGCTTTAACCATTCATCAATCAATGCGTCCGTAGCTCAATTGGATAGAGCATCAGACTTCGGATCTGAGGGTTTGGGGTTCGAGTCCCTACGGGCGCACCAACTTGAATACGGGACGAACACCCGACACGTTGGACCGAGAATTTTCAGA
>CAZYOE010000065.1:2526-23762 GCA_964648725.1 uncultured Pseudobdellovibrionaceae bacterium | reverse complement strand
ATTGTATTGCATCCATTGAGTTATTAACTATATTGCCAATAATTAATTGCATTTCTACCGGAATATGAGGAACTTTCGCCGAAACAAGAGAGTCATCAATATTTGAGTTAAATGAAATGCTGCTGGGCAAGGTGTTTGCAATCTGATTAACAGCACCGCAAAGTGTATCGTAAATGCAGTCAGAGCTTGACTCATCTTGCGGTTTGTTGGTTCTTTTATGATCTAGTGCTGCTGTTATTTTTTTAATTTGGTTAATTGAGGTTTTTAAAAGTTCTCGATCCTTACTCATACTTTCAGGTAACCTTGCAGGGAGTCGCATAAGTGAAGCCAGGGGAGTTCTTAAATTGTGACGTACCTCATCTGAAATAATCTCATGAGTTTTACTCTTCTCAATGATTAGATCCTTTTCAAATTGCTTAATAAGCCTTCGCCTTACAATTTTTGTTTGAGGAATTGATACCAACAACAGCAGCATCCACAAAGCAAATGCGTACTGCATCAAGCCAAATCGATAATACTCAAATACAATTCGGTCAGGACTTCCAGAAGCAAGAGGATTTTGAACAACAGTGGACACGCGTTCAGTTGTAAAAATATGCCAAAATGATTTTTGCTCATTTGAATCTATAATTGATGGTATTGAAAAAGACCTTTCAGGCTTGTCTGATTGGTAAGTTATAGTTTTAAAACTTTCTGCTAATGAAACCTCAAGTACAAATACAACTTCTCGAAAATCTCCAACCTGAATAAGTCTGGAAACATACTTGGTGCTTTGTTGAGCTACTGACTGGAGATGAAGGTTATTGGCAATTACTGATATTCCTAGTAAAATTAAAAGTCCGAGCAGTGAAAACACTTTCTGTCGGCTTTCAAACTCCTTTACAATATCTTTACTTCGGCTGCTATTTATAATTAAATTACCCTCAATCATTTACAAACTCCTGTAAATGAACCCTCATGGGATCAATTGGGCAACCAACTAGTTCTGGCAATTGAAAAATATCAATTTTTTCAATTGCTAACTTTGGTTGGTTAAATATTTGATGTTTAGTCGTGTTAAAATCTGTTTTTAAAAGTGGATTCAATTTATTTAAAAATGAATCTTGTAAGTGCCATGGGATTTCGTCAACTTTTAGCAGAGATGGAATTTTAATTGCTGCATAATTTGGAAGAGCTTCAAAAAATGACTTTTGCAAAGCAGACACCAAATTGCTTGTTAGAGCAAATCCATAAACTGTGTCGTTATCATTAACAATAGAGCAAACAACTCCAAATTGATCTGTTAGGGTGTTCATTCGATAAAATGAAACTTTAGTGTCTTCATTTTGAATTTCAAGTTGACGAAGTAAGTTTAACAAATCTTGAGACTCGTTTATGTTATCGGTGGTAATTAAGTGCAAAGGTACATTCAAACGAATATGTTCATTTAAATAGTACCGCTCAAAAGCTTCAAAGTCAGCGTGTATTCTTGCAGATTTTTCACCAGAAACCGCCACTCCTACAGATGAAATATTTAGCGCCTTGCAAATCCATCTTTCAATGGCTTCAGCAGAAGCTTTTTCTATTGCTAACGCGGGATTTGTTGCGAGCCCTCGGCCTTCTGACTCAATACCACTCATATTGATTGAAACTCCAAAATCAAAAACTCCACTCAAATAACTTTTAGGCCAGTCATATTGAGTATAGACTGGCTGAGTTTGAGATTTATGATCTAGTAACCAATTGGTTATTCTGTTTTGATCAACCATAATTGATTATTCGCATATAGGTCAGAGAGTTTAATTTTCCAAGGTTTTCTAACTGTTGCTGAATATGGTGATGCCATTAATGGTACAATCCATGGCGTGATAAGAGCATTAAAATGAAGTTCTTTAAGTTTTACTAGGCGATCCTTTTTCTCATCAATTGCCATGTAGTTTGCAAGCCATTCATTTCTTTCAGATTTTGTAAGACCTAATAAGCCAGCATTTAATGAGTATGAAATAAGACCAATATCCTCCATAAATCCGGTATCTGTGGATACAATAAAAGCATCAGGAATATCATTTGCATTTAAGTTCTTTTTTAAATCAGGAGCATTGTCTTCAAAATAACAATCTGTATTTGATAAATACTTTTTAATTGGCTCAGACCAAGGCTCAATTCCACCACGACGGATTAGTCCAAGTCGAATTGTCTTTTTAGGTTGAATTCCGGCTTCTTTATTAGCATCCGCAACTAACTTTTCTTGCTCTGGATTTAATCCGCCTTCGCCAAGGCTTGGAAAAAACTCAGTCCTTGGTTCAAATCCTGGACTGCTTCCATAAATATCATTAAAGGCCAATCTGACTTTTTGTGCAATGTACCTGCGTTCGGGTTGGGATAGCGATTCAATACCTTTTTGAGTAAAAACTAATAAATGGCTTCTAATTTTTTGAGTGACATGATTTTCAAAGTCAGGATGTTCTTTAGCGACAGAAATTTGTTCATCGGCTCTGGCCGCATCTACTGTTGTCAATAAATCCACCTCATTATTTATTAAGGCATTCAAACTTTCTTTAGAATTCCTTTTGGAAAATGGAACAAGAATTATAGTGTCAGCAATATCAGTTGTAGCATGGTAATGGTATTTATTTAACTTCAGTACGACGTGACCTTTGTCTTCATCACTTTCAACATAGTATGGACCACTTGTTTCTTTGTAATTTTCGATGGCAAGTGTTTTTTGATTAACACTGCCTTTTGGAATAATCGCAAAATCAATCGCAGCTAACATAGGCAAAAGAAAGGATTTTCTCTTTAATGATTTTAAGATCAGAGTTTGATCAGATATTCTTATTCCTGGGCAATCTTGCTCAATAGATTTGAATTCAACTCCACTGCACACCAGGTCTTTAAAATTACCGTGGGTATTACCAGAAAGAAGCAGTAATCTTTTTAAAGAGAAAACCACATCTTCTATATTGATTGGAGCACCTGATTGTGTTTTGAGATTTTTTCTAATTTCAAGATGAAGTTCATCACCATCCCAAAACACTTTTTCAGCAACACCAGGAATTATAGTTCCATTCACATCCATTTCTACAAGAGGTGAAAAGATATTTTCTAATAAAATGTATTCAAAATCAATACTGATATTAGTGGGTTCATAGTGATCTACTTTGTAGTCGGCTGGAAAAGCAACCCTAAGGGTCCTTGACTTTACTTTGTTTTGTTTCATATAAAAATAGCCTCCTAAAGCACAAACCAAAACCACTAATACTAGTATTGATTTTTTAAATTCCATGTTATCTAATTTCCTGCACCGATACAAACGGTCATTAATTTTGCAGAATCATTTGTTAATAGCCCTTCATTTTGAATTCGTTTTAAAATATCAGTATTAAATTGAACGCATTTATTTTCATCTTGTAAAATTACATTATACTTCGCCAATGTGTGCAGAGCTAAAGCAATCTGTAGACGCTCCTCATTTGTGAGCTGTTCGTTCAATGAAGTAACTTCAGCTTTTGCCGAACTTGCTATAAAGGCCATCGCTAAAATCAAAAATCCCTTCGCCATTTAAACCTCCTCTTGGTTTAGTTTACTTTTTATGAATACAATTCCATATTTTTTTATTTTATCCCTTAACGTACTTCGTTTCATACCAAGGACTCTAGCCGCTTCAGATAAACTCGGTGCGTTTTTAAAAACCTCTTCAATTAATGATTTTTCAGAGTTTTGATTTTTAAATTTTAAAGAATCAAAGTCTTTTGTTTTTTTCACATGGTATTTATTTTCAATAGTCTCTGATGGTAATAGAGTTAAATCCAATTGAGGGCCTTCTGTAAAATTAACCAGATAAGAAATCACATTTTGCAACTCACGGACATTGCCCGCCCATTTGAGTTTTTTTAAATGATCTATAGAGGATTCTAATAATATTTTTGATGTCAGTGCTTTCTTATTGGCCTCTTTTAAAAAGACTGAGGCTAAATAGGGGCTGTTCGGTAAATCGCTTTTTGATGATTTTTCATTAGTTTTATTTATAGCAAGGCACTCCGACGAAGCTCTAGCCTGAGGCGCTAAAGCGAGGAGGAGTAACGAAGCTATAAGTAAAAGTTATGGAAAATCACAAAAATGGATTTACCGAACAGTCCCTAAATAGGGAATATCTTCAGGTCGCTCTCTGAGAGGTGGAATAGTAATTGGTAAAACATTAATGCGATAAAATAAATCTTCACGAAATAATTTTTGTTCAATAAAATCCTCAAGTGGAGCATTGGTTGCTGTAATGATTCGTACATCAATCTTTTTAGTGTTGTTTGATCCGACTGGGGTAATTTCACGTTCTTGAATAACTCGAAGAAGTTTCACTTGGAGATTTAGCGACATGTCGCCAATTTCATCTAAAAAAATTGTACCGCCATGAGCAGCTTGAAATTTTCCAGCCTTAAATTCATTTGCTCCTGTAAAGGCTCCTTTTTCATGGCCGAAGAGCTCACTTTCAATTAAATTTTCCGAAATGGCTCCGCAGTTGATCGCAATAAAAGGTTGCAGTCTTCTGGGCGAATGATCATGAATGGCACGTGCAATCATTTCCTTTCCTGTCCCATTTTCTCCTCGTATAAGAACTGACTCAGCTCTAGGACCAATCTTTAAAATACACTTTGCAACTTCAGCCAGTTGCTTTGAGCCTCCTGCCATGCCCACACGTTGAATCAGTTTACAATTTTCTGATTCATCAGATAGAATCAACGGTTTAGTTTTTCTCTCAACTTCCTTACAAATTCGATGAACAATCCCAAGTAGCTTCTCATCAGCAGTTTCTTTTGGTACAAAAAAGATCGCACCTGAATCAAGCGTGTCATTGTGAACTTGAATTGAGTCATCTCCGGAAAATGCAAGTAGTGAAAGCTCGGAATTATAATTTCTAATTTGCTTTATAACTTCCACTCCATTCATATCGGGCATGTGAAAATCAATAAAGCCTAGTGAAAATGGGATGGTTTGCTGTCGAATAAGTGCAACACCTTCAGCGCCACTTGAAACGGCTTTTACATAAAAACCTTCATCAGATAAAAAACCACTCATTGTCTCACGTAAAGCTGGGTCATCATCGATAAGAAGTATGTTGTGCTTCATTGCCCAGTTTCCCCCTCTAATTTAAAACCGACCAGATCAACCACTACATTCATGAACAAAATGCTTCTTCAGCAATTCAAAACAAGGGCATTCTATCATGATCCTATTGTGTGAGCAATTCGCGTAAATATTACATGTAAATTCTATAGAAATGAAAACTGCATCATGATCATTTTAAATTAGAGATGAGAATTCAATGTGTTGGAAAGGAGTTGGATGGCGGATTTCCGCCACTTTAGCCTATTAGTGAAACTTTGTTTTTAAAAATAATTTTTGTTTATACCAGAAATGATTAAGTTGGTTTTTCTAATAAGCCAAGTCTTACCTTCGTAGCTATTTTAGATTACCTATTATTAATTATCTTAAACATCATTTTTGAGACGTTTCTTAATTTTTCTCATTTGATCCTCTACTTCGCTGTCCTCTTCTACGATATCCATCGCTTTTAAGTAGTTAGATAAAAATGATGTAGACATTGATTCAATTAAGACACCAAGTAAGTGTTCGCTATTTTCTTTTGTCTTCATTTCCTCACTAATTGAAATTTTAATACTCTGGTCTTCCTGCAGAGACACGCGAACCAAATTGTCATCCTTTTCGCCATATTTGCAAACCATGCCTTTACGAAAAGTATCAACAAAAAATGAATACTCTTCTCTTTTCGTAAGCTCTTGCTTGGCCCTAGCTTTTTCGAGCTTGCGCCAAGTTTCTTCCAATATTTCCTGTTGTGCCTTCTTTAGCTCTTCAGCAGTTGAAAAAGGGGTTCCTTTGAGTTTGGTTTTTGTTGGATTAGTATTCTTGTCTTGGGATTGATTGACTTTCCTTTTTGTAACCATTTTTTCAGTCTCCACTCATCGAATGATTTGTTGATGGTCTCGCTTAGGGGTTCTATTGGCAAGTAATTTTGAGTAAAAACAGGAAATTTTTATCATTTTTTGGAAAATTAATAAAAATTCTAATTAATTTCATTGATAATAAATAGAAAATATTGGAAATGTATGGAAGAAATAGCAAAAAAATATAAATTTATGGAAATATAAGTAATATTTCAGAAGAAGAAAATTCTCATGGGAGTTCAAAATGCCTAATAGACGAGAGGAATTGATCCTTGCCGACCAATAGGTCATTTTAATTCTAAGTAAAGTTTTGAACGATACAATTAGCTCAATTGGTGAAGAGCAGGTCTTTAGATTGAGCTTGGGTAAGCAAGGTGAGTTTGAGAGAGTAATGCAACTGCATAATAAAGTAATTAAGGAGGCTGGTGGTTTTAGTTTTATGAAATTAGGTCATCAGCAAGGAGCTATTGAAAAGATTGGACAGGATATAGGTTCGCAGCTTACAAACTTGTTAGCTCTTTATATGATCATCAGATCAAATGAGCCCCTCTCTCAAGTTACTAATGATCTTTTAGATATAGAAATAAATGCTGCTGACATGATTAACAAAATAATAAAATGTGACAACTACTATCTTCTGCTGCGCGGATCTCTTGCCAGCATCCTTTCATTCTTACAATTCAACACAGGTGAAAAAGTTATAAGATGAAAATCATCTAAACAAGAGAAGCCTAGGCTAAAAACCTCTAGCCTTTTTGAATGCATCTTTGAACAATTGAAAAGTATGTCAACTGTCATCAATTCAAAGCAATACGTATTTCGCCGATGTTATTATGGCAATTACACCAGTTTCTGTAAATTTGACTTACTGAGGCGCTTACACATCAACGATGTTAATACCTCATGTAAAAATATCAATCTTTACAAGCATCACTGATCTGGATCATAAGTATTCAATTTTAAATCCCATAGTATCTGACAGTGAAAACCACTTGAGAACATTAGGAGTGACTATGGGTGGCCTTGGTATGACAGAACTTTTACTTATTGGGGGAATTGCACTTCTTTTTTTTGGACCAAGTTGTCTGCCCTCTCTTGGACAGGCTTTGGGCAAAACAATTTCTAATTTTAAAAAAGGGCTTCACGATATCAAAAGTGAAGAAACTGATAGTAGACATATTTCTGCTTCAGAATATTCCCAGATTTTGAATAGAGAGAAGGGCTGAGATGGACAATTCCCAAAGTAATGTAGAAAGCACAGTGCAAGATTTAGGTGCAAGATGGAAACTTGCTCGAGAGTGCGCCTTCAGAGAAACTCTTGAAAGCAGAGTTAGTGAAGACGAATTTTTATTAGAGATAAATAATCTAGAAGAAGAAAAATTCGATGAGCTCTTAAAGTCAGTTTTTTTAAATTCACGAAATCTTGGGCGAAGCTACCAAAAATCTAAAAACTTGGTATGGGAAAAAAGTGATTTTGTCGCTTACGTTGGTAAGCTTGGTTCTCTATGTTTTCAAGGAGCGTGGGAAGAAAAACCTTCGGCACAAGTTCTCAATCGAAAAGGCTGTACTACCGGCCGTCAAATCGGTCATCGTTATTGTCAATATTGGAGAGAATCAATTGACGGTTTGGTCGTTGGAATCAGCGACGAAGTGGGTTTTGTTCGAAATAGCACAGTCGCAGTCAATGATGAAGAATGCATTGACGTTTTTTTTGACGAAGAATCGAGCCCAACTGATGCGATTTGGACAAACTCAAACAAATGGGGTGCATTACCAGAAAGCCTCAAGATAGATCTTGAGGTCATCCAGCAAAAATTTAGCGAGATGAAAATTGACCTCAAATTTCTTGGTTTATCTGAAAAAGACCTTCTCTATAAACTTGAACCCAAAGATAATTTAACGTGTGGATCCGCAGGTACTATTTATCGATCCCATTTAGAAAAACTCGTTAAAGAAAAATTTCCGTTCTTTAATTTAAAAGATGCAAGTCCAGTTGCAGTCTATGGGGAGCGAGCATGATTAACAATTCACGACGAGATTTCTTTAAAGCCCTTGTACCTAGTAGAATAAATAGTGTTGAGAATTCAAATGACCAGGATGTAATCACGCTTGGCCATTTAGCCGCGTTCTCAGTTCATACAAACGCGAAGATTAAAATTAAAAATCTAATACTGACGGTTGAGTCACTACCAGAAGGTATCCGTCTTCGTAGTGAAGATAAGAACAAAAACTTTAAACTGTCATTAAACAACAACGGCCTTCTGCAGGCACACTTGAGTGAAGAGTGGCCAGAAACCGCGGTGTTATCAATATTTACAGGAGATATTTACAACATATGAGGAGTTTATATGTCTGATCAAAAAAAAGATTTAACGCGAAGAACTTTTCTGAAGGGCACGGCCGTTGGCGCGACCGTTCTTGCCAGCACTAATGTATTCGCAGGCCCTCTTAAATATTTCAAGCCAACAATTATTGATAACCCGTTGGCTCAGTATCCAAATCGAGACTGGGAAAAAGTATATCGAGATATCTTTAAGACTGACGGTGAATATCACTTTCTATGCGCACCAAATGACACTCATAACTGTCTATTGCGAGCTTACATTAAAAATGGCGTTGTACTAAGAATTGGTCCCTCTTTTGGTTATGGTAAAGCTAAAGACTTATATGGCAACCAATCTTCACATCGATGGGACCCACGTATCTGTCAAAAAGGACTTTCGTTAGTAAGGCGAATCTATGGCGATCGCCGGGTTAAAGCTCCGATGGTTCGCAGAGGATTTAAAGACTGGGTTGAATCTGGATTTCCAAGAGACGCAACAACTGGTAAACCAGATCCCAAATTCTTTCAGAGGGGTAAAGATAAGTGGCTTCGTGTCAGTTGGGACGAAATCAATAGAATTTCGGCCCAGGCCATTGAAAATATCGCCAAAACATATAACGGAGTACAAGGAGAAAAGTATTTAACAGCGCAAGGTTACGATAAAGAAATGATTCATGCAATGGAGGGATCTGGAACACAAACTCTAAAATTCCGGGGTGGCATGGCATTTCTAGGTGCAACTAGACTCTTTGGGATGTATCGATTTGCCAATTTATTAGCACTAATGGATTCAAAACTTCGCAATGTCTCGCCGGAGAAATCCCATGGGGCAAGGGGTTGGGACTCATATAGCTGGCATACCGATTTGCCTCCTGGTCACCCAATGGTGACAGGCTCGCAAACAAATGACTTTGATTTATTTTCAACAGAACACGCAAAACTGATCATTCCTTGGGGAATGAACTGGATAACTACGAAAATGCCAGATTCCCATTGGATGACAGAGGCAAGACTTAAGGGCGCTAAAATCGCAACTGTAACTGTCGAGTACAGTGCCACTGCTTCTAAGTGTGATGAGGTTGTGGTTATTCGACCGGGTTCAGACCCAGCATTTGCTTTGGGTTTAGCCCAAGTGATTATCAGCAAGAACCAATATGATGCTGATTGGGTTGCCAAAAATACTGACCTGCCATTTTTAATTCGAATGGACACCCTAGAACCGCTGCGTCCAAAAGATTTCATTAAGGGTTTTATTGAACCAGATTTGAAATCGATTCAATTCGTTAAAGAGGGTGGTAAATCCAAAGACAAACTAAAACAGTTCGCATCTGAATCAATGAAGGAAGACTTCCAACCCTATGTGGTCATCGATAAGCGTGGGCAAACGAAAGTAATTACACGAGACGATTTCGGTAAAAATTTTGAAAAACTAGGAATTGTTCCTAAACTGAATGTCGAAACGACAGTAAAACTTTTGGATGGAAAAAGTGTGAAGGTCAGATCTGGCTTTCATTTGATGCGTGAGTATCTCAATAAAAACTTTACACCTGCTAAAACAAGCGCAATTACTGGAGCGCCTGTTGAAGGTGTTTTAAAATTTGCGAAATTGATTTCAGAAAACAAAGAAAAGACCTTATTTGCTACTGGTATGGGTCCCAATCAATTCTTCAATGCGGATTTAAAAGATCGAGCCATATTCTTAGTTGCAGCGTTGACTCGAAATGTAGGTTTCCCCGGGGGGAATGTTGGCAGTTACGCTGGTAACTACCGAGCTTCAATTATTGGTGGCGAACCAGTATACGCATCAGAAGATCCATTTAATCTGAATTTAAACAAGGGCGGAAAGCCCAAAATTAAGAAATATTCCCACTACGAATCAATTCACTATTTTAATTATGGACAGCGCCCGTTGAAGATCGGGAAGAAAATGTTCACCGGAGAAGGTCATATGCCAACTCCAACAAAGTTAATGTGGCTCAATAATTCAAACTCTGTAATTGGCAATATCAAATGGCATTACGATGTTGTTATGAATACATTACCAAAAGTTGAGTTCATTGCTTACGCCGACTGGTGGTGGACTGGTTCTTGTGAGTACGCTGATATTGTTTACGCTTGTGATAGTTGGGCCGAGACGAAAATGGCAGATCTTACTGGGTCATGTACAAATCCATTTGCTCAGGTTTACCCTGAGACGCCACTTCCCAGGATTTTTGACACAAAATCAGATATCGAAATTATAGCCGGTGTTTCAAAGGCCCTCGGTAAGCAAATTGGAGATTCTCGATTGGAGGATGGTTTTAAATTTGTTTGGAATAATGATGTTGGAGAATACTTGCAGCGAATTATTGACGCATCCGACTCATTAAGTGGGAACAAGTTTGAAGATCTTCATGCTAATGCCAAAAAGGGAGTCCCCGCTCTTATGAACATGAGAACTTACCCGCGAATTTCGTCTTATGAGCAGGCATTGGGTGAGGTGCCTTGGCACACTAAATCTGGAAGGCTTGAGTTCTACAGGTTCGAGCCTGAATTCATTGAACACGGTGAAAATCTTGTGGTCTATCGTGAGCCTGTTGATTCGACTCACCACGAACCAAATGTTATTGTGGCCGAAAAACATGAAGCTATTCGGCCAACAAGTCCAGAATCTTGGGGGTTTTCATCAAGTGATCTATCCAGCGAAACAAGACAGGTCAGAAATGTTATTAAGACGGTCGGTGAGACGCTTAAGTCTGAGCATCCACTAAAGCTCAAGCTTCAGTACTCGCATGTCTATCATACTCCTAAATATCGTCATGGGGCGCATTCGACACCGATTGATACCGACTTTAATTCTGTTTTATTTGGTCCTTTTGGTGATGTGTACAGGCATGATAAAAGACTGCCGTTTGTGGTCGAAGGATATGTCGACATTAACCCGTTGGATGCTAAGGCTATTGATGTAAATGATGGAGACTATGTTTATATTGACGCCGATCCAGATGACCGCCCTTTCCGTGGTTGGAAAAAAGGATCCGATGAATATAAAGTCGCACGTTTGCTTTTGAGAGCACGTTATTACCCGGGAACACCAAGAGGCATTGCCCGTACCTGGCACAATATGTACGGAGCAACGTTTGGTAGCGTAAAAGGACATGAGACTCGTCCTGATGGGTTAGCAAAATCATCCGAAACTAATTATCAAGCCATGTATAGATACGGAAGTCATCAAAGTGCAACAAGAGCGTGGTTGAGACCGACTCTACAGACAGAGACGTTAGTTCATAAATCAATGTTTGGGCAAGGAATTGGAAAGGGTTTTGAAGCCGACATTCATTGTGTTAACGGAGCCCCAAGGGAAGCCTATGTGAAAATCACCAAAGCTGAAGCTGGTGGATTAGATGGAAAAGGAAAGTTTAGACCTGCAGAACTTGGGTTTCGACCAACCTATGAAAACAATGCCATGAAGCAGTATCTAAAAGGCGGCTTTATGAAAAAGAAAAAATCTTAGGTCGAAAACATCGGAGGAAATATGGCAAAAGTAAAAAATTGGCAAATCAACAGAGAAATGGACTATCCCTACGATGAAAATCGACCCAAAAAACAATGGGCCATCGTATTTGACCTAAACAAATGCATTGCTTGTCAGACGTGTACTCTCGCATGCAAAACAACTTGGACAAGTGGAAAAGGGCAAGAGTATATGTTTTGGAATAATGTCGAGACAAAACCCTATGGGTCCTACCCGTTGGCCTGGGATGTGAAAGTTCTTGAGAGACTTGGTCATCAAGAATGGGAGAAGAAAAAGCCTTATTACGGAAAAACAATATTTGAGGCCGCTGAAAGTCACGAGCGTGCTGCTCATTTTGCACCAGAAGATCAAGACTGGATGTATCCAAATCATGGAGAAGATGATTGTGCAGGGCAAGTCAATAAGGGAGACTATATCTCTCTTCGGCATGACAAATGGTTTTTTTACCTTCCTAGAACATGTGCACACTGCACCTATCCGGCTTGTCTCGCTGCGTGTCCGCGTAAAGCAATTTACAAAAGACAAGAAGACGGAGTGGTTCTAATTGATCAATCTAGGTGCAAAGGATACGGGGAATGTGTAAAAGCCTGCCCATACAAAAAATCAATGTATAATGCTCATACTCGCATTAGTGAAAAATGCATTGGATGTTATCCATTTGTTGAACAAGGTTATCAGCCTCGTTGTGTCACAAATTGTATTGGAAAAATTAGAATCATGGGATTTATTAATCCGCCGTGGAAATCAAGAGAAAATAATCCGGTAGATTATTTGGTACATAAAACTGGTTTAGCGTTACCATACTATCCTCAACTTGGGTTGGAACCAAATATCTATTACATACCACCGATACATGCAGATAGAGAGTATCTTACTCAGATGTTTGGTCCGAATGTGGATAGTGCTATTGAGACCTATCGCAAATTGAAAGATGATCCTGTTGCACAGGGACTTCTTGTGCTTATGGGAAGCACCGATAGAATTATTCACGACTTTAACGTAAAAAATGGAATTGCCTACGCTTATGATGAGAAGGGCGTCGAGATTATAAATGTACCAGTCACAGAGCAAATTTACACTCGTCCTGCTTTTGATGAAAAGTATGGGACGTCAAGAAACAACACTCCATGAGGTTATTATGAAATTAAATCTATTGGTCAGTTTATTAACACTAGTCAGTCTCAAATGTTATGCTGATATTAACGTAAAAAAAGTAGCAGGCGATCTTTCTAAAGATTTTAAAAGTGAAACTATTTGGAAAAATGCAGATCCTGATCAAGTGGTTAACTTGATGGGACAACCAATGATTGCGCCCAAACCCAAAAGTACGGAAACATCGTTGATTAATGTATCTGCTGTTCACGATGGAAAATGGATTGTCTTTCGAATGAAATGGAAGGACAGCGAAGTGAGTGAGTCTGAAAAACTTGCGACATTTTCTGACGCTGTAGCACTTCAATTTCCAATTAAGAATAACGAAGAACCTCCACCTGTCATGATGGGTGGAAAAGATGATCCTGTGCATATTTTTCACTGGAAATATCAGTATCAAGTCGACGCAAAGCAGGGGAAAAAAACAATTGATCAGATCTATCCTAATATGACCGTCGACATGTATCCCATGGACTTTAAACAAAAAGGAAATTTTAAAGAAGCATCTAAAGAACAAAAGGAATCGTTCGTAGGGGGAACTGCCGCAGGAAATCCCCAATCCTTTCCCAAGTTTGGAGTTGATGAAATATTCGCCGAAGGCTTTGGATCTTCTGCAGTGTCTGAGTCGCATTCAGCACTAGGATATGGCGAGTGGAATGGTGGCGAGTGGACGGTTTATATCGCAAGACCCCTAGTTTATGAAAATGGATCAAACCTAATGATCGGTAAAAAGAGTCATATTGCATTTGCTGTTTGGCAGGGCGGAAAAAAAGAAATCGGTGCGATCAAGTCACTCACAATGATGTGGACTCCGTTTAATATTTTAGAGAACTAGAAGAGGAGCATATGAGTTTACTAAATACCGACTTTTTACCTGCCCAAATAGTTCTAGCTTCAATTCTCACCTCCTATCCAGATAGTAACTTTCAGTCTGCACTGAGGGAGTTGATGGAAGATGATACAATTGTACTGCCGGAAAGTTTAAAGAATAGATTAGAAGTATTATGTATTGATGTGGCGGCATTAAATGATTTGAGGTCAGAGTATATTTCAATTTTTGACCACTCAAAGTCGCTAAATCCCCTTTATGAAACCGAGTACGGAAGAGAAAGAGCGATGTATAAGGCTACCGAGCTCTCTGACATCGCGGGATTCTATAGAGCTTTTGGATTTGAAATGGATAGTCATGCCGATAAAGATATGGTTGATCACTTATCAGTAGAGCTCGAATTCTATAGCCTACTAATGATGAAGTATATTTACTTAAGTGAGTCAAAAGATCTCAGTGGTTGTGAAGTTGTAACTGATGGAATGAAGAAATTCATGAATTCTCATTTGGGAAGATTTATACCAGCAATTTTAGAAAGAGATGGCGTGGCCACTTCTGAATTTTATGGAGGCATTTTAGAGTGGGTTGATATGGTCGTAAAAAATGAATGCAAAAGAATTGGCGCACAACCTGAAAAAGCTAGTTGGTTCACTGGTCAAACTGAACCAGAGACGATGTGTTGTGGTGGGTCAGTTGTGATGAACAAATAGATTCCACTCCGAGCTCAGTTACCTAAGTTGGAAATCAATAGGGAGATTGGGCCGCGAACAAGAGTTCGCCTAGGTTAAAGAGGAAACTCGATAGCCTCCCGATTGGAAAGGAGAAAAAAATGCTGGTAGATAGTTTTTCTAGAAAATTTAAATACCTTAGGCTTTCGTTAACTGAAAAGTGCAATTTCAAGTGCAGTTATTGTCTTCCTAATGGCTACAGAGGCTGTTCGACTAAAAACTTGAAGCTTGAAGAGATAATTAATCTCGCCACTGCCTTTAAGGAAATGGGTATTGAGAAAATTCGTCTCACGGGTGGCGAGCCTTCACTTCGTCCTGATTTGGCTGAAATCATCTACGCACTAAAAAGTCAAGTCGGCATTTCGCAGGTGGCTTTGACCACAAATGGATTTAGGCTTGAACCGGACCTGGAGGGCTTTAAAAATGCAGGATTAGACTGTTTGAATATAAGTTTAGATTCATTAAACAAAGAAAAATTTCAACTGATTTGTGGGACAGATAAGTGTGAGTCGATTAAACGATCAATTGATCGTTCCATTCATATGGGATTTAAAAGTATAAAGATAAATTGTGTACTTTTAAAAAATTTGAACGACGAAGAATTCCCAGAATTTCTCGAATTTGCTAAATCTCGACAAATTTCGATTCGATTCATTGAGCTAATGCGGACTGGTGATAATCAAGAATACTTTAGAAAACACCACCTGCCTGTTTCAACTTTTGAGCAAAAACTATTGAGTGGTGGCTGGGAGATTCAGCAATCGGGCCCCACAAGTGGCCCGGCAAAAGAATTCAGCCAACCAGAGTCTCTTGGAAAAATTGGCTTCATATCCCCATACAGCAAAGACTTTTGTTCGACTTGTAATCGGCTCAGAATTTCGTCTACAGGCGGCCTACGACTTTGTCTCTTTGGTCAGGGAGATGTATCGCTTCGCCATTTATTACAGAACTCGAATGATTGTTTTGAGCTTAAAGAAATGATTGCTAGTACCCTTAAACTTAAGCCTGAAAGCCACAGATTGCATCAAAATGTATTCGGCAATATGCATAGCCTTTCTGCGATTGGAGGATAAAATGAAACAAAACTTTCGAATGATTGATGTGGGCGATAAAGAAACTACCCGCCGTAAGGCCGTTGCCACTGGAACTATTCGTCTGAGTCCAGTCACAATGCAAATGATACTCAAAGGAGACTCACCAAAGGGAAACATTCTTTCCATAGCGGAAGTAGCTGGGATTATGGCTGCGAAAAACACGTCGAATTCATTGCCACTTTGCCATCCACTGATTTTAGACTCAGTAAGAATTTGGTTTGACCTAAAAGAATCCGAAGTATGTGCCAGCTGTGAGGTCATTTGCAACGCCAAAACAGGGGTGGAAATGGAGGCTCTCACCGGCTTAAATGTATGTTTATTGACTATCTACGATTTAGCGAAAGCCGTTGACCCAGTTATTGAAATTACCGAAGTCTACTTGCAAAGAAAAGAAGGAGGAAAATCCGGTGTGTGGACCCATCCCAAATTGGTCCCGACCCGGGAGAGTGCTCTCACCTGTGACAATTCTTTTCAGGGACTTAGATTTTCGGTAGGAACTCTTAGCGACCGTGCCAGTCAAGGTATTTACGAAGATCAATCTGGCACTTTTCTAAGAGAGTTTTGCTCAAAAAGATCAGGAAAAGAAGAGTTCTACAAAGTTATACCAGATGAAACTGAAGCTCTTCTAAAGCTTGTTAGTGAGTCTATAGAAAAAAATGTCGATGTTCTACTGCTAACTGGTGGTACAGGCATTTCTAACCGCGACATCACGCCTGATACAATTAAAGATATTTCGTCGAAGGAGCTTGTTGGCTTTGGTGAGCTTCAAAGACAATTTGGTTCTCAATATACGAAAACTTCATGGTTATCTCGGTCATCGGCCTATGTTGTGAAAAATGTCCTTGTTGTTCTTTTTCCTGGTAGTCCAAAAGCAGTTAAGCAAGGGCTCGACTGTGTTGGATCTCTGATACCTCATGCAGTGAGAATGATGCGAGGAGAGTCCCATCACTAGAAATAAAGGAGTTTAACGATGATTATGTACGACGAGAGCATAGCAATTTTAAAAGAAATGTCTGAGAAGTTCCCCTTCACACAAACTGAAACGGTGCAATTACCTCAATCTGTCGGCCGTATTCTAGCTGAAGACTTAGTTGCTGTAGAAAACAATCCGCCATTTGATAATTCTGCAATGGATGGATTTGCGGTCAATGTCGCAGCACTCGAGAAAGCGAATGAAGAAAGAGGAGGTTGGATTCCAGTTCAAACACTGATCAGTGCCGGTGACAGAAACATCAGTGTAAAAAAAGTGTTTAGTGCAATACAAATTATGACAGGAGCGCCTGTACCTGATGCCTATTTTGATTCAGTAGTTCGAGTTGAAGATGCTGAACAGAAGAAGGATGTGTCTGGAAATGAGCTCATCCGATTAAAGGTAATACCTCAGATTGGGGATAACATCCGTCGAATCGGAGAAGATACTAAAATCGGCGACATCTTATACACGAAAGGCATGCGCATATCAAACGAGCAATTGTTGCCGCTTGCAACTCAGGGGTTTTCCCTACTCAAAGTTAAGAAGGCAATTAATGTTGGGATACTCTCAACAGGTAAGGAAATTGTTCCTCATGACACTAAAGAGCTTAGGCCGGGCCAAATTCGCAACTCAACGGGTGTTTATTTAGAAGCAGTGCTCTCAGGTTCTTCCTTAAAGATAAGAAATCATGGAATTATTCAAGATGATCCTGATTTGTACATCCAAGAACTTAAAAGTATATTCGACAATGAATGTGATGTCCTAATTAGTACGGGAGCCGTTAGCATGGGAATTCATGATTTTGTAAGACCTGCGCTTGAAAATTTGGGTGCAGAAATTCATTTTCATAAGTGTGCAATAAGACCAGGTAAGCCCGTTTTATTCGCCTCAATTAACTATAATGGTAGAATCCGCTTTATCTTTGGGGTGCCTGGAAACCCAGTATCTACTGCGGTTGGTTTTAAGTTTTTTGTAAAACCGTTTCTAGATTTCTTACTTTTAGGGTCTACTGAAAAGCCAATTAAGGCCATTCTAAATTCTGATACGAAAAAGCCTGAAGGATTAAAATGTTTTTTTAAAGCAAAAGTTGATTTTCAAAGTCCGAAAACAAGTGTTGAGGCCCTAAAAGGTCAAGCTTCTTTTATGGTGAGTCCACTCATTCGTTCGAATGCGTGGGTTGTTTTCCCCGAGTCTGGATCAATTGTTAAAAAAGGAACTGAAGTGGAGGTATTTACATTATGAATGAAATTGAAATCAGACTGTTTGGAGCTTTTCGAAAATTTGTTTCATTCGGAAGCATTAAAGTCCAAGTTCCGAGTCAATTCACAGTTGCCCAGCTTAAAGAAATAGTTAAATGCGAGCTTCAGAATCAATCATCTGATTTTACAGATTCTAACCTTGTTTATGAATCAGCACTCGCGACAGAGTTCGAAGTGCTTGCCGAAGATGACATGGTCAAGGATCTGAAAAACCTTGCTTTACTGCCACCAGTTTGTGGGGGCTAATATGGGTAAGATTGATGTCAGAGTTACAACAAACCCACTGGAAATGAATGAGCTCATAGGTTTCAAGCCTTCTCTTGGTCACGGAGCAATGAATTCATTTGTTGGTATTGTCAGAAATTTGAATTTGGGAAAAAACGTTATAAAGATGGAATACGACTGCTTTATCCCACTTTGTGAAAAGACCTTTTTTGATATTGCTAAAGAGGCCCAAGAAAAATGGTGTATCGATGCAAATATTTTAATTGTTCATCGACATGGCAAGGTTGAAGTGGGTGAAGCCAGCGTCGCCATCTTTGCGACGACAGGACACCGCGATGAGGCCTATCGAATAACAAGATATATTATTGAAGAAATAAAAGTTCGCGCTCCAATTTGGAAAAAAGAGTATTATAAAAGTGGCGAAACAGATTGGGTTCGCGGGCATGCACTTTGTCAGCATAGAAAGGTTGATCATCATGAACATGTTAGGGGTCATTCTTGCGGGGGGAAAATCCACCCGCATGAAACAAGATAAAGCATTGCTGCCAATTGGTGGAGTAAGCCTATTGCGCATACAGTTTAAAAAGTTAGAGGCTCTTCTTGGAAAAGGACATGTCCTTGTGAGCGGAGATCGTCCTGAGTATCCACATATTAGAGATATTGAGGCTGGCCTAGGTCCGCTCGAGGGACTGCGCTCTGTGCTTCACCATTTACTTAAAAATAATCGCAATCACTCTCTTCTAGTTGTTCCCGTTGACATGCCACTTTTGACGGAAGATATCTTAAAAAAGCTCTTTCAGATCAAATGCGATTGTCCAATTACAAAGTTTAGCGGTCAGCAGCTCCCATTTATCATTAATAATCTAAGCACGGTATTCAAATCTATAGAAGATATCAAAGCGTCGAAAGAGACTGGCCGCCGAAATTCTTTCAAAAATCTTTTTAATGAACTTGCAGTGAACGAGATTGAGCCAGAGCTAAAAAGTTTTTTTGCAAATCTTAATACGCCGGAGGATTGGAATGCAGCGATACATTAGACAAACCATCTTGCCACAGATTGGAAGCACAGGTCAGGAGAGGCTTTTAAACTCAAAAGTATTAATCATTGGAGCTGGAGGCCTTGGGCATCCTGTGGCTCAATATCTGGCAGCTATGGGGGTTGGCGGCATTAAAATTGTTGATGGAGATACAGTAACTATTACGAATTTGCATCGACAAATTCTATTTACTGATAATGACATCGGAAAAAATAAAGCAAAAATATTATCGCAAAAGATTAAGTTGATTAATAACGAGGTGGATGTAAGTTTTGTTCCTGTTTTCTTAGGTAAATATTTGGCTTTAGACTTGTTCACCACATCTGATTTAGTCATAGATTGCACTGACAACTTCGAAAGCAAATTTTTAATCAACGATGTCTGTGCTTTATATGACAAGCCAATGATTTACGGCGCTATTTCTCAGTTTGAGGGACAAGTTGGTGTTTTTTGGAAATCCAAGGGCGCATGTTACCGGTGCCTATACCCTTCAATTCCCAAGTCAAAAATTCAGAATTGTGCTGAAGCTGGCGTAGTTGGTCCAGTCGTAGGAACCATTGGATCCCTTCAAGCCCTGGAGGCGATGAAAGCCCTAATAAGTCGAGAAGACGAATTGACTCCCCTTGTTGGTGGAGTGAACTTTTACAACTTTTATGATCATAGTTTTCGAAGTCTTAAAATTAACCTTCGCCCAACATGTCAATGTCATAAAGCAACTTTCAACAAGGACGCAATTTTTGAGATTAATCCAGTCGAGTGTAATTATAAATCCTCTGTGCTTTTAGTTGATGTGAGAGAAAAAAATGAGTGGAACGAGTTTCATATTGAAGAAAGCTTTCATCTTCCTCTGAGCGAACTTGAGAATGGCAGGGTTCCTGACTTTGAATTGGATATTGAGATTGTTTTGATTTGTAAGGTTGGCGTTCGAGCAGAGAGGGCCAAGGAAATACTACAGAAAATGAATTATAAAAATATTCAGTGTTCAAAAAGGAGTGTCTATGAATATCAAACTCGATAGAGATGTTCGTATTCGGCTTAATGAAGAAGATATTGTAAATTGGAAAAACGATCAGTACTTGGCACAGTCATTTATTTTCGGATCATTTATTTTTCAAGTAAGTATTTGCTTCGACACAACTGCATCAATGTCTTACGTTTATTCAGAGGGTCAAAAGTTAGTTATAGGGCTGACTTCAAATGATTGTAATAACCTGTTTTCTAGCTCAAGCAGTAAGGATATCACTATCGAGGGAGTGAATTTGCAGGTGGACCGATGGAGCAATGACAAAAGATCGCGTCATGAAGAAAAAAGATCAAAGGACAAAAGTATTTAATTATGGATGTAGTACAGACCGATCACCTTGTAATGGCATCACTGTTTTTTGTCGTGGCGATTGTATATTCTTCTGTCGGTCACGCGGGCGCTAGTGGTTATTCTGCGGTGATGGCACTTTTTAATATTGCGCCTGTATTAATGAGGCCGACTTCTTTGATGTTGAATCTAGTTGTAGGTTCGATTGGACTGTATCGTTTTCAAAAAGCGGGTTTAATAAATCTAAAAGTTGTAGGTCCATTTCTAATTACCTCTATGCCATCAGCTTATTGGGGTGCTCAATTAAATATCGAAAAAAAGTATTTCTATCTAGCTCTGTGTTTGGTCTTACTATTTTCCGGTTCAAAACTTTTACTCAGTCGCTCGGTAAAAAGCGATTCTGCACCCATAAAAGAAGCACCGTTGTTTGCGTCTTTATTTTGGGGTGGAGTGATTGGGTTTCTATCCGGAATTACGGGTACTGGCGGAGCTATTTTTTTTACCCCTCTGATTTTAGAGATGAATTGGGCTGATCCCAAAAAGGCCGCAGGTTTATCGGTCGTTTTTGTTTTGGCAAATTCAATTTTCGGCTTGGCTGGGATTTTTAAATCAAGTCAATTTTTCGATTTCAGACTATCGGTGCTGTGGGCCTTTGCTGTGATCCTAGGTGCAGTTGTTGGTACCCATTTTGGTGTATTTAAGTTTTCAAACAATAAAATTCAGAAAGTACTTGGAGTTGTAATGGTGATTGCTGCCGTGAAGCTATTAATGTTGGGACTTAATTCTTAACCTCGCTCATTAACCAATGACACTGTCTTTGTCGTTGGCCAATAACTGAGGTAATAACAAAA
>CAZYOE010000065.1:0-2516 GCA_964648725.1 uncultured Pseudobdellovibrionaceae bacterium | reverse complement strand
TATTTTAATCTGGTGGAGATTTCAAAAACTTGATCGTACATTAAATTCGACAGCTTGTCTAAGTCGCTAATAGTTAAGCTAAGTGAGGACTTAAAATTAGATAGCTCATCTAGAAGGTGAGACACTTCGGGTATTCGTTGGTTTATTTTGGATGCTTCAATCTTACCAGTTAGACGTACAATTTCCAAACCTAGCGAAAGCTGCTTGAGCTCTTCACAGGAAGACCGAAATTGGTCTAAAACTGATTCTGCGGTTTTAACAACTGATGTTGCTTTGCTCAGGCCTGCATTGTAGAGGCTCCTAAGGAATGACATTTCCAATTCGGCATCTACTGGCCCCACATCGCTTTCTTTTTCGAAATAATGGATCATTTCCTTTTGTAAGATTGATGAGGCAATCTGAAATTGACTTACTTTTATACTCCCAGTTACTTGGGGGGTCAGAGTAATGAATTCTGAAATTTTATTTTTAATTTCGGTTGCCATTTTTTCATATCTATTTGCAACGACTGAAAGTGATGCTCCATCGGAGCCGAGATGCGAAGCTAAAATCTTCATGTTAAGTGGAACTTTTGTGTACTGACCAAATATAGTGTTCACTTTAGATGATAATTCGTTGACTCTTGTCGCCGTTGAGGCAAGTGTCCCCATCTTTTCCATAAGAGGATTTTCGGATATCATGAGTTTTTGGTTTCTTGACGTCAGCTCGGCGACTAGGCAATTTGTCATGAAATCCTCATATGTGTTGAATCCAAGTTTAGATATTTGATCTAAGATAACTAGCATAGAGCCTTTGGGACTCAGCTTTTTATCACTCTCTTGGGTGAGGAGATTCTCGTAGACACCTTTGATTTCATGAAAAATATGGCTGCTTGGTTTAAGTCTAAGTGATAGATATCCTTGCTCAATAGGAAATGCTAAGGCATACACCCAATAGTACTCTCCAGTTTTGGCCTTGTTTTTAACATAAGCACCTATTGGCTTTCCTGATTTTAGTGTCTCCCAAAACAAAAAGAATATGCCCCTCGGCATATCAGGGTGCCTGATTAGACTGTGGGGTTTATTTATTAAATCTGACCAATCGAAAGCACTTATTTTTCGAAAGACAGAGTTACCAGATTGAATAACTCCACTAGCTGTAGTTCGCGAGAAGAATAATTCTTCAAATTCAAATTGGCGTTCAATTTCCGCCATTACTCACAAGCCCTTCTGTATTTTGAATGCCCAATAATAATTGTTCCACCTCCTCTTGAGAGAAGTTCTGATGAAATCTCTTTTCAATATTGAAATCTGATAGTACAGTTGGCATGTGACTTTTTAGCTGATGCTTTGCAAGGCAAAGCTGACAACGCTTTAGCGAGCATCCCTCTACGCTAATGATAAATTCGGAATTTTTTGCAGTCCGTACTAGAAATCCATCGTCTCCGCCAACTCCTGAAATATAACTCATTTGCGCCTTAACACTGTGATCCAATCGAAATGTAATTTGCCACTTGATCTGCTGAGGAGCACCAGGAGCAAGAGTAACCGTAAGCTTTTGAAATGTCATGTCTCTATTATCGGTAAATTGCAATGAAGCAGCTATGACTTAGATCAGTATCATTCGTTTTTAACATCTGAGTATTGTTGTGACGAGAGTCATGAGAATACCGGTCCTTACGGGTATACTGAATTCCATAGGAGAGCAGCTTATGACCTTCTATCAGCCCCTTAGTTAAAGATATTATTACTTCTAGTGCTATTGGATTTGCGTTGGTCTCGAGCTAGACTCCTATCTGACGCTAATCATACGCGGGACGATATTGTTTTAGTAAATTGACTACCTGTAGTGGATACCATGTAATGGTGGCATGAAATATAGTAGTAGTCAGATAGTGTTTCAAGAGATCCCTACAGAAATTTCATTAGCGTACCAGATAACAGGATGCCCGTTGAGATGTGCCGGATGTCATTCAAGTGATTTGTGGTCCTCAAGTTCTGGTCAAGATCTTAAGTTGGGATCACTAGTTAAAGATCTTGTGAAATATAGAGAATATATATCCTGTGTTCTATTTCTTGGAGGCGAATGGGATGAATTAGGTTTGGAGGAGCTATTAAATTGTATCAAGTCCCATAATTTAAAAACGGCCTTGTACACCGGGCTCGAAATTCAACAAGTAAGTCGGCGGATTTTAAACCTACTTGATTACTTAAAATATGGGCCGTACCAGGCAAATCTGGGTCCACTGACCTCCTCTACAACAAATCAAAAATTAGTGAATTTAAAAACGAACGAAAATCTAAACTATTATTTTATTCATGGAGGGAATCATGATTCGACTAGATAATAAACAATTAAATAATAAACTTGAGTTTATAGACCAGTACTTAAAAGCTGGAAATGCAGCGGATGGTTCGAAGCTTGACGCCAATGCAAATGTCACAACGAAAAATATTGCTACCCTCGAAGCCGAAATCAATAACCCCCTGTTTCAGGGAGGGTTGCAGAAAGTGGGCAGTTAAATAAACTTTGTCACC
>CAZYOE010000064.1:0-23931 GCA_964648725.1 uncultured Pseudobdellovibrionaceae bacterium | reverse complement strand
GGCGACGAGACTCATATTTAGAAATAGCCTTTTTTTTGTCATAAAGTTCTCCTGTTAACTGTTAAAGGGTGAGGCACTCCCAATTGAGCGCCCCGTGTTTCTTTTATACTAAACAATAATTCTTTGGCTTTTGTCTGATGGAAGTCTCTTTTGTGTTAAAAGATTGTAAATTACTTGGTTTGAAAGTCGTTGATTCCCAAAACTTGGGTCTAGATTTAAGCCTTTAGCGGCTTCTACAAAGGGGGGCTAACACTATGATTTGATTGAAGTTGATACGTCAGTTAGAATGTTAGTTAATGCAGCTTATCTTTGTTATTTTGCTCACATTACTAGGGAAACCTCTTTGGTCTGCGACCGAACATCTCAACATCGAAGACATTCTGTCCTCCCGCGCTTCCAAGGAGCTGATTGACCCTGTTAATTTCTATCCATCTCTATTGAATATTGATCCTATCATCGAGAAACTCCTGAGCCGTGAGGAAAATTGTCTGACCCCAAGTATTGCGGAACACCTTACTCCTCAGGCGAAAAAACTTTTTCTTTGGGTCCAATTTAAATGCAAAGTACTCCCTCAGCTCCCTGACGATTTTTTTATCAAAGGTCCCTACATGCACCCGCTTGGGTCTTCTTGGGTCATGCATGCCTTCAAGACGGGAGGCCCGTCTTTCAAAGGTAGAACTTGGCTTTTGACCATGCTCAATAAAACCCATTTACTTGAGACCCGCGACATCTTTCAAGGTACTTACCCTGAGGGAATAAATGCGATTTTTGCAGACTTAGAGCCAGATCAATTAAAAAGTCTGCTTGCTGGAGAACTCCTCATTGAAACACCTCACTTTTTGCTTAAAAGGACTTCATCAGAGAGCTTGGACTATCAAATTGAAAACGCCAGCGTTAGTCGATTTTTAAATTCGAATTATTTTTTGCTCATGGTCACAGTTCTTCTGGTTTTTTTGTTGGTCATTATTGTATGGCTCGGCTATCGCCTGATTCAAAGTCGCAAACAATATTGGGCGGATAAAGAACTGATGATGCAAACCATTGCCCACGAATTGCGCCATCCAGTGACGAGTTTGCAATTATCACTTGAGGTCTATCGAAACGCCTACGATGTCATTCCCAGTGATGCGCAATTAGAGTTTTTGCGAATGAGCTCTCAAGTTCAGCGCCTTTACCGAATCATCCATGCCTCTGGCCAATATTTGCGAGCATCCCAGCAATCCGGTGAGTCCTTTCAGTTTCGAAAGGTCCTTATTCCTTCGCTCAACGACTTCTTCACCGATATCCTAGTGGATCATCTGCAAAAGCTAGAGATCCAGGTCCTCTCTCAAGATGCCTCATTCACCTCAGATCCATATTGGTTGAGCGTCTGCATCACGAATTTGGTAAAAAATGCTTTAATCCATGGTCAACCTCCGGTTGAATTAATCATTCAATGGAATAGGGGAATGTTAAATGTGGAAGTTACAGATCACGGATTCCTCGAAAAACCATTGTCGGAAATCATGAAGCCGTTTTCCAGAGTGGAGGGGACTCAGGGATTAGGCCTAGGATTATCTATCGTCAACCGTATCGTGACAATGATGGGTGGTAAGCTCACTTGTTCTCATCATCCCACACGCTTTTGCTTTTATGTAAAGGATCTTTCTTATGAAAAAACTGCTGCTAGTTGAAGATGATTTTAATATTCTTGATCCCCTGAGAATCTATCTAATAAATGAGGGGTTTGAAGTCGAAACCGCCAATTCCCTGGCAGAAGCACAGGTAAAGCTCAAAGAGGAGCGTCCTGATTTGATAATCCTAGATTGGAATCTCCCGGACGGCCAAGGAATCGACCTATTGAAACAAGATTTTTGCGTTGGACTTCCGGTGATTCTTTTGACGGCCAGACAGGATCTGATTGATAAGGTTGTTGGGCTGGAATTAGGAGCCAACGACTATATGACAAAACCCTTTGAGCCACGAGAACTGTTGGCACGCATTCGTGTACAGATTCGCAGTCGCCTAAAGTCAATAGCGCATCCCTCCAATGCGCTGATCATTGACCTTAATGGAATAACGATGAATCTCAATGAACGATCAGTCCATTGGAATCAAGCCCCCATCGAATTGACCAAAAAAGAATTCGAGCTGTTAAAGCTTTTCGTAGAAAATCCCAATAAAGTTTTTAGTCGCGATGAACTTTTAAACTTAGTTTGGGGTTATGAGGAATACCCAAATACCCGAACCGTAGACAATCACATTCTGAAATTACGTCAGTTGTTTCCTGAAGAGTTTTTCGAAACTGTTCGAGGCGTTGGTTATCGTTTTAAGAGGGTGAGCTGATGAACATTGCGAGAATTTTCGGGATCGCCTTGCTAATATTAATGGCCAGCTGTCGCGACAATCACACTGCAAATGGCTCCCGGGTAAAAGACTCGATTCGAACGGGCCTGAACTATTATTTGAAAGGACAAAACGATCTTTACTATAGGCAAATGTTTAACATTGTTCACGATGGCGCAACTGGAGCTTTAGCTCGGCAAGTCGCGACAGATAATTTAGTAATGGCGCGAAGGAGAGGGTTTGTTCCAACTCAACAATTTCAAAAATCAAAGGATGTCGAATTTTTGGCCATGATCTGCTCAGCGAACAAGAAAGATGGTTCTCCCATCAGTTATTCCATTGAATTTGAAGTACAATTGAAAGATCAACAAAATATTAAATATTTAGTGCTTCACAAAAATAAACAGCAAGTCTTTCGGTTGGAGGAGAAGGATTTTTACCTACGCTCCGCCAATCAGAAAATCTGGTTTGCACGATATTTCGGTCAGCAAGCACCCCTGGGGCCGGGTGTTTACACTCTTACTTTGGCCACCGCTCAACGACAAAGTCAATATTCACTCACTATCAATGAATTTCCTAAAACAGAGTCTTGGCCCGCATTTCCGATCACAAAAAAACTGAAAGCCAATGAAGTTAAGGTAGATTGGACTGATTTTCAAAGCTCTATATTTGATCCCAACCACGATCTACGCCGAGTTACACTCAGCACCTCCATGGAGAATCAACCGCCTGTATGGAGTGAGCAACGGGAACCAGCCTCCGCCAGCGAAATTAAGATTCGGATTGATCCAAAACAAATAAACTTGTTAAATTTAGGAATTTCCTATCTCGAACAATACCAGTGGGGGCAACTTCAGCTTATTCAAGCTATCAACTACTTAATGCCTCTGAATTCTCAAAATCAATAAAGTCTCATCCTGATTAAACGCTTTGATATGGAGGGGGAAGCCAGCGGTTAAGGGCTTCCCAAAGCGTCTTCAAACTGATGGGTTTTGCAATGTGATCATTCATCCCATATTCAAGGCAAAGCTGTTTTTCGTCCTTCATTGCATGGGCCGTCATGGCGATAATGGGGATATCATTTAATTTCAAATTTTGACGAATGGCTTGGGTGGTGCGGTACCCATCCAGTTTGGGCATTTGAATATCCATCAAAATAAGATCGAAATGGTTTGGATTATTCAGTAGGGTTTGAAGTGCGTCTTCCCCATCATGAGCGATAGTTACCTGCATTCCGACCTTTTGCAGAAGCCAGTCGTGGCAAAGGATAGGAACTAGGTTCGCTAACTTCTAAGTTGTGATCTTTAAGAAGTTCCATCGAAAAGGTGAATTCACTTCCCAGTCCAGGCGTACTTTGGCAATCAATCGTTCCATGCATAGATTGGACTAATTGCTTGGCAATCACAAGTCCCAGTCCGGTTCCACCAAACTTGCGGGTGATGGAGCTATCGCATTGGTAAAAGGGCTGAAAGAGATTTTTCAATTGTCCTTCTGACATACCGATTCCCGTATCTCTGACTGTGGTCTGAAGAAATACTTTGTCTTTTGAATTTGTGAGCAGTTTCACTAGAATATTAATCTCACCCTCGGAGGTAAATTTGATCGCATTGTTGATAAGATTTGTGAAAATCTGACGGATTCGTAACGAGTCTCCAACAAGTTTTCGGGGCACATCATCGTTGATTTTAATTTTTAACTTGAGACCTTTACTTTCCATTTTAAGCAAAAGTAGCTCAAACACTTCCTGTAGAATTTTTTCTAAATCAAAGGGGACACTCTCTAAAGTCAATTTATCGGCGGTTATTTTTGAAAAATCTAAAATATCATTCAGGATGCCCAACAAGTTAGTGGCTGCAAGATTTATTTTTTTCATGAAACTTTGAATCTGCGGAAGAGAGTGTTCGGATATTCCTAATTCACTAAAACCTAAAATGGCGTTCATTGGTGTTCTTATCTCATGTGACATATTGGCTAGGAATATTGATTTCACCTGATTAGCTTGCTCAGCCGTTTCTTTGGCGGCAACAAGCTGTTTTTGTAAATCAAATTTATCGAGGGTTAAACTGATATCATGAGCAAGTTCAATCAATAAATTTCTGGTCGGCTCATCAAAGGCATCTTTGGTGAGGGAATAAAGCATAAGGGCGCCAACAGGAATGCCCTTGCGATGAATCGGGAGGGCCGCTGAAGACCGCCAGCCTACTTTGAGAGCTCGTTCCCTCCAAGGGGCTAAGGACGGGTTGGTCATATAATCTTGATTCCAGATTGGTGTGTTTTCTCGAATGGATGTTCCCGTGGGGCCACGACCAAGTTCGGAGTCAGCACGAATAGAAATCTGAATATTGTCTAAGTATTCTTTAGATCCATCGCCGTAATAAGACGCAGGCTCAATCATTTGGGTAGCACCATTAATGAGGCCCACCCATGCCATTCTAAGCTTACCAAATTCCACCGCATATCGGCATATTTCAGAAAACAACTCCACTTCATTATTGCAGCGTACAATGGCCTGAGAGCAATAATTCAAGGCCGAATAAATATCTCTGAGGAGTCGTAGCTGGGATTCTTGATTCATACTTTCCGTGATATCTTTGACCATCGCTAAATGAAAATTGGGCGGCTCACCGCGATCCCACATTGCAGAAACCGTGAGTTCGACCCATACGATTGAACCACTCTTACTCCAATATCGCTTTGTAATACTAAAAGTGCTGATTTCACCGGCCAGAAGGCTTTTCAACTTCTCCAGATGAACGTGGAGATCTTCAGCATGAGTGACTGTTTGGAAATCCATATGAAGAAGCTCGGATTCGGTGTATCCAAGGATTTCGCAATACTTTGGATTGATGCGGACAAATTGCCCAGTGTCATTGCTAATTTGAGCCACGCCCACTGTCGATTGATGAAATAGTGCTCTCGCCACTGCAAGATCTTGATGAGTAATAATGGAATTCATTGGTTTTTGATAATTCAATATCAAACTACTTTTGTCTATAAACTTCGATCTCTTTGTTGTTTATTTTGAGAAGAAGCTGAGTCAATTTACCGTGTTGTCAAGAAGATGTTCAAGAGTTCTTGAGGGTGAGGAAAACTTTAAGGCACTTAATTCTCAAAGCTTTCCCAAAGGCATTTCTCTCAACTTCTGCGTTGCCTTCACTTCATCTCTCACTCAACGTGGGCACCCCTTCACAGAGGGGAAACCCCGCCCTACTACGCCTCGTTCGATCTGAAGCTTGGCGCCTTGAATTTGGCTCTTTTTTAGCAGAATCTAGTAAGGGCCTCCTAGTCATTTTCAGCGGAATCTAAAGCAAGCCTGTTTGGTTTAGAGGTTCAAATCGAGCCTGAAAAAACCGCAAATACTTCGGTTCATAGGTCATTTGCAATCCTGAAATTTTCTCACGACGATCAAAGAGTGAAACGACTGCTTCAATTGTGACGTCACAATGTGCCTGTGTATAAACCCTGCGAGGAAAAGTCAGACGGACTAATTCTAACTGAGGATAATAGTGATCCCCGGTTTCCTTATTGCGACCCGCAGAAACGATCCCTCGTTCCATCGTTCGAATTCCTGATTCTAAATAAAGTGCCGCAGATAAGGCTTGCGCTGGAAAGTTAATTTGCTTGAGGTGTGGCAAAAATTTTCTTGCATCAAGAAAAATCGCGTGCCCACCAATAGGTTTGACGATTGGGATACCTTGGTCAATTAAATGCTTTCCTACATATTCAACTTGCCCGATGCGTGCACGCATATGATCTTCTTGAATCGCTTCATAAATACCGCGGGCCATTGCTTCCATATCTCGACCTGCTAACCCGCCGTAGGTATGAAGGCCTTCGTAGAGTACGACCAAATTTCTGCCTTCCTCAAAAATATCCCAATCATTGAGAGCAAGAAACCCTCCGATATTCACCAGCAAGTCCTTCTTTCCACTCATTGTACAGCCATCACTGTAAGAGCACATTTCACGCAAAATTTCGGCCATTGATTTATTGGAAAAACCAGATTCGCGCACCTGAATATAATAAGCGTTTTCCATGGCACGAGTGGCATCAAGAATCACTTTGATTCCCTTTGATCGGCAATACTGATAGACCTCCTTCAAATTGGCCATACTAATGGGTTGTCCTCCCGCCATATTGACAGTGGCAGCCACTGATACGTAAGGCACCTTATGGGCCCCGACCTTATCCACAATCGTTGAGAGTTTCTTGAGATCAATATTTCCTTTGAAGGGGAGTTCGGCCTCGGGATTATGAGCTTCGTCAATGATCACATCAATAAAGGTACCACCATTAAGCTCTTGGTGAGCTCTGGTGGTGGTAAAGTACATATTGCCGGGAATATAATCGCCGGGTTTTATCAAAATTCGAGAAATTAAATTTTCAGCACCGCGCCCTTGGTGACAGGGTATGAGGTATTTGTAACCATAAACTTTTTGAACAGCATCTTCCAAATGATAGTAATTGACACTGCCAGCATAAGCCTCGTCACCCATCATCATTCCGGCCCATTGCGAATCACTCATGGCATTTGTTCCACTATCAGTGAGTAAGTCGATATAAACGTCTTGTGATTTTAATAGAAACGTATTGTAGCCGGCGTCGCCAAGGGCTTTTCGACGCTCGTCCTGAGTGGTCATCTTTAATGGCTCAACAACTTTTATTTTATAAGGTTCTGCCCACGATCTCTTCTCAAACATTTTTCAAGCTCCCATCATTAGTGCTCGATCAGATTGAGTTGCACGTGCTAAATAGGCAACGGCATTTAGAAAGTATTACTGAATAGGTGGCAAACTGAGGCAAATAAACCCAGATGTTTCTGAAACCTGGCTCTGTGCGATTTTTTTATTGAGTTAAATCAGGTTTTTCTCAATGGAAATTCAGTCTGCTTAGTCGAGTAGAATTTTGGATTTCTTTTGAGATTGACGAATAGGGAGAGTGATAATAAATCGCGTATTAACACAGAGGCGATCTAGTTCAATGGTCCCTTCATGGCGTTCGATCAAACCTTTTGAAATACTCAATCCAAGGCCTGTCCCATACTGCTTTTCTTTGGTGGAATAAAAAGGATCAAAAATTCGCACGGCCACATGTTCAGGGATTCCAGACCCACTGTCTGTCACTATCATCTGCACGTATTTATCATTAAACTGCTTGACCTCAATCTCAACCCGCTTCTCAGGTAAGTCGCGAATCTCATCGAAAGCATTATTAAGGAGATTCAATAAAATCTGACTAATTTCAGTGCTACGACATTCAATACTTAATTGCGGATCGATGTTATTTGTCTCTAATCGAATCCCGTAATCTTTAAAACGCTGTTGGACAAAATCAAAAGTTTCATTGATGAGGCCCTCCAGTGAACTTTCCTCAAACGGGTCGCCATCGCGAGCCACTGAAAAGCTACGCATGCTCTTGATGATTTTCTCGATCCTGCGTGAAGTGAATTCAATGGTCTCGATCACCTTCCGAACATTTTCTTTGTCACAATCAGGTTTTTGTAAATACTGAATGAGCATTTCACAACGACCCAGAATTGCGGCTAAGGGATTATTAATTTCATGGGTCAAGTTTGCGGCCATTTCCCCTAAAGCCGAAAATTTAGAAGCCACCGCAAGTCGCGCTTGCTGCTCAATAATGACTTGCTGAGCTTCTTTAAGTGCGGTGATTTCATGACGGATGGACAAGAACTGAAAAATTTCATTCTCGCTGTTATAAAAAGGCACAATAGTTGTATTGACCCAATAGTTGCGACCATCCTTGCGGCGGTTTCTCACCTCTCCTGTCCAAACTTTTCCAGATCGAATAGTCGTCCACATTTCCTGAAAGAACTCAGGAGGGTGGTAGCGCGAATTAACGATAATATGGGTACCACCAATAAGTTCTTCGCGGCTATAGCCAGAGATCTCACAGAATTTATCATTAACGTAAGTTATCACCCCTTTAGCATCAGTGATCGCGACGATAGACGACTGATCAATCGCGTATTTATGATTCGAAAGCTGCTGAAGGAGATCTTGTTGTGTCATTGGTTTTAATCGTGATCCAAGTCTTCATCATTTGGATTTGCCGTATCATCAACCAAACCATATTCGCGTTCTTTGCGATAAAGTGTTCTGCGATTAATTCCTAAAATTTGGGCTGCCTTTTCCTTTTTACCACCGGTTTTAGTGAGAATATATTGGATATACTTTTTCTCTAAATCTTCGACAGTTGGATAGGATTCGATTGCTTTACCAAAAAATTTATCCGTGTCGGTCTGCTCGTTGAGCTGAATATCGCCTTCGTCAATCACGGTGTGTTTAGAGAGAATCACCACGCGTTCAATGACGTTTTCGAGTTCCCGAACGTTGCCTTCCCATCTAGAGTTAATCAGTTTCGACATTGCGGAAGGAGAGAAAGTTTTAGGTTGAACATTGTTGATGGCAGAATATTTCTCCATAAAATGCTGGGCTAGTGCTGGAATATCGTCCTGGCGGTATCGCAAGGGCGGAAGGTTGATTGGAACGACCGCCAAGCGATAATAAAGATCTTCCCGGAAATTATTGAGTCGAATTGCCTGACGGAGATCCTTATGAGTGGCTGCGATGATTCTCACATCAATCGCATGATATTCGGTAGCCCCCACGGGTTTAATTTTTTGATCTTGGATGGCGCGCAAAAGTTTGGCCTGTAAGGTTGGATCCAAATCACCAATTTCATCGACAAACAAAGTTCCAGCGTAGCCTTCATCAAAAAGGCCTTTCTTATCGTGGCTGGCTCCTGGAAACGCCCCTTTGACATGACCAAAGAGTTCTGATTCAAACAAGGCCTCAGGAATAGAGGTGCAATTGATGGCCACAAAAGGACTTTCAGATCGAGGACTCAAATGATGAATCGCTCGCGCCACCATTTCTTTGCCGGTTCCAACCTCTCCTGTAATTAAGATGTTGGCCATCGATGGCGCAACACGATTCATGATATCGAAAACTTCCTTCATCGCGGGATTTTTACCGATCAAACCCTGGAGGCTATAAGATGTGCGCTGACTTGCTCTCAGTTGCTTGTTTTCTTTTTTCAGTTTTTGATAACCAATGGCCCGATTGATCACAACTTCGAGTGCTGCGAGTTTAAACGGCTTTGTCAAATAGTCGTAGGCACCTCGGCGAATAGCTTCGATTGCTGTTTCAATACTTCCAAAAGCAGTGATTAAAATCACGCATGTCTCTGGGAACTTTTCTTTAATTTTAACAGTAAACTCAAGTCCATCCATTTTGGGCATGCGGATATCAGAGACAATCACATCAGGAGGATCTATAGGACGCAATTTCTCGAGGGCCTCTAAGGCAGAGCTAAATGCCGAAACTTGATAATCTTGAGCCCTGAAGTAATCTTCCAGCATACTGCGCATTTCATTGTCATCATCAACAACAGCAACATGCCCTTTAATCGGATTGGGTAAAGTCATTAATCCCCCTTAACTCTTCATAATATATTGAAACATGACGGATTCTGGCAGCGAATGTCAACCTTAGTATTGCCTGGTTTAAATAAAAAGCACCCTAAGAATTGGGTCTACAAAATGAGCTTCTTTAATTCTTCTTTTGAGTAGACATAATCCGCGTAAACCATCGTGTTGTTGATATTTCGGTGACCAAGAGCCACTTGCACCAAGCGAATGTCTTTTGTCTTTTTATAAAGATTGATGGCAAAAGTGTGTCTTAGGCTGTGAAAGCTCTTTCGGCAGGGGCGGTATAGTTCCCAGATTTGATAGAGTCGTTGATAAGAAATATCGAAGATCAAATCGTGGCTGCCCAGCGAATTTGCATGAAGCTCTATGCGTCGAAAAACATCCTTGGGTACAGGAATCTCCCGATCATTACTTCCTTTGAGTCCGCGAATAAAAATCGCCTGATCGTAAGCAGAAAGATCATTAACTCGCAAATTCAAAATTTCTTGGGCGCGTGCGCCTGTCCTTAAACCTATCCAAATGAGGAGACAATTGCGGAGATCATCATCTTGGTGGCGCTTCAAAAGGTATTCCAGTGACTGAACCTCAGGATCGAGGAGGTACTTGTTTTTATTTAGACTGTAGCGCATAGCATCATCCTCGCGAGTGGTTTTTCTTAGTCCTAAAATTTGAGTTTGCAGTGCATCAAATATTAAAAACAGAATTAAAATTAACGAATAACTAAACCCAATTTATTTTTAACACGTGTATTCACTGACTTAACACTTAAACTTATAACTATAATATTAAGGTGAATTTGAAAAAGCAAGCATCGATGGCAGTGGTAAATAAAAATGCTATTGTAACGTAATATTATTTAGAAGCAATTAAACGTCATTTGTTTGATATACAACGTCTATCGATGTACTTTACTATTAAATGCTGTATTTCACAATATAGTGTTTGCTTAAATTGGAGGCGAGAAGAGCCATGGAACCAAGCATCAACCCAGAGATTGATTTTCACACGGACTCACAAAGTCCAAGGTCTAAAACGATGGATCGGATATCTTATGAAGCTGAAGTCGATGTTATTCGGAGGCAGATCGGGGATTTGGAGGATATTCGTTTTCGTCTGGGGCTTTCAGCTCGAAAAATGGCGCAGCTATTAATGGTGGACCCATCAGCATGGACTCGTTGGACTAAAAAAATAACCCCACCACCACCGCATGTATTTCGGGCCCTTCAATGGTATTTAACTCTTCAAGAAAAAAATCCCGGATTTACTCCTCAGGTTTTTTTAGCCAGCCATTGGCATAGCTCTCAGATCAATAGTCGATTTAGAAAGGATGAATTATTAGTAGAAATGGAACAACTAAAGACACGAATTCATTTTCTTGAAGAGCAGAAAGCCGCCAATACTAGTAATTCCAAGGCTTGGTCTTCACCTTTAAAGTGGATCGCTGTTGGCGGAGTTTTAGGGTTACTTATGAGCCAAATTGGTCATTGGCTCCTTCCATAATATCTTCAAGTCGCGTAAACATTCTGAGTAATTGTCGGGATTCATACGACAGCTTTTGCCAAGTGTGTGCAATACTGTTCGAAAGGCTCGATTAGCTGCCAGTCTTGTTTTTATTTAGAATATTTCCAGGTAGACTTCAATTATGAATAAGCCTTGGTTACAAATACTCGTTCCTCTCGAAAACCTCATTCAATGGGAAGTTTTCATCCTGCTTTGGGTTTTAGTGCTTTTTTCATGGGGCTTTTATAAGTCCTTCTTAAAAAGATTATCCGAAGACCGCCATCGAAATCTGCACACGCGGTTTGTAAACTTAAATAAACAACTTTTATCACTCACAATATTGTTCGCTGCCTTTTCTGCCGCAGATTCACTGAAAGAGCATCAGGTTTTATTGCGGGTGTTACCCTACTTGGGGTTAGCGACTGTTGTTACGGGCTGTATGACTTTTATCCAAATATGTAGAATTCTATTATTACAGTATTTATTTCTCACTTCGGTGCGAACGGCAGTTCCTCTTTTATTAGTAAATATTTTTACCTTAGTACTCTCTCTTTTTCTTGGTGGCTGGTTGGTAACAACTGTTTTTGGAATCCAAGTGGCGCCCTTGCTGGCGACCTCTGCGGCCTTCTCGATTATTCTGGGTCTAGCCCTTCAAGACACGCTGGGTAATTTGTTCGCTGGAATTGCTCTGCAAATTGATCATAGTTTTGAAATTGGTGATTGGATTGAGGTCACTCAAGGAATTCAAAAGATTTCTGGTCAGGTGCTGGAAATCACTTGGCGCTCAACTATTCTTGTTGGTTTATTTGATGAAATCATTAATATTCCTAACCGCTTTATGGCCCAGTCTCAGATTAATAATTGGACGCGCCCTGAAATTCCCATTGCTCGATCGCAATCCATCCGAATTCCTTATTCTGAAAACCTGGAACGTGTGGTTCAAGTGCTCAACAGAGCACTTGGGAGAGTCGAAAAAATTTCTAAAAATCCAAAACCAATTGCACTTGTATCGGAACCCTCAGATTCTTGGGTAATAGTGAAAGTCATTTATTACATAGATGACTTTGGAAAGTATGCGACGGCTGCTGATGCGGTTATTCGCGCCTGCCTTATGGCTTTAAAGGAAGAGGGTGTTAATGTGGCTCATCCATTGTTAGAGCTTACCTCTTCAGAGCCTGTTTGCTTGGATCAAGCCCCCAAGACTTGATCACTTCCATAGCTTCTAACTCTGAAGTTACTTTTTTAAAGCGGGCCTGCGAGACGCCCTTCACCCGCGCCTGACATAGATCCCATGAGGAGTGATTCTCTAAAACGCCGTTGACCAAGCTTAAATAGAAAACGGCGGTTTTATTTTTGGCGCCGCCATTCATTTTTTTCATTTCTGGCAAAGGTACTTTTTCAGGAAGGGGAGTGATACCTATTCGATAATGATTCAAAGGTCCAGAATATCCCTTTAATGGCCGTTTCAGAGACTGCGCGACAGCCAATTCATCGACCCGTTCGTTGCCTGCAAATCCACTATGGCCAGGAATATACCGCCAATCAATTTTTTTACCCCGACAAACCTTTGCCAGTTGTTCCCATAGATCTTTATTAAGGATGTCAGCTCCTTCGGCATTTTTCCAACCGCGTTTCTGCCAGCCAAAAATCCACTGAGTAATACCGCGGATCAGGTAAACCGAATCGGTCAACACAATCACAGAGTCTCCCACTGGAACTCTCCGGAGACCCTCAAGAGCAGCTGTCATTTCCATGCGATTATTGGTTGTAGATGGGTTAAAACCAGAGTCTTCAGTGACGATTTGTTCTTTTGATAAATGGATAAAAGCCCAGCCACCAATGCCTGGGTTTCCCGAACAAGCACCGTCGGAATAAATAATATGAGTGGAAATTTCCTGTTGCATGGTTCTCTTTTAACCTGAGTTTAAGGCGAATAGCCAGGCTTTTTTGCGGGCAACGGGGACCTTCTATTTTTTAGTTTTATTGGCTTTGACGTAGTCTTCAAGCATTTTTTCAGCTTCCGGATTTTTAGGCACATCAATTTGCTTTAGAATTTCGCGCACACGATAGAGATTACTGAGCCAATCGACAAAAATAATTTGGTTGTTCGCTTTTAATGGTGACATCTCACCATCTTTTGACAACAGGATTTTTAAGTCTTTTGTCACGATGCTGATGGGAATGTTTTTAAGTGTAACAATCCAGGAAAAAAGACGCTCCGGTTTTGGATTCGGAAGCTCAGAGCCGACTTCTATTAGACTTCGTTGTACTTGCCGGACTGGCCGAACAATCAAAGTCTCTCCCTCATGAATAATTGCGTATCCATTGATGGCCAGGGCTTTGGAAACTTGATTAAAAGCCTCTGAAAGCTCAACCGAATCAGGGTTAAAAATAGAGATCTTGCCTCGAACACCGGGATCAACAATCATTTTTTGCCCTGAGGCTCTGGAGAAGTTCTCAAGAACCTTTGCCACGTCTTCGTTGTTAAAATAGAACTTGATTTTTTCTTGGGCCCCGGAACTCAAAGGGAATAGTACTGATAAAATAAAAAACGCAATAAGTTTACTCATTAACTCAGCTTTAAAAAGAAATCGGACCGGGTCAAAATAAAAACTGTTTTTCTTCGACAATTGTCGCTGAGGAACATGGTTAGGCGGATTTATGCGAAAAGGTATTTTGTTCCACCGCCCGTTGGAGTTCAAAAAGCATATCGGCCCAGCGAGGAGGCGGTGTGGGCCAATGCTGCAGTAACTTTTGATTGCTGAGAATTTTATGGTTTTCTGAGTTGCCAGGGATCTCGTTAATTTTCAGTCCCCATCCAAATTGCCGATTGAATAAGTGTAAAAGATCGAATTCAGATATAGGTTGAGATGCTACTTGATAGAGTCCAGACAAAGGCAATCCATGACGAATAAAGTCGGCCACCATTCTGGCAAGATAAACAGTCGTTACGCCACAATAAAAGTGGTTCTTCGAAGCCGCCAAAACCTGCTGGGGGTTGCTGGCGAGTTTTGAGAATAATTCCGTGGAATTTTCTAATTCCGGTCCCAAAAAAGAAGATCTGATGGTTAAGCAATTGGGACCGTCAATTTCTCCCAAAGCTTTGGCGCGACCATAAATGGTTCTGGAGTCAGGAAGCGAACTCTCATCATAGGGAGCTTCTCGACCCGAAAAGACTTCGTCATTACTAAAATGAATGAGAAAAGCACTATGAGACATGCACCATTCGTAAATCTTTTGCGGAAACAAAGCATTCAACTCAATGATCTCTGAAGGTAGCAGAGCTTTCGTTTTTGCTAAGGTACTACCAGCGCAATTAATGACAAGATCTGGGTTTACATTTTTGAGGGTGACTTCGAGCGTTCTAGCATGGAGCAAGTCGACATTATCAACCACATGAACTGGATTGAAGAGTCCGAATTTTAAAGCGTATGAGGCAGGCTTGCGAATGCAGACCTTAACTTGATTAAATTCTTGGCTCAATTGGGAGTAGATTTGATGTCCTATCATCCCAAGGCCACCTAAGATCAAAATCCTCATTGTGACTCCATCGCTTACAATTACTTCCTATGGATCGGCATTTCAGGTCTTCCACTTAAGTCTGGCTGTCACTTAAGTATAGAAGTGCAATCGAACATAATTAAGTTCCCAGTATTCGTCTAAGATGTAGCCAAAAAAAATGCTCCGAATGCAATGGCGGAGGATCGCGCTCGATGTTTACCTTTCGGAGCCACGGATTATTTATCAAAGCCCGTAAAAAAGAATGACTTACTCCTGATGATTGAGAAATATGTCAATCCGGACTCAAATCTAGCCTGTGGTATTTAAAGGAGCTAAAATCAATGTGCATTTGTGGAACCAATAAAGACTATAAGGATTGCTGTGGTTTTTTTATTGAAAGTAAGGAATCAGCGCCAACACCAGAAGCTTTAATGCGCTCGCGATATACGGCCTTTACCCAACAAAACATGGATTATTTATTGGAAACTCATGATCCACAAACTCGTGATCAATTTGATCTCAAAACGAACGCGGAATGGGCTAAATCAGTGCAGTTTAAGGGGCTGGAAATACTCAATTCAGAAACCAATGGAACCAAAGGGATGGTGGAATTTAAAGCGACCTTTCAGGACTTAAAGACAAACCAGACCCAGACCCATCACGAACTCAGTCGGTTCCGTAAACATAAGGAAAAATGGTACTTTAAAGAGGGTAAAATCAGGCAATAAACCAGATGTAACATAAAATATTATCATCGGGGTAGAGGCACCTGACCGCCGCAATTTTGATATGTATGGGCAGGGCCATTTTGTGTTTTGTTTTTCCTATACATCGAAACACATTCAGCACCCACGCGACCATTTTCCGATTTCCATCGGCGTTGAAATTGCAAATGGACTGTCCGATAGGGCGAAAATTTTAAAACTAAACTAAACGAATCCGAAATATTGTCTCTCCCACTCGTCTTTTGTTTAATCAGAATTCCTCCACTTCGGTTCCCGAAAAAGCCGACCAAATAGTAAACAACATTTATCTCAAATCCTATTCTATGGTTTTTTACTGCAAAAACTTTGATGAGCCTCGCGTGATTGTTGACAATCGCGACCAGGGGACCTACCAGCCGCCAGTGATTCCCCCTGAAGACCGGCGAGCCCTCGAACTACGACTCCAAGAGATGATGAAAGATATCTCCCAGTGGTGGGGGAAGGCTAATAGAGAAGAGGGAACATTAAATATCGATCGCTATCTAGTTTTCTCCAGCCTGAAGAATCAAGGAGACGTTGAAACAGAAGTGCTTCGGGAACACTGGTTTTTGAGGAGAACAGCCCTTGGAATGGATTTTGAGTTGATGAGCAATCGTTATGAGAACGGATTCACAACGGTGACGGATTTAGAGCGTAAAATGGAGCGCCACTGAGTAAGAAAAAAAACGAGGTCATGCTCAGGGCAGGAAAGCAATGAAAAAACCACCATCATTCTCGCCGCTGAATAGCTTGGTTATCCATTTTGAGAGCGAATTCTCGGGCTGACGAAGGGTTTATGTAACATAATATAACTTATCGGATGATGATATTCTTAAGCAACGGTCCGCACATGAAACTGTTTTATCAGCTCCTGACTGATCTCTTGTAATGGTAAAACCTTTTGAGCAGCCCCTAAATCAATCGCTTGTTTCGGCATCCCAAATACCACGCTCGATGCCTCATCTTGAGCAATGGTATAGGCTCCGGACTCTTTCATTCGCAAAAGACCATCAGCACCATCCGATCCCATTCCAGTTAAAATGACTCCAATGGAATTTGTGCCAGCCACTTTTGCCACAGACCACATCAGATAATCAACGGCTGGTCTGACACCATGTATGGCTGATTCTTGATGGAGTTTCACATAATAATAAGCACCACTTCGAGACAACTCCATGTGGAAGTTTCCTGGCGCAATTAAACATCGCCCTGGATTCACGCGATCTCCATCTTCGGCCTCTTTGACTTCAAAGGGACAAAGCTCCTGCAAATGTTCCGCAAATGCTTTTGTAAATACCGGGGGCATATGTTGAACAATCAAAGTCCCAGGGATATCCGCGGGTAAATTTGGCAATATCTCTTTTAACGCTATGGTTCCCCCTGTGGATGAACCAATGGCTAGTATCTGATGGGTTGTTTTGGCTAGGGACTCCCCTCTTCGTAAACTAGTCTTTGGACTGTTTTGTTTTTGGTAGCTGGCTCGCAGAGCTAGCTTTGATAAATTAGCATGTGCCGCCGCCTTCACTGTTTGAATGATGTGTTCACCGATTTGATTGAGGGCTTTTGTGACATCGATGGCAGGTTTCGCAATCACATCCACCGCGCCGACTTCAAAGGCCCGAAGAGCACTGGCAGATCCGCTGGTTGACAGACTACTCACAATGACCGTGGGAGTTGGCTTATGTTTCATGACTTTTTCTAAAAATGTAATACCATCCATGCGAGGCATTTCGATATCGAGAGTCATTACATCCGGTTCTAAACTGATAAGCTTCTCTCTCGCGACAAAAGGATCTGGAGCGGACCCCACGACTTCGATTTCGGAATCAATCGATAAAATTCTGGTCAGCAGGCTACGCACGACGGAAGAATCATCAACAATGAGGACGCGAATTTTTCGATTCATGGCCACACTAAGCTCCGATCTTGAATTGAGATTGAGCAGATCCCAAAAATTGATGGTGAACTTCAAAATTAGAAATATCCAAACAAATACGACGTCCCTTTATGCCGCCGATGTTTTGTTCAAGGACAGGGATCTTTAATTTATGCAGGTATTCATGAGCTACTTTCAAATTATACTGGCCCACATCGAGTGTTTCACTGAGTTTATAATGCAACCGGGCTCCGCCATAAACCTTGGCTTTCATATCTTTAAGTGAACCACCTTGGCTCTGAATTAAACGAATCAACTCTGGAATGGCAAAAGACCCATATCGCGCATTATCAGGTTCATCGTTGAAAGGATTCGGCAACAGATAATGGTTAAGGCCGCCAATGCCCGCCTTCATATCAACAATGGCAACACCCACGCAGGACCCCAAGATCGTAACAATCTTTGTTTCCTCTCTTCCAATAATAATATTTCCTGCCACTAAATAAGAGAGACTCATGACGCCACCACTTCCTTGAGATCAATAATAAAAATGGTTTGTTCATTAACAATAGAAACGTGATGAATATACTGATGGTTTTTTTTAGCGGAAACTATTTCGATTTCCTGCATGGTTGATTCTGGTAGCTCGATCACCTGCTCAGCCTCATCAATCTCAAAAGCAAATTGATCGTCATTGACCTTACAACTGATTAAGTAGCGTCGTTTATCGGGCAAACCAAAAATATTTACAAGATCAAAGACTGGAACCATGGTCCCTTTTAAGTTAACAAGACCAAGAACGTCTTGGCGAACAGTCGGAACTTTTGTCATCTTCGAGGGCTGAACAATGGCATCGACTTGTTCAATGGGGATGGCGAATTTTCGTCCTTTATTCGCACAAAGCAGGTAAATTCCCGATTTTTTGGAGGGGGGAGAAACAAACGTGACCTCTTTCACTAAAAAAGGCCGAGAATCATTGAGAGTCTGACGTTGCAGATCCTCCAAGAATGGGTCTTTAGCTTGATGGCTCATTGACTAATCCCCTTTCTAAAGCCGCCGATATACGGCGTGCTCAGTGACTTCAAACTTTGAAGATCGCATCGTTCCTGACTCCGAATGCCCTAGAAACAACAAGCCTCCTGAATGGAGCGAATCAGCAATTCGATCAATGATGAGATCAATCAAGTCTTTCTCAAAGTAGATAAAAACATTTCGCGCGAAAACTACATGAAATTTCTTTTTAAATGGAAAATATGTTTCTGTTAAATTCAATTGTGCAAACGCGAGTCGATTGGCAAGATTGGACTTCACACGATACAGGCGCCCCTGATTCGATCGAACAAGTTGAAAGTATTTTTTTAAGCGACTTTCATCAATATTTAATACTTCGTTCTCAGTGTAGTAGCCGGCTGCCGCTCTTCCCAAGATATTTAGATCGATATCCGTTGCTAATACCCGGTAGTCTGACCCGACACGGAGATCCATATAATCCTGACAGACCATGGCTATGGTGTAAGGCTCCTGACCTGAACTTGAAGCCGCACACCAAAGGCGAATTTCATGATCTTTGGAGTCTAATTGGCAGAGTCTAGGTAGCTCTCGAGATAGAATCTCAAAATGCCTTTGTTCACGAAAGAAATGAGTCGTATTAGTTGTTAGTGCTATTAGAAATTCATTATGGATTTTATGATCGCCTTTGCGCAGGTGCTCATAAAGTTGATTGTACGAAACAAAGTTAAAGACGCGCATCACTTTGCTCAAACGACTGGCCATTAGACATAAATTTTTATTATTGAGTGGCATGGAAATGCCTATGGACTTTTTGAGGTAATCGCTAAGGATCATAAATCCTTTTTGATCTCTCTGCAGAGAATAAAATAAATCTTTTGCGTCATTCACGCAACCACCTCGTTCCGAATCAGCAAATCCACGTCAAGAACTAAAGCTACTCGACCATCTCCAAGGATGGCAGCCCCGCAAAGTCCAGCCCGCTCAGGCACCAAGTACTCACGGAGAGGTTTCTGCACCACTTGAGTTTGTTCAAAGACTTGATCAACGAGAATTGCTTTCGCATTACCTTGAATTTCAATGATCACGATGGCCGATTGATTGGCTAAAGCGTTATGGCTGCGCGCAAAAATCTCTCTCAAGTCAATTAAGGGGAAGATCTTTCCTCTTAAATTTAACACTGTCCCTTGGTCTCTCATTTCAAAGATTTTTGCATGCCTGATATCGACAAGCTCTAAAATACAGTCAATCGGTAAAACATAAGGATGATTATGGATATTAACCAATAAACCGTCTGTGATTGAAGTGGTCAATGGCAGTGATACTGTCAATGATGTCCCTTGATTCAAAATACTTTCGATCTGAACGGTGCCACGAAGTTTCTCAATGTTTGTTTTAACCACATCCATCCCGACCCCTCGTCCAGAGACATCTGTGACTTTTTCAGCGGTAGAAAAACCCGCCGCAAAGATAAACTGATAGACTTGATTGTCAGTTAAAGTCTCCGCGTCACTTAACGAAGTCAGCAAACCTCGCTCAATGGCTTTTTTGATGATGCGATCACGAGGAATTCCACCACCGTCATCTTTAATTTGAATGAGAACTCGACTGCCCAATACTTTAGCCTTTAATTGAATGAGCCCTTTCTCTGGCTTTCCCTTGGCCAGGCGTTCCGGCATCTTTTCAATACCATGATCTAAAGAGTTTCTAATAATATGCATCAGAGGATCCGCCATGACTTCCACCATGGTTCGATCCATTTCCACATCCTCCCCTTCCATTTGAAATTCGACCGGTTTGCTAAGCTTCACCGAGAGGTCACGCACGACTCTTTGGAGTTTCAGAAAAGTGCTCTTGAGAGGAGTCATTCGCATACTGAGGGCTCGATCTTGAAGATCACGAATGGTTCGATCTAGCAATGAAACAATACCTCCGAGCTTTGAACTTTGGTCTGTTGAAAAATGAAGTTCGTTCATCAGTTGACTTTTTATAACCACTAATTCTCCAACAGCATCGAGCACGCTTTCGATGCGCTCGGTATCCACCTTAACGGTGGCGGTCTGACCTGAAGTCAGGGCGCCAATCTGGCGCTGCTGTTTGATGGGAGTTGAAGGAATGTTTAGAGAGGGACTCATTGGGGGCTTTTCAGTTTCGGATCGCACTTTAAGGCTATCGCGCACCTGCTGAACTTCTTGCATTAACTCGCGAATCTCCCACAAGTCACGTTCACCGGTATCGAGATAATTGATTCTTTTCTTTAGTGCATCACCCACTTTCAGTAAAGTGGTGATAATATCGGCCGTTAATAAGTAAGAACTGGTGCGTAAGGTGGAAAGAGCATCTTCCACAATATGAGTGAATTCCGCAATGTCAGCAAACCCAACGGCCGCACCAGCCCCTTTAAAAGTGTGAATGACTCGATAAATTTTTGCCAATTCTGAATCGCGATCAATGTCGCGCTCAAGGCCTAGAAATGACTCCTCACATTGTTCAATCAAAAATCTGGCCTCAGTTAGAAATTCTTTCTGAAATTCAATCATATTGAGATCAGACGTCATAAAGCCTTCTTTCTCCGCTCGCTAAAGCTTTTCATCAGGAGAAGTTGACGCTTGATTCTATTATCATTGGTATTCAAATCTGTAACACGTGATTGTTTTTGAAAGTCATCTTCAAGTTTCTTCAGTTTCATGCCCACGAGGAGTGCCGCGGAAACAGAATCATGAATTTTCTTTAAATCAAATGGCTTATCAATAAAATCAAAGGCACCATTTTTTAAGGCTCTGATGATACTATTGCGGTCGCCATAGCCGGTCAAAAAAATCAGGGGCGTATTATAGCCTCTTTCGCGGAGTGCTTCAAGAAAAGCTAAGCCATCCATTTGTGGCATGTTGATGTCGCAAATGATGGCATCAATTGAATTTTCTTTGCTGATGATTTCAAGTCCCTGGCTTCCATCGGGGGCTGTCAAACACCTTACGCCATCGGCCTCAAATAACTCTGTTAAGATATACCGCAGACTCTCTTCGTCATCGACAATCAATAAAGTTGCTTGAGACACTAATGGTAGTGTTTTCATATTAGGCCGCCTCAATCATTTGTTCAGTCAGCCCCATCAGATTTTCTTTGGCCAGCACCAATAGAATATCCATCAGCACAACAACAGCATTGTCAACTTTAGCTAATCCAATGATAAAATTAGTTCGATCAGATTGACTCACTACTGGTAAAATTTCGATTTGTGCTTCATTGATTTCCATCACGCTATTAACAAAATCAACCACGACCCCCACCGGTCCGAATTCACACTCCGTCACGATAATGCAGGTATTTTTTGAGGGCTCTGATGAGCCCATGCCGAGCTGTAGGCTCAAGTCCACCACCGGAATTACTTTTCCCCTCAAGTTCATTACGCCCAAGATACTCTTATTGGTTTTTGGAACCGGTGTAATTTCCATCATGCGATTGATCTCTTGGACTATACCGATTGAAAACCCATAGGTCTGACCTTTCATTTGAAAGGTCAGATATTGTCCTGATTTAGGTTTAATAGTCTGAGTTTCCATACTTTCCTCCCTCCTAGTTAGTTATTAAAACTCATCTGTTGAGCCAATTTTCTTCATCGGCACTAAATCCTCTTCGAAGGGAATTACGTTTTCGGCATTTGCCATACGGCCTCCGTAGTCCTTGTTCTTTTTGCCACCAGGAACGACGCGAAGTTGAGTTGGTTTCTTGACCGGTTCCTTGACGACCAATCGTGAGTGAGTTTCACTGTTCGCTATTGCACCATCAATGACTTGCTTTAGGTCGCGAACCATTCCCTGCAAGCCAATAGATTGAGCTGATAGCTCTTCACTGGATGCAGCTACTTCTTCTGCAGAGGCGACATTCGTTTGCGTCGCAGAATCAAGTTCGTTCATGGCCTTACTGATTTGTGAAATGCCACGAGCCTGTTCGGCACTCGCAGAGGCGATTTCACTGTTGAGATCAGAGACCTTTTTAATGGAACTCACGATATTTTTGAGGACGGTACCACTGAGATCTGCAATTTTAGCGCCTCTTTCCGTTTTATTAACAGAGTCTTTAATTAAAGTATTAATGTCTTTAGCGGCAGAAGCACTTCGTAAGGCTAAATTACGGACTGCTTCAGCAACCACGGCAAAGCCCTTCCCTTGTTCCCCTGCACGCGCAGCCTCGACCGCAGCATTGAGGGCCAGGAGATTCGTTTGAAAGGCGATATCATCAATCACATTGATAATCTCTTCAATTTTCTTAGAGCTATCAGAGATCTCAGACATTGCACCAATAAGAGTACGAATTTCTGACTCGCCATCTTCTGCAGAGCGGGTGCTTTGCTGTGACAGAGATGCGGCTTCTTTGGCATTATCAGCATTCATCTTCACAATGCTCGATAGCTCTTCCAGGGAAGCCACCGTTTCTTCAAGGGCGCTGGCAGACTCTGTGGCACCTGATGAGAGGGCCTGACTTGCCGTTGATAACTGTTCACCAGCCATTTCAACCTGAGATCCTGCCGAGTGAACTTGATTCGAAACTTTTGAAAGTGAGTTTGCCAAGTGACTAGCAATCAAGAAGCCAATGAGAAAAAGAGCCAGAGTTGCCATAAGGCCAATACTCATGAGAGTACTCTGAGCCTTTGCGGATGCCGCCTCTGATTCGGTCACAGCATGATCTACTTGAGACTGCAGAGTTTTTTCATTTTGACCGATGACCTCGATCTGTTTGAGATAGAGGGGAATAATCTTATCTTCGATCATCGACTTGGCCGCCTTATCGCTATCATTCTTGCCGAGTTGCAACAGCTCAGTGGCCTGCAAACTCATGGTTTCCACCCGCTTCCAGTCATCGTACATAAGTTTCATGGAGGTTTTCATGCTGTCATCGAGATTGGGATAACTTATAAATGTAGAGTATTCATCGGAAAAGAATTTAAATTTATTTTCAGAATTTTCTGCCTTCACTTTACGGATGTTAACATTGTCAAATCCAGTCGTAGCCCAGAGGAACCGTACCGCAGCTTCGCCGCTGATGCGCAACCGCAGAAGCGTGGTAATCTTAGGCATCCGATCCTTGGCGACAAGTTGCGCATTTGAACTCTGCTCTTTAAGAGCGTTAAGTGCAACCATAGTTGACATTATCATCACCGCCACTGGCAGAATCACCATTATTAGTAACTTGCCTCTTAACCCTCTAATCCAGACTTTTACGTTTTCCATTTTACCTCCCGACTTTAGTAGTCACACACAAGCTTAACGGCATAAACAGTCCTTACTTGCGACGCGACATCGAATTTGTTTGGTATTTAGACTAAATAAGACTTGTTGTCCCAACATCAATTGTTCGAAGGCAGAATAATCCCGTTCTTGAAACAAAATAGTAAGTTAGGGTCTATGATGTAAATCATTGTCGGGCATTCGGTGGGACCTAAAATAGCCTTAGGGTTCACTAGGGCTTGGACTAAGTAGATTCCGCTGAAAAAGTCCAACTTCTGCGTTGCCTTCACTTCATCTCTC
>CAZYOE010000063.1:293-24062 GCA_964648725.1 uncultured Pseudobdellovibrionaceae bacterium | reverse complement strand
AATAATTTTTTTGATTTAAATTTTAGGGCTATTTACCGAACAGACCCTAATTAGAATATCAACTGAAGATCAAATCAACGAACAAGGAAGCCTAGAGCAACAAACATATATAGTTTTTGCCGAAGCTGCGGAAAGATCAAGACAGGATAAAATCAACTATAAGATCACGAAAGTCTTCATTGAAGCCGGCATCTCCGGAAGGAGAGCTGATCGACCACAGCTTAGACTGATGCTTGAACAAATTAAGCGCGGTCACTTCAAGTTTCTTGTAATAAAAGAACTTTCCAGACTTGCTCGAAATGTTGCCCTTTGGAAAGAGGTCTTCAAAACTTGCATTGATGCTTATTGCAAGATCATGATTAAAAATTTCCCCTTCAATCCTAATGATCCAAGCTCTATCATGCAGCTTGATATTTTAGCCACGTTTTCCGAATTTGAATCAAGACAAAACGAAAAGAGAGTGAAACTGAGTGTTCACTCTGCAATTACAACAACAGGAAAGTTTAACTCCTCCCACAAGATTTTGGGCTTTGATATTTTGAAAAAGGATGGTCGTAGTATTCCAGGTGTTTATGTGCCAAATAAAAAGGAGTTAGAGATTGTTGAATCAATCATGAAAAGCTTCATCCGCTTTGGATCCTATCAGGCAACCCTCCTTCAACTTAATCAGCAGAACATTAAGGATAAGCGCGGGCTTGATTTTAATATGGCGACACTTAGGAGGCTACTTACAGACAATAGATATATTGGTGAATGGGACTACAATAAAAGAAATCAAAAAAAGGACCAAGACTTTTTAATGCCATACGACCGATGCACCAAAGTAAAGTTACCATTTGGAGCGCAGATTGATGCTCAGTTGTGGCAACAGGTTCAAGATACTTTCACAAGAATCAATCAGAGAACAAAGATTCGAAACAAGGTTGCTGCAAATCCGTATTTACTATCAACAATCATCCAGACCTCTGATGGATCAACTTTCCATGGCGCAAGCGCTCACGGGAAAACTCAGAGAAAACGCTATTATTTCAACCCCACAAGTAAGATGAGACTTGATGCAGATACAATTGAAGAAGAGGCTTGCAAGATCCTCTTAAAAACTGTTTCTCGTTCTAAGGAGTTCGCCTCTTCCATCACCCAATATGCTCGAAATCAACTAGGCAATGTGAATGTTATCAAAGGTAAAATTAAAGATCTCCAGGCACAGCAGATTCAAGCTGAAGATGAGCGTGCCCGCTTAGATCGTAGGTTAGATTTTCTTTTGGAAGGTGCTGATGAGCAAGAGATCCAAACATTTAAAACTGAGTACAAGGCCAAGCTTATTGATGTTGAGAGAAGAAAGAGACTAGTTGCTGATGAATTGGAAGCCTTGGAGAGATCCTTGAGCGAGATTAGTGAGGCCAAGATTGACAGTGCAAACCTAATCCGGCTTGCGGAGAAGGCGCTTGCTTATCTTGGTAAGAATGAGCCAAGCGCAATCAAAGTGGCCTATCGTATGCTGTTTGAAAAGATTGTAGCTGTGCCAGACGAGGAGTCGGGCGTAATGAAATTACATTTTGTGTATCGTCAAGAAGGCAGCTCTACTGAGGCAGGGGATCGCAATGTTGTCGGGGTTTCTGGTGATTTGCCCGGCATAACCGGGCAGGAAAAATCTAAAGTTACTTTTAAAATGGTAGACCACTTCCGACAACCTGCAAATTTTTGCAACAACATGATTTTACTGAGTATTTTGAAGACTCAATTGAAAATATTTTCGCCCAAACAGCTCCACTTTACTTAAAAGGACACTCTTTAAAAGAAATTTCCGCTATGACGGGATATGCCTATACAACGATAAGAGATCTACTAATTAAGGGTGGAGTGACATTAAGAATAAATAAATCTGTCAGCTCAAACGAAGTTTTACGCCAATCATTTAAAAACTCAGCGCCACCCCCATTCGGTTACTACTACCTTGATGGTGCGTTAGTGAAAGATCCAAAGGAATATCCAACATTACAAATGATTGACCAATTAAGACGGCGCGGTGAATCCCCAACGTCCATCGCAAACAAATTGAACGACAAGAAAGTTAAGACTAGAAAAGGCAATGTTTGGAAACAGCCAACTGTTTATAACATTATTCAACGCCTAAACAATTTAGATGAAAGGCCAAACAAATGAATTTAGATAAACTTTTTGAATGGGTAGTTGCTATCGTTATTGGTTTTGCGGTAACAGGCAATTTAGACACACTCACTCGCTGGGTCTACCATGCACAAGCTAAACTTGTTTACGAGTCAAGGGCATCAAATTGGGGTTCACCATCGATTTTTAAAAGATAAAAAACTATCGGCCTTTACCGTACATATTGGTCATAATCAAAAAACTTTTTTCTTTAACTTTCAACTTATATTAAGAGTCCTATAATTGGTATTGATTCGAAACTCATTTGGACCGCGAGTTGCAACTTTTTACGAATCAATGCTCTCCCATTCGGAAAAAAATTGCTATGGCTCATGCAAATAAAAGCCTATACGTTTACAGATCCGATTTTATCAGTGAATTCCCGTTTCGCTTCTCGCCCGCAATAAACAAGTTTGTTTTTCCATTTCATGCTACAGAAATGAACTTTTTTAAAAGTTCATTTTAAGTTGGATCACTTTTCAATGATTTTAAATTCCATAAGTTTTTATTACCACTCTCTCTGTCATAAGCCTGCTTTCGCTCCTCCGCACGGACATCACGCCAGCTCTCGCTTTGGAGAAGCGCACGCTCGAAGAGCATGACGAGACTGTCATGAGTCCTGCCGCATTCGCGTGTCGGGTCGAAACTTATTCCGCCGCTCCCTTGTTCGCACTTCGGGCTCCTCACCGATTAGTGAAGGAAGCCCGAAAGTACGAACATAAACAAAACTAACGGAGATTAAAATGAACTCAGAACTTTTTGACCAACTTAAAAAAATAGCACTAAAAAAATCAATCCCATTTTGTTACTCTTGTTATAAAGAGGCTCACTTGGGAGTTTGCCCAACTTGTGGCAGCGACGATCTCATGTGACTGTTACCTGGTAATTCATGTGAGTATGGAACAGCTTGGATCATACAGGCCATAATAGAAGAAGCACTTACGCCAGTTGATATTGAGTCAGAATTTGTAGAGTGCATGAAAAGTTGCTATCCTGAAACAACTCAAGTTGCTTGGGCAAGTTTTGACACGATCTCAATACTAAAAGAGATGGACCCAATTGCATGGGAACTTGCACGGTCCGAGTGGACTTCAACTGAAGAAGCCGATGGTCATCTCATTTCGTTTGATAAGGGCTCAACCTATTTTCAGACAAATGAAATCGAAAATTATCTGCAAAAGGAATCCGATTAGGTTTCGCTTCATAACCAGACTAAAATGGAGGAGTTGAGCCGTTGCTATTTACTTTAACGAACACTCCTCTTACTAAAGTCCCGTATTCATTTGCATTCATTCACATTTTGCAGTTAGCCAAATCATTCTGAGAGCTCAGTATTGACAAAGAGCAGGATTACAGATATCCAGAAGATGATGAAGATTGTAATTTCGATTCTCATTTTAGTTGTCACTCTAACAAACGCAGTAATGCCGGAGAGTGATCTTTTTGAAAAATCTCCTGTATCGTTGATTTTAGGTCTCAACATATCCCACAATCAAGACACCTATCTCAAACAAACAGATTTATCCGCTAGCTCTCAGCATGAACATTCGACAGATGCTTTTATTTACCACTCTTGTCATCTAGGTCACTGTGGCTTTGAAATTCCAATGCCGTTTGAAAAATTGAAATTTGAAAAGTCTCTTGATTATTTTAGTATGGTCAAAGAGCTGACTTCATCACCTTCTAAACTTAAAAAACGCCCTCCAAAAGTTTAACGCCTCCTAACTCCAATATATTTAATATTTGCGACCGGATCATTTCAAGAATCTGAGTGCGCATCCCTTTATTTAACTAAAAACTGTGAAGTTGGTTTCAATTCACTGATTGTTACCAATTCCTCTAATCAGCACGTTCAAGCTGATTGACCTCATAAAAGGACATACTCAATGAAATCTCAATATTTTAAATCAATCACCTTTATTTTTGGAATTATTTTAAGTCAGACAATCTTTGCCGCTTCGGAAAGTGCTACCGTGAAATGGACAGGCCTCCTAAATGAAAAAAGAGGATATCATTACTATAGCCCTGACCAATCCCACAACTTGGAGTTTATTTCCAACAGCGACAACCAGTCATTCGATATCGTGGAGAGTGAGGATCTTGTTAATTTTCACTCCCAAAAGGATAAAATCCTTGAAGTTGAAATTGAAGGAGAAATTACGCCGCGATTCCTTTTTTGGGGAGGAAATTTAAAAGTCACCTCTTTCAAAATTCTTAAGGAGTTAGAAGATATTCCTCGTCGAGAACAGTCGAAACAATTTAATACTGCAAGAGAATTCCGCTTCAGAGGAAGCAATTTCTAAAGAGTTCAGTAGTTGGCTGTGTCCCAAATTGCTTTTTAAGCAAATTGGGGCACCCTTTTTTCTTTTCTTTCAAACTTTTTCAAAAGGAACTGATATGAATTCAGTAATTAACAAGACATCAAGAAAACTATCTGTGTTATCAATCTTCTTCTTAACTCACGTAGCAGCGTTTGGCCAAGAATCAGTAACTACCACAGGTTCAATTACATCAAAAAGTCCCTCCAGTTTTTTTGCACGTGACCGTTGGGGGGCAAGTTATATGAGTTACATAGTGACTGGCTCGTAACTTAGACGCAACGTCGATTGCTTTCAGAGAGAAAGTCATTAAATCTCCTCTGCGATGCATTTTAATTTTCGATATATTATCTTTAAAAATATTCAGTTTCAGCAAGCATGGAGGATCAATGTCAACAGACATGCGTGGCATTCAACAGCCGTCCCTATTCAGTATAACACCAGAAGTTTCAGTCTATGTGAATCAGAATTCTCAATATCGAGTTCTCTCTCAGATTTTCCCATGGATCGAAGCCTCAGATATTATAAACAAATATCGTTCAGAAAAAATAGATATTCACAATGGTCGAATGTTAAATCTGAGGGCTCATATTGGCGCCCTAATCGCTCAATCTCAGAATGGATGGACAGATCGTCAAACAGAGGAAATGGTTCGTTATCACGCAGGCGTCAGGCTTCTTTGTGGACTAGAGGGCACATCTATAACCATGGATCGAGTGCGTATCGAAGCTTTTCGAAATTGCATTGGCAAAAAATGCAGCGAGGAGCTCAATCAATTAGTTTTAAGATCTGCAATGGGCTCAGGTTTTACGGGAATCGAAATTTGTGCGGCAGATACGACAGTTCAGGAGTCTCCGATTGCTTATCCCACAGAAGTTGGACATCTGAAAAACATTGCAGAGAAAATACTTGGATTTGGGAAAAAGTTAAAACTCCAATCATCAAAGAGTTTAGAAAAACTCAAGAACAAAGCCCAAGGGCTATTCACTTCAATACGACTTTTTACGAGGGGAAAAACAGAGGAAGCTCTGGAAAAGAAAAAGAAGTTATCGAAAAAAATGTTAACTCAAATAAGCAAAATGATTCGTCTTGCAAAAGAGGAGTTGCAGAAGCAAAAAGGAAGTTTGGAAAAACAAGTTCAGGAACAAGTCGGTTTTTACGAGCAAATGGTTTCTCAAATAAAAATTTGGATGAACACAGGTTTTCATCCGAAAGAGAAAATAATCAGTTTGTGGGAAAGATCTGCACGAGCTATTTCCAAGGGCAAAGCTGGGAAGTCAGTGGAGTTTGGTCGACGCTGGATAATCACGCGTCTCATAGGGGGATATGTTACAGGAACTCAATGTCAAAAAGTGGGAGCAGATTCCGACACTCAAATTGCAGACGAAGTTTTGATGAATTTTTTAGATACACTTGGATCTATTCCCGAAAATTTTATTTACGATCGAGGAGCCGACTCGAAAAAGAATATAACTTTTTTGGAAGAAGTTGGAGTCGAAAATATTTGTATTTTTCCCAAGGGCCTCCGCAAGATGAATGTTACTCCAGAGGTATTGGAGATGGCTCGACGGGAGAGGTCTCTAAACGAAGCGTCCATTGCAAATTTGAAGTCAAAAAAATACAACTTTACAAAGCCGCGAGCACGGTCAACGGAGACCTGTGCCTTGAAGGGGCATATGGCGATGCTTGGGTTCAATCTAAATTTGTTTATGCGGGATCTGAGCTTTGCGATGGAAATAAAACAAGAAACAACATGATTATTCGAAAAAATATAGAAAACACAAGCCTGGCCGAGGAAGTTATCCACATGAAGCGCTGTGGATAACTCAATGACTGGAGGCGATAAAGTGATATTTTGAGTTTTTAAGTTACGAGCCTGTCTCTACATAAATGGTCCCGCATTCGAGGAGTCTAGTGGCGGGTCGATCAATCACTATTTAACTTTAAAACACAAATTTACGCCGGATTGGGGCCTTTCGTTTACAGCAAGACCAGATTCAAATTTTAACAATACTGAACCAGCTTACTCAATGAGTGATCCTTATTTTAAATTGAGCTATCCAGCATTTTACAAAAATAATAACGGTTTTAAGATTAACGGAGACGTTCTTTATTATATTCCTGTGAGCGAAAAATCAAAAATGGAAAATTCAACTGGTGCTCTTGCTCCCAGATTAATTACATCATTCGATGTGGGTAACTTGAGTTTACTTTATCTATTGATTCCAAAATTTTATTTCAATAAAAGCGTGACTGATGGGCAGAAGACACTTGCATTAAGCCACTATTTTTCCAGTAGTTACAAAATAAACCCGTTATTGAGTATCGATCTTGCCGTCAATCCATCGATGACTTACAAGAAGAATCAGGGCACTGATTATGGAGTCTCTGCTTATCCGGGATTGACTCTAAACCTGAATAAAGAACTGTCCTTTTCTCCATATATTGAAATTTCGGCTATAAAACCTGAAAGAAAGACATCATCATTGGGAGGAGTTCTCAATTACACCATGTTCTAGTTTTTTGCAGTTATTTATTAGTAAATAACTTTCATTAAAAAGGGTGCCTCTTGTTTTCTAAGAGAGGCACCCTCCCCTTAGGACCCAACATTTAGGAAGGTCTTACTCTGGCAGTCATTATAGATCATTTTAGTTTTAACAATCTTAAAGAATTTAGTATGACTAGTATGGATGCTCCGGTATCCGCAGCAACAGCAAGCCATAAGTTGGAATATCCTGCGAAAGTAAGTACTAAAAAAACTATTTTTGTAACTAAAGCAAAAGCAATATTAAACCTAATAACTCCCAATGTTCTTCGCCCAGCCAAGACAGCAGTTGCGATGCCAGTTAAATCATCTGTCATCAACGTCATGTCAGCTGTTTCAATCGCTGTGTCTGAACCAGCAAACCCCATCGCAATTCCCACTGATGATTTAGCCATTGCTGGAGCGTCATTGATCCCATCACCAATCATGGCAACTGTCTGATACTGAGCTTTCAGGGTTTCAATGTATTGAACTTTATCCTCAGGCAACAGATCACCATGCAACTCATTGAGACCAAGCTGTTTTCCAATGGCTGACACGGTCTTCTGATTGTCGCCGCTTAATACCACGATATTTTTAACATCTGCCTTCTGCAAATCACGAAGACTTTGCTCACAATTATCTTTAATTTTATCGCCAAGAGCAATGACGCCCATAGCTTTTCCATTGCAGTCTCCATGAGGTTTGTGACCAACCACAACAACTGAGAGAGCTTGTTCTTCTAAGGTTTTTAGAATCAGTTCCAACTCAGGAGTGCATATTCCTGTTTCATGAGCATAGCGGTGATTACCCAGCAAATAGTGATGCTCACTTATTACAGCTTCCACGCCTCGTCCAGTTACATTTGTAAATTTATCAACCAATTGTGTTGCGACTTGTTTTGATTCTGCAAACTGCACGATAGCTTGCGCCAGAGGGTGGGTCGAATGAGCTTCGAGTGATTTTGCAATTTCAAGAATTTGCAATTCTGATGTGGAATTAACCGGAATAATTTTTAGAACTGTTGGTTTTCCTTCCGTCAAAGTTCCTGTTTTATCGATAGCTAGTGCTTTTATTTTACCGATGGTCTCAAGAATAGCGCCTCCCTTAACTAAAATCCCTTTCTTCGCCAATGCTGTTAAACTTGAAACAAGGGATACGGGTGTGGATAATACAAGCGCGCAGGGGCAAGCAATGACTAGCAAGACAAGTGCTTTATATAACCATTCATGCCAACTTCCATGAAATAAAAGTGGAGGAATTACGAATGTGACTAGCGCGAGAAGCATGACTGTTGGGGTATATATTTGTGCAAACTTATCGACAAACTTTTGACTAACTGCCCTTTGGCTTTGCGCTTCTTCAATTAATTTCAAGACTTGAGATATTTTTGAATCGGAGAATAATTTAGTTACCTTGATATCAAGACTACCTTCTTGATTAATTGTTCCCGCAAAAACAGGTTCTCCCGTAGTTTTCAGAACAGGAATAGATTCTCCTGTCAAAGGAGCCTGATTAATTGCTGATTCACCGGCAACGACGACTCCATCTAGGGGAATACTTTCTCCAGCTTTAACACGAACGATTTGAGATAACTGGACTTGAGAAACATCAATTTCATAAATTTTTGAGTCTGATTCTACAATAGATGCCTTCTGGGGTGCGATTTTGAGCAGTTCCGTAATCGCCCGACGAGCACGTTGCACACTCTGGCTTTCTAAAAGTTCGGATAAAGAAAACAGGAATACGACAGCGGCAGCCTCAGAAAATTCTTGAACGGCAACGGCACCAATTGTTGCAATGGTCATAAGAACATTCATGTCTAATGATTTTCTTTTTAATGAAGCTATCGCCTTAGGAAAAACAAGACTACCACCGAAAAGAATAGATAGGAAAAAAAGGATCTTCTCAATAAATGCTATTTGCCAAATCCATTGCAGTGCCAAGCCGCCAAAAAGCAATAAACCGGAAATCGCTACTATTAAAATACGATTTCGATTCTGACCATGAGTTTGGGAGTGTGTCTCATTGACTACGCGAACCACTGTAGTTTCAATTCTCTTTTTTAAAAAATGGGGTTTTACCTCAGGAGAATGAACGATCTGCACTGAGGATGCCATCAGATTAGCTTGAACTTTATATATACCGTCAATTCTTAGCGCTTCATTGATAGCCTTAATTTCATCGGCACAGTCCATGTTAGTTACCTTCAAGGTTGTCAATACTTCCGCACTTGAGGGAATAATAGGTGCCAAATGGCATTGTTCAGCTTGCTCATGGTGGCAGCATTGATGTTTGTCTGGATTGTTGAGTTTTGACATGTCTAACCCTCATTCTTGCATAATCATAAGGTCTGTAGTAGATACAGAGTCAAGGCCCATGATTGGGCAATCAATTAGTCTTAATGAGGGGGGCTGAATGTTACGCAATGAAGTTGCTAAGCAACTCGGGATGAATATTGAAACACTTCGCTATTATGAAAACCAAAAGTTGATTTCTCAACCGACTCGTTTGGAAAATGGATATCGATCATACTCAAAAGAAACTGTGGTTGAAGTCAAGTTTATTCAACACTGCCGATCTCTGGGACTAAGCTTAGAAGAAATCAAAATCTTGAAGGGAATTCAAGGGCAATCCGTCGATTGTTCGTTGGCCAATGAAATCATTTGCGCTAATCTTAAACTGATAGAAGAAAAAATCTCGAATTTAAAAAGTCTCAAATCCCAACTTAAAACATTAGCGGGTCTATGCCCTGAAACTGGTGCAGCAAAAGATTGCGGTATTGTAAAATCCCTATCAAATGCAGCGAAGGGGGATTCTTGTGCCTGTCATTCCAATCCTGGAAAGGGAAAAAAATGAAAATGACTCCATCAAGCTTCCCCCTCTAACGTTTTCCCTGGAGTGGTATACTAATTTACACTACTAATTGTTAATCCTTCTTTTTGAAGGGAACCAACTCAAAGCTTTGCATAAATGTACCAAAACCACCACCGAGCCTTCTGAGTTTTGCCGTTGAATTCATTTTCATTACACCGCCAATGACTTCGTCCTGACCATAAAGAAGCGCAATACGTCCGGTATAAAAATCATATGAACTCGTAATGATGGATTCTTTTGCAATCACACCACTTTTTCTCCATATCCAACCTTTAATATTTAACGGAAAAAATGGGTTATCACTGTTCAAAGGGGCGCGATCTCTGTTTACTATTAAATCCAAAACTAAATCACGGTGATTTGAATTACCATTTTCCTCGTAGTTTGAGGTTACACTGCTTAGAACACTTAATCCTTCAAGATTCGGCAAATCACCATTTTTTGTTGCGACAAATGATCCAACTTTGCCGAAAATAATTGAGTTCCATTGGCCACTAATAACACCGCCTTTAAGATCTGTAACCTGTAGAAGAGCGTCCACATCAGCGTCAGGTCTTGATAAGATAAAATAGATTTTCTTTAGAGGGCTCGGAAAGGGAATCGGGGTAAACTTGTAAACTAGAATCTCTCTATCAGAGTTTCCAAAATATAATTTTGCAATTGCCGAAATCATAAGTGTAAGGCCACTTGCTGTTTGCTGTTGATAGGTAGCAACTTCAATTTGGACTCTTTGGTATGCATTCAAATTTTCATGATGAAGATAGCCATTGTAAACCCCTGCAATGGAGTTATCACCTTCAGCGTTAGTAGTTTTTAGGTTAAACTCATTTCGCAAATCCTTATTCACTGTTTTATATTGCTTTTGAGGTTTATTCATTTCATCTGAGACCCGTTGAAACTTGCAGTTATCACACGTAATATTGCTTCCATCAACGTTACAACTATAATTTTGAGTTTCACCGTTTAAAATTAAACCACCACTGAAGAAATCATAAGAAGCCGTTTGTAATTTTGAAAACGTGCAATATTTCTTAGTTTCTCCCACGCAGAGAACCTTATCAATCATTCCAAGTTGGCCTTTGACTTCATAGGCCCCATAGGGATTTCCTAAACGACTACTGTCACTCGTAGAGCGATAAGTATACAATTGAAGACTCGCAGGATCACCACCGCATTTGCCGCGATATTCTCCATTGAGTGGTTCAACTAATGGTTGTGTCGTAAGAACACTATTATCTTTTGACAAGCGAACATGACCGACTTTACCAATTGACGAGAAAGCTGTCCCTTCAAATACATTGTTTTTAATAGTAGCCTCGCGGATATAAACCTCTTGATTAGCATCATTTAAGGTCAAGACTCCGGTCAGAAAGTTGTAGGCGATATCATGATAGTGGTAGGAGATGTATTCCGTCGAATCATATCCGCCGAACTGAAGTGTCAAAATGCCCTGTAGCTTAAGGCCTCCCTCAATTTCACGTTCGGGGATTAATTGCAGCTTTATCAGTTGGTCTTTATCAAGAGCTTCATGATTCAAGACACCTGTATAAGTTCCAAATGTTGAGATTTCAACGGCTCCAACACTCACACTGAGGCTTGTCAGCAATATCAAAATAACATAGTTTATGATTTTCATTTTAATACCTCTATTCTTCTATCAATTCAGTTTTTACTTGGCTTCCAATTGATTTTTCAAGCGCAAGTTTCTGAATTAGAAATTCATATTTAAAATTTTCTCGACGAAGCCTTGCTTCAAAAAGTCCCTCTGCCGCTATTTTTAAGTCAGAAGAATTCTTTATTCCTCGGCGATATTCATTAGTCACTGAGGCATAATAAGCTTTAGCTCTACCTTCATTTTTATCTTCTAGGTCCACCCTTTTTTGAATTGAAAGAATCTTTGCGTGAGCAATTTCGGCCTCACTAATTTTTTCAAGAATAACTTGTTTCAAGGAAGCTTCTTTTTTCAAATAACTGTACTCTTGCTCCTTCTTTTCGTAGATCGTATCAAAACCATCGAAAAAGCTCCATTTAAGCAAAACCATTCCACGTGCCGTGACCCCACCATCAACACTTTGATCAAGTGGCAGATATCCTGTTTGACCTTCTAGTTCTATTTTTGGTAACCATTTTGATTTCCATGAGCCTCGCTGAACTGAGGCTACGGATAAATCTTTTGAAGCGATCATTATTGATTCCGATGACACTTCAATCTTTTCAAGAAGATCTTTCAATGTCCCTTGTAAATGCTCATGTCGTAAAACACCTACAGGTTCAATCTGACTACCAATCTCTTCTCCTAGTAGCTTTTTTAGTTGGCTTTTTGATTCTTCAAGTTCTTGTTCCAGCAAAACAATATCGGATTTAATCAATGAGTCTGAGAGATCAAACTCCATAACATCAGACTCTACAGCCATACCTGCGGATCGCTTTTGGTTCGCCATTTTTCGATGGATATCATTCACTTTAAGCTGTTCGGTTTTCAAGGCCAGTGCTCCTTTTTTGAAGACAACAGCATGAAATACTTTTTCCACCCCTAGCCCTATTTGAAATTCCGCACTCTGAAGGAGAATCATCGCTTTTTCGGTTTCAAGATTGGCAATCTGCTTCTTTCGAGAATCATCAAATCCAGAAAAAATATTATAATTTAGGGAAAGGTATCCTAAAGAGCTGGTCTGACTTTTACTGGTAACGGATTGATTTTCTAAGCCAGTAACAAGGCTCAAACGAGGATAAAATGGACTTTTCGATCTTTCATATTGCGATTTTAATTCATCGACAAATCGTCTTAAGGATTGAATTTCCATATTGTGATTGATAGCAAATTGTTTCAAAGTGGCGAGATCAACCTTTTCCAAAGTTTCCTTTTTGATATTAGAAGCGAGCACCTTGTTTTGAGGGTACCCAAATCTAGTAATTAAGAAACTAATCAAACATAAAATTATTATTCGTTTTAATTTCATCAGTAATTCTCAATCTGAACTTTTGCCAGTTTTTCTTCTTTTTGGTGCTCTACTAGGACATGGACAATAAATCGATTTAACTTTTTAGCATCAAAATCCACGCTCATACTTTCGGGCTCAACTTTAGGAATCAAATCGATCACGGCCTTAGTTCTGGGAATTTCTATTTTTAACTTAATATTGGATAAATCTTTTTTTGGAGATAATTCGACAAATGATTTTGGATCATTAGGCAAGATTGCAAGAGGGTAAATTGTAATCTTCTTATTGGCATAAACTGCCTCGATAAAAAGCTCTACTTCCTCCTTATTATCTGAGTGTTTTTTCTCTTCACCTTCACTATGTTCATGACCTGAGGCTTCGTGATTTTCTTCTTCAAGGTGGGCGGCCTCTTGGACACTTCCCCCATGAGGGGCTGGTGGTAAGGCACCAGGTATACTATGCCCCTCATGCGCATACGAACCAGATGAAGTAAAAATCGCTAGAGTAAATAAAAGGTTCCATTTAAAATTCATCGGGTTTCTCCTGATGGCTTAAAAGATATTTCTCTGCTGCATTTTTGCTGAAGTGATAAAACACAGTGGGTGTCACCCACATGTCTAATAGAGTTGAGCTAAATAACCCTCCAAATATGACAACAGCCACTGGATGTAGAATCTCTTTTCCAGGCTCTCCTTTGGCGAGAATTAACGGAACTAATGCTAGCATAGCAGTGAGCGCGGTCATAAGAACCGGAACAAGTCTTTCAAGAGATCCCCGAATGACCATTTCTTTTGTAAAATTTTGCCTTTCCTCCATCATGAGATGAAGATAGTGAGAGATCATCATGATTCCATTTCGAGAAGCAATTCCACAAAGAGTAACAAAGGCCACCATTGACGCCACTGAAAGAATTCCATCGGATAAAAAAATGGCAACTACGCTACCAATCAAGGCCATCGGGATATTGAGCATTATTTGAAAAGCCAAAAAAGCTGACCGAAAATGACTGAATAAAACAATAAAAACTCCAATAATTGAAAGACTTCCAAGTAGCACCATCAGGCGGCTTGCCCTTTGCTGACTTTCAAACTGTCCCCCATACTGAATGTAATATCCATCTGGAAGCTTTACCTCAGCACCAACCTTTTGACGAACTTCCGTGATTATACTGTTTAAATCTCGTCCTGAAGTGTTGGCTTGGACAACGATTCGTCTTTGCATATTTTCTCTGTTAATCATATTAGGTCCAGTTGTTTCGTACACATCAGCGACTTGACCTAAAGTGACTTTTGAACCATCTGGCATTGATTTAATCACAATGGATTTAATTTTTTCTGGGTCGGCACGAGACTCATCATCAAATCGCATGAATACTTCGTAAATTTTTTGTCCCTCAAGGACTTGAGCAACAACTTCTCCCTGGAGTGCCATTTCAAGCTGAGATGCCAGTTCACCAACTACCATATTGTATTTAAGCACCTCTTCTCTGAAGAAATAAACTTTTATCTTAGGAATCAAAACTTGCTGTTCAATTTGAAGATCTACTAAACCATTTACATCTTTAATCGCTTTATAAACTTTTGCCGATAGGGCTCGGGAGGTTTTGATATCTGTGCCAAATATTTTTATCGCGATTTGCGCTTTGACCCCTGAAAGCATGTGATCCAGCTGGTGGGAGATGGGTTGACCAAGATTGATCATAGTGCCTTCAGGAAGCTCTTTTTCTAACTTTTCACGAATCTCGCTGAGTACAAGATCTCGGTGTCTGCCACCTTCTTTAAAATCCACATCAATTTCACTATTGTGGACACCTTCGGCATGTTCATCAAGCTCAGCACGCCCGGTTCTCCGTGCTACAAATTTAACTTCTGGCACAGATAAAATAATTTTTTCAGCCAGAGTTCCGACGTCATTTGAATGTTGCAACGAAACACCCGGTGGCAAGATCACCGAAATCATAGCCGTACCTTCGTTAAATTTCGGCAAAAACTCTCTTCCCATAAAAGGAATCAAAGCAACGGCGGCGACAAAAAGAATCACAACTGACCCAATAACCAATTTTGGTTTTTCAATGGCCCGTCGAAGTATTTTTTCATCCCATTTTTTTAAAAATCGTACCAATGGCCCATCATCTGTGTGATCCATCGATTTCATTTTAGGTAACAAATAAGAACACATTGCTGGAGTGACCGTGAGTGAAACCACCAGGGACGCTATCAAGGAAACAATATACCCAATTCCCAGAGGGGCAAAAAACTTTCCTTCAATCCCACCCATCGAGAAAAGTGGTAAAAATACAAGAACCACTATGATCGTTGCAAAAACGATGGAGTTTCTCACTTCACTACTGGCGTTTAAAATAACTCTGAGGGGAGAAAGTGGCTCAGTAAGATGTCGATTTTCGCGGAGACGCCGATAAACGTTTTCCACATCCACTATGGCATCATCAACAAGTTCACCAATGGCTACAGCGAGTCCCCCCAAAGTCATTGTGTTTATATTCAGACCGAACCAATGAAAAACAATTCCTGTGAGCACAAAAGAGAGCGGAATCGCAGTCAAAGTGATAAAGGTGGTTCTAAAATTCATCAAGAATAAAAAAAGTATGATTGCCACAAGGATAGCGCCATCACGTAAAGCTTCTTGTACGTTAACGACAGAATGTTTGATAAAATCAGCTTGTTTGAATAGCTCTCGATTTATTTTGACCCCTTTGGGTAATGACGATTGTATCGAATCAAGCTCCCGCCCGATAATTTCAGTTAAATCAATTGTTGAGCCACCAGGCTGTTTTTGAACACTAAGAATGACAGCAGGACTAGCGTTAACACTGGCGTCCCCACGCTTGACCCTCGGTCCAAAACGAACTTCGGCCACATCTTTTATTTTCACTGGTATTCCTAACGAGCTACCAATGACTGAGTTTTCAACTTCTTCGAGGTCTTTAACTCGTCCAATATTTTGAATCAAATATTCTTTATTTTGAAGATCTACAAAACCGCCCGTGGTATTTTGACTTAAGTGCGTGAGATTATGCTGAACATCCCCAAGCGTGAGATTTCTTTTTCTAAGTGCTTCACTGGATAAATGTATTTGATATTGCCGGACGCCTCCACCAATGGGAATCACTTGCGCAATGCCCGGAACAGAAAGAAGGCGTGGTCTGATAATCCAATCAGCGATGGACCTTAGCTCCATAGGAGTAATTTTAGGATCATCAGAGGATAAACCTATCAACTGAAATTGACCCATGATCGATGAAACCGGAGCCATCACTGGAGACACTTCCTTAGGAAGTTGCTCTTTAACAAGTGTCAGCTTTTCTGATACGAGTTGGCGATTTCGATAGATGTCTGTGCCCCAGCCAAACTCTAAGTAAATGACAGAAAGTCCAATGCCTGAACTTGAGCGAACACGCTCAAGCCCAGGAGTGCCATTCACAGCCACTTCAATAGGTAGAGTCACTAAAGTTTCCACTTCCTCCGGCGACAAGCCACCGGCCTCTACCATAATAGTCACTGTTGGGCGATTCAAATCCGGAAAAACATCGACAGGAAGATTTACAAAAACCCAAGTACCATAAACCAAAACTAAAGCCGCAGCACAAATTACAAAGAAACGATTTCGCAATGAGAATTGTATGAGTCTATCAAACACTTTACTTAACCTTTCATAATCTTAGTACGACGCCAAGATTTGCGCTTGAACCTTCGATAGTTTGCGAAGATGAAATGCTCCTATGATTGGTTACTGCTATTTTTATTCCACCAAACCAAGATTGGTCTGATTCGCGGTAGGGCTCAAATAAAGTCAGTCCAAGCCCAATTTGATAAAAAGGAACCCAGAATCCTTGCTCTAGCCCATCGAGTGTGCCGCTTTGATAAACCCATTGAGCGCCAACTTTGCTAATAATAGATGGAGTAAAATCTAACCAGTGTTTGTATTCTAATTCAAGACCAGCTGATAATGGTATGGAATGAACTCGGAGATTCGTAGTTCTTGTTGAATTGATATTGGATTTCTTTGAAGTGACCTGAACAATCTTTTCTAAATAAGAATAGGAAAAACCGCTTGTCCATTTAATCGCTGTCTCACTTGATTCAAAAAAAGAATTTTCCACTTGGATACTCAACATTGGTATTGAGTTCCAATTATCGGCATAAGAAACATCGTAATAATTGTTTGATAGCTTCATTGCGGTCGGCTGAAAAAAATCTCCTCCAGTCACGACATTAAAACCAGACTTTCCAATTTTCGAATCAATTTCAGATTGCTTAAGTGCATTTTTATAAATCTTTTCTACAATTTCCTGATTTACTTCAACTTGTGGTTGTTGCTCGCTGGATTCTCCAGCAAATGCAACTGTGAATAATTGATTGATACAAATTAAAACTGCCAATGAATACTTGATCATTTTGAGACCTCAAACTCTCCAACTTCACCGAGGGCATCGGCCGCTAGTGTTCCAGTAATTTTCGATTGATATGAAAGTCCACGCAGAGTGAACTTGTAGTCTGAATTCACACGGGCAACTAAATTCCGAGTGATAAAGTTAAATTGAACATCTGCAAAGGGGAACTCCATATATTCATTGGAATCAAAGGGTCCAAAATAAAGACGAAGACTTCCGTTAATGGATACTCCATTGGGTTTAGAAACATCGGGTGTTGTAATGAGGCTAATCATAATTTTTTCTGGCAAATTGGATTGTGGATTCGTATTGATGAGGTTCCCTTTGTAAGTTCCCTTTACTGACTCAAACAGCTGCCCCTGAGCTTGGCTCGGTTTATTATTTTTTTTAAAATAAATTTTTCCGACTTTTCCAGTGTAGTTTGAATGCCACTCTCCCTTTAATTCGCCATGGGACAATAAACCTGAAAACATCACATCATTCATGTCGGCTTTTAAAATTATTTGCCCCGACAATGGATTAAATTGAACTGGATCAAATTTATAGATCAAATACTCATTAGAGTTCCACTCACCAAATATGATTTTAAGAGTTGCAACGAGACGCAATCCTTCCGGCGGCCTTACACTGGTCGTAATTGTTAGTTCACTATATTGATACAACCCCTTACCATCTCGTTGCAAAATTCCGCCATATTCTCCACTCAATTGATCTAGTGATCCCGAATCTTCTCCAAAAGCTGTGCGAGTTAGATTGAGTTCACCAGAAACCGCAGCAGTAGGAGCTGTCCAGTTACCCGTCAAGTTTGCACCATTCAAATAAGCAGTAATAATGATATCTTTATAGTCATTATTTGTAACAACCAAATCCAGTTTGTTTTGTCCAGGGTTGAAATCAGCTTTTTGGACCGCAAATCCGATGTACTCAGAATCCTTGTCTGAACCATTGCCTACATTAAAGCGAAAATATCCAGTCAAAGTTGGAGTCATTACAGGGTCCACGGAACCTTCCGAGGGAGTTGGAATATCTTTTATCTCGATTTTCAAGCTAACGTTCTGCTCGACTCCATTAGCTTGTGAGAACTTTCCATGATAGGTCCCAACAATAAGTTGTAATTCCTGCCGTTTTGTCTCGGCGGCTGCAACTTTTTGTTCCTTTTTTACATCTCGCTCGCTCATTGTATTGCGTGCGCAAGACGAAGAGATAAAAGCTGCAACTAATGTGGCTGTTAAACAAATAATTTTTCTCATTCACTACTCCTTAAGGATATCTCTTAAGATTCACCTTTCCAGCTTCACCAATACCATCGGCAAAGATAACACCACTAAACACCCCATCTTGAGTCATATAACCTTTGAAGGTTAATCCGTACTCAGCAGTTTTTGCTGTCAAATAACGATTGTAAAAATTAAACTGCACATCGGTAAATTTGGTTTCAACATATTCAATGGAGCCGAATTCACCAAGGTACAACCGAGTATTGCCAGTTATTCTCAATGTTGGTTCAGCTCCACTGGAATCTTGAGTTGTTACGAATGATACAGAGATACGTTCAGGCAAATTAGATTCTGGATTGGTATTCTCAATGCTTCCTCGATAGTGGCCGGTAAGAGATTTTACCAAAATCGCATTATCTGGAACTTTCGGTTCTCCATCTTTAAGGGCCGAAAATAATCCAACCCGACCTATCAATGTGGAATACCAATCGCCTTCAAAGGTTCCTGATTTCAAGTACCCAATCAATGCCACATTGTTTTTTTCATTTTTCATTGTAATCTGACGAGTAAGAAGGTTCATCGGGCAATCATCAAATTCATAGGAAATAAACTCATTCGAGTTGGCATCTCCAAAGAAAACTCTTACATTGGCTGAAATTTTGAGATTGCCGCCAATACTAGTTGATCTAAGGGTAATGTAAGCGGGTTGGTAGAAATTAGTCTTTTCATGCATCAAAATCGCTTTATAAAGCCCTGCAACGGTTGAGCCTGAATCGTCTGCAAATGCAAACTGGGTTAGAAGAATGAACATTGAGATTATTAAAAACTTTATGGCTGATCGTAATTTTATCATGGGATCTCCCTTTATTTGTTAATCAAATAGTGTTTATTGTGGATTGTTATCTTGGTTGCCTAAGTATCTGTATTGAGAACAACAAGTGATACTTAATCAGAGGCATTTTCCAAAATACACACTAAGTGCATTGAAAAATTTAGTGAATTGAATTTATCTAAATAATAGGTGGTCTAAAAAGGCTATTCGTAAAATTAGATAGGATAACTTTGGGGGCAATTTGAAAAAAATTATCGAGAGGATACTTAAATCCAAGCACCAGTGTTGACGGTAACAAGAAAAAACTATGCCCCAAACAACAATGATACTTGTGATCCAAATTTGATTCTTCGGGAGATTGAGATTGACAATCTGCTTGAGAAAATTTTGTTATTGAAATTGAATCTTGATTCGAGGTTAAATTATTGACCTCTACAAGGTTATGCACACAAGCTAACACGCTCATCAAAATGGATATTATTAAAAGAATTGAAAAACCTCTGCGCATACCAGGGTGATATCATCCAATCAAATTTTTAGCAAATACTCAATTCTCTCAAAGAGTATTGGAGCAATTTCATTGACGTCATCAAAAACGATTTTTGTATTAAATTTATGGAATTCTATATATTTTCCTAAAATTGCATAAAACTAGGTCAATCAGTTAGTCCTAAAATGAATTGGACTGAATTTCGAAATTGAAGTTCGCAATCTTGTGAAAAGATTAGACATTTCATTGGATTTTATCTCTTAACACACAAAGTTAAAAATTAAAGTTGAAGAACAGACTGACTTTTGCTAGCATCAAAGCATGCGCATTGTTTTGATTTTGACATTAGTCCTGATAACAGTTGTAGGTGCTTTTTCCGGCAATAGTGGTCTTTGCTTGTCTCAGAACAATTTGCAAGATTTGGCGATAGTCGCTGCCGACTCTCACACCTCTACTAATACTGATAAAGGGCCTGACGAATCAGATTGCCACCATGAAGGCTCTTTATGTCATAATTGCCACCTAGGCCATTGTGCATTGCTTATTTCAAATCCATTTAGCTTGAGTCTATCAATAAAATTAGACTGCCCACCATTGATTGTTGGTAGACTGCCCGCAGTTTATCTAAATGGCCCCTTTCGTCCCCCAATAGCTTAATTTGGGTTCAAACTTCCCCATTAGACTTGCTCAGTTTTTATTGAATTGGATAGCAACAGTCAAATAGTCATTGTTTGCTTATAGCTGAGCTTTTCTTCTCCATGGCAAGTGGATCACTTAAGTTCTGAGCCCATTCAAATAAATCAATCCAAAATCTCATTTCTACTTATTCGAGGAGGATAACTTGAATTTAATTTCCTTACCAAAAGGACACCTTGTAAAGAAAAGTTTGAGTCTTTTCATTACCTTAACTTGCGCTTTATCAGTCGAAGCCCAGGAAAAGATCTGCAACTCAAAAAACTATGAGGAACTTGTGAAGTGCGCCCTTGACCAAGCACTTGAAATACAAGTTTCTGAGCAAAAATTCAATGCCACAAAAAAACTTGAAGGGATGGCAAAGCAACTTCTAAATCCTGAACTTCAGATTCAAAATCTTCAAAAGGGTTCTGAAAAATCCGAAACTTCAGCGACATTACTTTTTGATGTGCGTTTAGGCGGTAAAAGAGCTGCCGCACTTAACGAGGCACAAGGAGAAATTCAGAAATCCAGTGCAGAGAAGGACTTGTCAGTAGCACAATTTAAACTTGACCTGATGTTAAAGCTTTACCGGCTTACGCACTTGAACCATGAGTTGAAAATTGAAGACGAAACAATAAATACATTTTCCAAAATTATCAGCCAGTTCCAAAGCAAACCTGCCTTAACCCCTGAGCAGGAAGTTTCTCTCTCTATTTTTAAAATTGCAACGTCTGAGCATCAATTAAACCTCGTTTGGATCAAAAATGAGAGTCAAAAATTGGTTCAAGATATCTCTAGCTCAACCAACTTGCCGAAAGATTTAATTCTAAAAAATTTGCCGCAACATAAACTGAATTGGCCCGAGGTTTCTGAAGATACACAATCCGAAAACTCTCCCCATGTCAGATTTGCAACCGGGGACCTTCAAATTGCGAGAGCCCTCAAGGAAAAGTCCGATGCCGAAGTCTGGCCAGATCTTAAAATTGGTCCATCATTCAAAGTACAAAAAGATGGAAGTGCTGGCACTGAGAATTTTGTTGGACTCTCACTCTCTATACCACTGGCTATACTCAATCAAAACACTGCTGGTCGAGCCTATAGCTCTCAAAAAGTTGTAGAAGCTCAGCTTGTCCACACATTGACGGCACGAAAAGTCTCAAGCCTCCGTGAGCAATTCATTCAAAAATACAGAACAACAGTGGCTTCACTTAGAAATTTAATCACTGATGCTTCAGCTGAGGAAAAACATAAGACTGTTGAACGTCATTTTTTTAAAGGGATGATCTCTAGCTCTCTGGTGATTGAAGCTCACAGACAACTTATAGAATTTGAAGAAAAGAGAAATGAATCTGAACGAGAAGCCATTGAAGCCCTTGGCTCAATACTGATCATGGACAACAAAATCTCCGAGGTTACACTATGAAATCATTTTCACAAGTCACATTAGCATTACTATTTCTATCGATCACTCAAGGAGGCGTAGCGAAAGTTCAACCCGCTAATAATGATAAAAAAGAAGCGCAAGTAAATAAAGATCGCCACGAAACTACTGAAAACCATGAGGCTCATAATGATCATGATGAAAACAAAGATCATGAGGATCACAATGATGACCATAAGCATGAAATTTCTGGCGAAGATCACGAGAGCAATCCTCAAGTTGGACCGGATAAAGGAATTTTGGAGGCCAGTGAATCTGAAGGTATTAAATTATCTCCAGAGGCCGAAAAGAATTTTCAAATATCTAGAATTAAGGTTTTCGATAAAGTGATGAAAGTGCCAAAGCAAGCCGTACTTAAAGCACTTGCCGAAAGAAATATCTATCGATTTCGATCTGGCTTTTACAAGAGAATTGATTTTGTTGAAATCAATCGCACAACTAATGAAATCACAATTCAATCTAAAAACCTTAAGCCTGGTGATGAGATTGTCATTCAAGGGCTCGGCTATTTACGAACGGCTGAAATTGCGGCTTTTGGTGGCGCTCCTGAAGGTCATTCACATTAAAAGGAGTCTGAAATGCTTAATCAATTAATTCGAATTTCAATTTATAATCGTGGTGTTGTTCTATTTATCACTTTATTGATGGTTGCCGCGGGAATTTATAGCTTTCAACATCTGCCAATAGATGCTGTGCCTGATATCACCAATAACCAAGTTCAAATCAATACGGTTATTGAAGGACTAGCGCCTGAGGAGATCGAACGAACCATCACATTTCCAGTTGAATCATCAATGAGAGGAATTGCTGGTGTGGAGCAGGTACGCTCGATCACTCGCTTTGGACTTTCACAAGTCACTGTTGTCTTTAAAGACGAAATTGATATTTATCGTGCAAGACAACTTGTGACAGAACGGCTGCAAGGCGTCTCTGAAGACTTACCTTCTAAAGCAAGACCCGAATTAGGACCCATATCCACTGGCCTTGGTGAAATTTATCAATTTGTTATTGATTATAAAACTCGGGCTAAAGGGGAAGATCGCACCAGGCAGCTGATGGAACTTAAATCGCTTCAGAATTGGTTTGTTAAACCCCGATTGTTGACCGTTGAAGGTGTCGCCGAGATCAATACTTCAGGTGGTTTTGAAAAACAATACCATGTACAACCAGACCCTAAAAAAATGGCCTCCTTTGGAATTCACTTTGATGAAATTAAAGAAGCCTTAGAAAAAGTGAATCGGAATGTGGGTGGTGGTTATGTTGAACAGACGGCTGAACAATTTCTGATTCAAGGGATTGGTCTCATTAAAACAGCGAAAGAGATCGAAAGAATTCCTGTCAAAACTCTTGAGTCATTTAAAGTCATCACTATTGGTGATATTGCAAAAGTCGCTCTTGGCAAAGAATTGCGAACGGGCTCTGCCACTTTTGATGGTGATGAGGCGGTATTGGGGACAGTCATGATGCTCCTTGGAGAAAATAGTCGAACCGTTTCAACACGAGTGCATGAAAAAATTGAGGAAATTAAGAAAACACTTCCAAAAGATATCGAATTGCCCACAGTTTATAATCGATCTGATTTAGTCAATGCTACATTGGGAACTGTTGAACACAACCTCATCATGGGTGCGTTCTTGGTAACTATGGTGCTTTTAATCTTATTGGGAAATATCCGCGCAGCTCTTATCACAGCTTTAACAATCCCTTTTTCTCTTTTAGCCACGTTTCTTGTAATGAAACCCCTTGGCATTTCGGGAAATCTCATGAGCCTTGGAGCTTTAGATTTCGGTATCATCGTTGATGGTACAGTCATTGTACTTGATAACTGTGTGCGGTTTCTGCAAGAACGCACTAAAAAGCTGAACCGGAAACTGAC
>CAZYOE010000063.1:0-283 GCA_964648725.1 uncultured Pseudobdellovibrionaceae bacterium | reverse complement strand
TATGAAGCTACGGTAGAGATTCGGTCAGCCGCAGGGTTTGGACAATTTATTATTGTGATGGTCTTTCTCCCTGTATTTGCTCTCACAGGAGTTGAGGGCAAAATGTTTATCCCCATGGCCTCTACTTTTGCTATTGCAGTGTTAGCGGCTTTTGTTCTTTCTTTTACGACGGCTCCTGCGCTCGCCAGTCTTTTCCTTACGGCCAACACAAATGATAAAGAGCCCATACTCATGAAGTGGATACGCAATCTCTATGTACCCTCGTTTGAATGAGCTTTTAAGT
>CAZYOE010000062.1:0-24240 GCA_964648725.1 uncultured Pseudobdellovibrionaceae bacterium | reverse complement strand
AACTAGTGGATTTTAGCTTTTTTTTAGAGAAATTTACCGAACAGACCCTAATTAGATCACCAGGGGTGTTTATAGATAAATTCCCGTCAATAATTCCCATGGAATTTGACTCCAAGCGAACAGCATATTGAGAGCCTCCTTTAAAGTAATCATTTTGAGAACTTGGAATTAGTGAGTCAATTGGCAAGTATGATTCTACTGACGAGGAAGGTTCCCCGTATTGAATAGATTCAATAAATCGGTCACCAAATTCAACTTTAAGTTTACCTTGGAAGGGTGCTTCGCTGTAACCTGACTCAGCACAGATTTTAGTTTGAGCAAAGAGACAGGTCGGAAGCATTAACGCCGATAAAAATGATATCTGAACAAATAATTTCATAAGGTACTCCTTTGAACGAATATAAAATAACCAAATGGTTCCAAGTTATAAACTCCAAAATCAGGCAAGAAAAATTGAGAACAATACAGTAAGAGTATTTTTCTTATAAAGCGAATTTTCCCGACGTTAAGTTTAAAGTCGGATATGTAATTACACTGCGCGTCGATTTTTGTCAATAATAAACAAAATATATGTAGTTTCTTCTGAAGCGGAGCCAATTTCAAGGTGAATGTCCTTTGGCCACATCCACTCAATGTTAAATTAAATGTGTTTGGAAAACAAATTCACAAAAACGACCCCATTTAAGTCCTAAAGACCTTTTTGTGACGGGCTTTTGGCGTGAGCAGATGGGACCACTTTCTGCTTTGATTTTCTTAACCATGAAATTCAGTTCTGTGCTGGCTTCTTTAAATATACCCAATACTGAAATGGAAGATCCAGGCTGGAGTGTGTGAGTTGATCATCAGCCTGCAATTAATTTAAGAAATCCAACATTAGGTGAAGGGCGTGACCCCTTTGTGAAATATCGCTAGACTTAAGTTTTAAAGATCCAAAGAGACTTTTCGGGGTAAATTGTAAATGAGAGTCTTATTTTATCTTTTAGCCTGCGATTAATCTTTATCTATATTCGCACAGGAAGTGATGCCAACCTTGTAACTCAAGCTCATGTGAGTCTAACGGGAGTGGATGACGCAACCTCTGTTGCCTACGCTGTGAATGTAGAGGTGAAGGGAATTACTACTCGCAATCTTGCACAATCGCGAATGGAACCGGCGGATCTGCTGTGATTAATGTTAAAATGTATGGTAATCCAAGTTTTGGAATTTAAAACCTAAAAGATTTAGTGGTATTACCGTTGGCTTTCTGCACGTTCCGAAATAACAACATAGAAGGCGAAAAAAAGGGGGAGCTCCATTTTTTACGAGGTTTTTTAAAAGGAGCTGCTCAAACAATAAGCTAAGCTTGATACGTAAAGTAGGTGTTAATGATCCTTTATCATATTCTTAATGATGACAATTGTGCAGAGATTCGGCGTTTTATTGTTCAGAATAATCTAATGGAGCGAGTGCAATTTCGAAATATTGATCGAAGCGAGGAGGCCACCAGAGATTTAATAGCCCTCCAGGGTCACCTGGGTGTTCCCTGTTTAGTTCATCAAGGCCAGTTCACCACAGGAAAGTCAGAAATTCTTCAAACATTAAAGTCCCTTATTTCTTGACGCAGTATATGGTGGTTTGGTTCGGTAGCCAATAACAGCGTGCCAAATCATCTTCGTCAAAGAAGAGAGTACCTTTTATATTGGTAGCAGAGGCAGGACCTCTTTTAGGCTTTTCCTCTTTGGTTTCTACCGGCTCCCCATCTTTATGAGTAATGACGACCTTTCCATTGAGTATATACCCGGATTGGCCGGCCGTTGCCCCATAGGGGACAAAAAGTAGGCATGCGTGCAGCAAAAAAATGATCCCTCTCATTGTAAAATCCTCCTCTAGAATCATGGTGGCATGGAATGCAAAAAACTCCAAAGATTGATTTGTCGGGGCAAAAAGTTTGTTTTATCAATAGGATCGTACCGCATTTATTGGAAATTGGTTTTTACCAAAATAAGAAGGGTAATATATGTCACAAATCGAAACTACTCCAGAAATGGTGAAAGAGGTCTACAAAAAGACTTCTGAGCGATTGGCTATTGTTCGTAAGCGCTTGGGCCGACCATTGACGCTAGCAGAAAAAATTCTTTATGGCCATTTAGATGATCCACAAAACCAAGAGTTAGTAAGGGGAGAGTCATTTCTTCAGTTGCGACCAGACCGAGTTGCGATGCAAGACGTGACCGCGCAAATGGCGCTCTTACAATTCATGCTCGTTGGGAAAGATAATGCCGCGGTTCCTTCAAGCGTGCATTGTGACCACTTGATTCGTGCCCATACCGGACATGCCAATGATATGGCTGTTGCACTTAAAGAAAATGAAGAAGTTTTTGATTTTCTTTCTACGGCTTGTTCTCGCTACAATATTGGGTTCTGGAAACCAGGCGCTGGGATTATTCACCAAGTTGTTTTAGAAAATTATGCGTTTCCAGGTGGTTTGATGATTGGTACTGACTCTCACACTCCAAATGCGGGTGGCTTAGGAATGTGTGCCGTTGGCGTGGGTGGAAGTGATGCTTCCGACGTTATGGTTGGTCTTCCTTGGGAAGTTAAAAATCCAAAGATTATTGGTGTTCACTTAAAAGGGAAACTCAATGGCTGGACATCCGCAAAAGATGTTATTCTTAAGCTTTGCGGTCTTCTAACTGTAAAAGGTGGAACAGATAAAGTCGTTGAATACTTTGGCGAAGGCGCAAACTCAATCAGCTGTACTGGTAAAGCAACCATCACCAATATGGGAGCTGAACTTGGCGCTACTTGTTCCGTATTCCCATTCGATAACAAAATGGCGGCGTACCTTGGGGCGACTCGCCGAGAGGAGTTGGCTAAGATTGCAGAAGCTCATAAAGAACTACTTTGTGCGGATGAAGACGTGGCTAAAAATCCGCATAAATATTTTGACGAAGTTGTTGAAATTGACCTTACCACACTTGAGCCACACGTTGTTGGCCCACACACTCCAGATTTAGCTCGTCCCATAAGTGCTATCAAAAAAGAATTTGCTGAAAAAGGTTATCCAACAAAACTTTCTGCGGCATTGATTGGGTCTTGCACAAACTCATCCTATGAAGATATCGGAAGAGCCTCTTTCTTGGCAAAGCAAGCAAAAGCTATTGGTATCAACAAGCTGCCAGTGAGCTTCTTAGTCTCTCCGGGCTCTAACCAGGTTCAATATACGATTGAGCGTGATGGCCAGATGGATACTTTAAAAAGTGTGGGAGCAACAGTACTTGCGAATGCCTGCGGACCTTGTATTGGTCAATGGAAGCGTGATGATGTGAAAGATGGAGAGAAGAACTCTATCATCACTTCATTTAATCGTAACTTCCGTGGTCGCAATGATGCGAACATTGAAACTTTGGCTTTCATTGGAAGTCCAGAAATTGTTATGGCAATGGGTTTAGCAGGTCGCATGGATTTTAATCCGATGACTGATGAACTCGAAGGACCAACTGGAAAAATCAAGCTTAAGGCACCAGAAGCTCCTGAGCTACCTGAAAAAGGATTTGCTCCAGATCCACATGGTTATCAACAGCCACGGGGTTCTTCATCACAAGTTGTGGTTAAGCCGACTTCCGATCGTTTGCAAATTTTAAATCCCTTCAAGCCTTGGGATGGCAAGAGCTTTACCGATCAATTTGTGGTTGCCAAAGTTAAAGGTAAATGTACGACCGATCATATCTCTCCAGGCGGCTCATGGTTGAAGTATCGTGGTCACTTGGAAAATATCTCTAACAACATGTTGTTAAGAGCAGACAGTGCATTTGCCGACCGTGTTGGTAAAGGGATTGATCAATTGTCTGGTCAAGCTGACGTTGAGTTTGCAAAAATCGCTCGTAACTACCAAGCTAACAACAGAGGTTGGGTGATTATTGGTGATGAGAACTACGGAGAAGGATCAAGCCGTGAGCACGCAGCGATGTCTCCGCGCTATCTTGGTTGCTCAGCAGTTATCGTTAGAAGCTTTGCTCGTATCCACGAAACTAATTTGAAAAAACAAGGCGTACTTGCTTTGACTTTTGCAAACGCAGCGGATTACGAAAAAGTTCAAGAGCGTGATTTGATTGATCTTGATCTTTCAGCCTTAGCGCCCGGTAAACCATTAAAAATGACTTTGAAGCATACTGATGGCAGCAAAGAAGAAGTTTCTTTGAAGCACACCTACAGTGCGGATCAGTTACAATGGTTTAAGGCGGGGTCGGCGTTGAATTTTATTCGCAGCCCCAAATCCTAAATCTATTTCCATTTAGTTCGTAGCCCATCGTTGGCTGTGTCGTCCGAGGCACCTCTTCACAGAGGGGAAACCCCACCTCGTGTGCGCCTTACAGGAAGTAAGGCTCCGCGCCTCCTCCTTGCCGCCTTGGTCTACTTTCTAACTGGAAATAGCTAATAAGACCCCCATTATGACGGGGAAACGTTAGAAACTAGCGCCCAAATAGGTGCGAAGCAAGATGACTGAATTGCCAGCCAGGTACGTCTCTTTAACTTGTTGGTAATAGCGTTCATTATCAGATTCATAGTTGAATCGCCCGTTATTATTTGTCGACACTTTAGAGGTTAGAGGCAGGGCAAAACCAATCCAATCAACGCCTAAAGTAAAATTAGCCCACTGCCATTGATTGCCAATAGCAAAACTGCCATTGATGGCGTTTCCTTTAATGCGCGCTTCACCATCAAGATCTCGATATTTAACAAAATCGGATTCGTAAATACGAATATTGGCGGTGTGGTAATCAATGCCCAAACGAAAATAGAAACTGTTAGAGGTGAATTGTTTGAGGTGCACGCCGATATCCTGACTGGAGCCAGTGTAATTTTCACTCCAGTCTTCCTCAAGAACATTGCTAAGACTGGAGGAGGTGAGCAATCGTCCCTTAAGTGCTGAACTACGAAGTTCTAAAAGTACGATTTGATTTGAATTGATGTGATAGCCAAGACTTAGACCAGGGCCAAAGGAAAGATTAGGGCCGACGCCTCCGGCAATATAGTTGGCAGAAAAAACTTTTCCGATGCGATTAGCTTCGCTCGATCCCTCAGTAAATGCCAAAAAAGATCATCAGTGATCTAGAATAAGTAAGACATTTCTAATTCAGCACCACTAATACGAAAGCCATCGCCACTCAGATTAGGGGACGTTGTTTTGCTATAGCCGATGTTTAACAACCAATGCGCACTCGCTTTTACATTCAGTTGGGCTTGGTACCCCAAACCATGCGACCTTACTAAATCATTGACTGAACGAGAAAACTTTGAGGCGCCAAATCGGCGGGTGACATTGGGCCCGAGTCAAGAAAGGAGCTGATGTCCAAGCTGAGTTTTAAAGAATAAACAGAGTTAATTGAGTAGGCCACATTTCCATCCCATCTCAGAATGGAAACCTTATGGTTGATGTTGGAGTCACTGATGGAAGAGAAGTTAAATTGCGTACTCCATCCAAAATGCTGGCTTTCAAAGTTGGTGTAGCCGAGGGACAGTGCTAGCGGAGACATCGTTCGAAAGTCCTTGTCAGGGCCGGTATCAGAAATGATCTGAAAATGAGTTGGCAATACGAGCGCACCCAGATGGTAACCTTTGGTGATTAGGCTAGGGTTAGGTGCATCTCCCACTTCCGCAGAAACAGAAGACGCGTTTTCTGAAGCTGATAAGTTTGTTGTTTGCAAAATAAGAACAGCGAGTAAGGATATTAAGTTTTTCATATAAAATTAATCTTTCAGTAACATATTGAAAAAGCCAAGGAGTTATTCTTCTTCCCGACGAATCAGGTGATAGCCAAATTTTGTTCGGATTGGTGTAGAAATTTCATTTGGTTGCAGCGATGACAGGGCCTTAAGAAAGTCTGGATCGATCTTGCTTTTAATGAGATCTCCCAACCAACCACCAAGGTCCGCTGAGGAACATTGACTGTATTTGCGGGCTAAAGCCTCGAAGGACTTACCTTCGCTCAAGGCTTTCAGTAGGTCTTGAGCCTCAAAGAGTTGTTTTACGAGTATATGGCTTGCTTTCATGTGCATTGTTAATGCCCAGTTTTGTCGGCAAAGTCTATAGATTTCAATGTTTACAGCATCCTCTGTACCTCCCCAGGCAAAGAGGCTAACTACAGCAGAATGAAAACAAAATTAATTCCATTTATAGTATCGGTGTTGTGTTTAAGTTCATACGCAGCGATGACCCCACCCCAGCCATCTTCGCGAGTGGAAATTCAGGGAGTCATAGATAAGGCCAAACAAACGATTCTTGCAGAGCGAAAAGAGGGTAGCTATTGGTTATATCCCAGTCATCTTGGCTTGATGTACATTAGCCAATATTTTTTGATGGCTCATTGGTTGGGCTTTAACAAACAATCAGCTATTGACCCGATTAAGTTACAGCAAATGATTCGTTCTTCACAGCTGAAAGATGGATCTTGGGAGATCCTTCATGATGCAAATCTTCCTCTGGGGGACATCAACGCAACTATTTATCACTACTGGGCAATGAAGGTGATGGGTGTTTCGATTCATGAGCCGGCGATGGCAAAAGCTCGTGACTTTATTTTAAAGTCTGGGGGATTAGCTAAAGCTTCTAGATTTACAAAGGTATTTTTAGCCCTCTTTAACAATCACTCATGGGAAGACTTCCCCACTATTCCATATTTCCTTTTTGATAGCCTTGGCCCTGCCAGTGAAAAACAATTTGCCCAGTGGGTGGGCCCACATCTAATTTCAATCGCTTATCTGCAAAAAAATCAAGTCTTCAAAAATCTCGGTTCCGCATTTCGATTAGATGAACTTAAGCTTATGTCGCAATTGCAGACACCTATGGATCGGTCTGAGGTTCCAGGTAAAAGTGATATTAACGTGCTTCGAGGAATCTTAGCCAAACAAAAACCTTTTGGCAGCATAGGAGGATACACCTCAGCCACACAACTGGCGATGGCTGCTTTTGAGCACATGATGGCTTTAGGTGAGATAAAATCGACGTTTCGGGATCGTTTGCAAATAGCCAAAGAGGAAGGATTCCGCTTTGTGGAAAACCTTTATTTAAAAAACTCTGATGGCGCTTATAAAGGTGTAACTTGTGATGGAAGATATTGGGATTCCGCTTTAGTAGGGCAGGGCCTTATAGAGGCTGGCGTGAATCCGAAGGATCTTGCTAGCACAGTTTCTTACCTCCAGAAGATTCAAAATGCTAAGAGTGGTGGGTATGGATTTGGGATCGACTTTGAGTCGTATGAAGATACTGATGATACTGCCGAAATTTTATTGTTTTATAAAAAGGCTAATTCCGTGAACGCCGCCCAAAAGCGAGCCATAGATTGGCTCATTAAAATGCAAAACTCTGATGGTGGCTGGGGGGCATTTGATAAAAACAATAATGGTAATTTTCTTTTAGAGCATCTAACGAAAGACTTTCTCGATTCCGCAGATCTCTTTGATGAAAGCTCACCTGATGTGACTGGGCATATCCTTGAGGCACTGGCCGCCTACGGGTACACTATAAATACCTCTGAGGCGGTCAGGGAGGCTGTCGATTACTTGCGAGAAACTCAAATTAATTCTTTTGGTGGTTGGCAGGGGCGCTGGGGAGTAAATTATATTTATGGAACTTCAGCTGCAGTCATCGGACTACTTAAAGCAGGTGTTCCTGCTACAGATCCTTTGATTCAGAAAGCACTGGATTGGTTTGAATCCTGTCCGAATCAATATGACGGCGGATTTGGTGAAAGCTTCTTATCTTATCGTTATGAAAGTTTTAAATGTGGTGGCCGAAGTTCTGCTTCACAGACGGCATGGGCAATGATGGCACTGATCGAAGGAGGCAGGGCCGAGTCTGCAACGGTGAAAGCAGCTGCAAGCTTTCTAACACGTCAATATCTGCACGAAGGACGTTGGGTCGATCCTGCATTTGTCGGCACAGGGCATCCAAAGATTGTGCCAATGGAATACCCCGCATACCCGAAATCATTCACATTAATGGCATTGGGAAGATACCTTAAAGCAGTTAAAGATTAGCTCAGTTGACCTTTGTTTGAGTATTGCCTAGAACAGCCTCAAATTAAGAGGACTATCCTCTGGTAAGGGCTATTTATGGCAAAGTATTTTATCATCTACTTTTTGGGGCTATCAGCAATGGCAAGGGCAAGTGTCATTCACACTAATGAAATCAAAGTTAGCGGATTAGGTTGTTCAGGTTTAACGGCAAACATTGAAGTTAGAAATGGCCAAAAGCAACTTGTTATCCATTTTGAAAACTTGAAAGTTAATTTGCAGGGCGAACAAAAAGAGTCACAAATAAAATGTGATTTTGCCATTCCCTTTGAAACTTCTCGAACAAAATCCGTGAAATTTTCTGAGCCAACGATTGTTGGTCGAGCCAATATCGCGCCTCGAGTGAGAGCCCTGTTAAACTTCGAAATGTCTTGGCCAGATCATCGTGGACCTGACTTTCGCATTGGTTATGATAGCTCCAAAGAGCGAGTGACAGAAAGCTTTTCGGATACCGGAGAAGGTACTGAGTTGACCTTCGGCTGTGGAGAAAGCAGTGACCTTATTGGGTCAGTTGGTGCCTATTTGCAGGCGGGCTGGTTTTATAAGGGGGCGCTTGCGGAACTCGTAACTAAAGAGGTCCGCCTAAATATCAACGATATTTCGTGCGCTCAATAAAAGTGAGGAATACATGCAAATATTAATCTTTTTAACACTTCTACTTTCATTAAGACTTCAGGCTTCAACTGAGACTAAGGAATTCTCGGGAAAAAACATTGTTCGGGTGGAGCTAGAAAACCAAATCGGTAAAGTTAAAATTATTGGTAAAGATACTGATAAAGTGACCGTGACCGCTGAGAAGGTCAAATTCAGTGACAAGTGTAACTTATCCTACAAGCAGAGTCATAAGGTGATTGAGATTGAGAGCGATAAAAAATCCTTCTTTAGTGATGCAGATTGTGAAGTGAATTTTACTGTGGGTGTGCCAAAGAGAATAGATCTAGATCTCAAAAATAGCCGTGGGCAAATTGATGTTTTTGGCACTTCTGGAAAACTCGAAGTCAAAGTAGCCTCAGGTAACGTCCATGTTCAATCGGAAGTTGAAGATTTAGAAGCAAAAGCCGGAAGCGGTAATATCGAAGTTAATGGTTTACTTGGAAACGCTGATGTTAAAATTGGTGCGGGTGATATTAAATTGACCTACGCGAAAGACCCAGGAAAAGGTGAAGTTGACATTAAGTCAGGTGCTGGCGATGCCACTTTATTCTTTCCGCCAAAAATGAAAGTGCACAGTAAGATTTTGTTAGGCTCAGGTGATGCCTATAATGAAATCGGCGATTTCAAAGATGCAAAATTTTTAATTTCCTTCAAAGCCGGCTCTGGCACTCTGAATATAAAAGAAGCGCCAGCCACTGATCGCAAAATGGAGTAGATTTACCATTTCCGTGACGGGGATCATTTCAATGAGGCTTCCAAGTCATGGCATGCTTCGATTACGGCGGCCAGAATCGGTGGTTCAAACAACGAATGGCCTGCTTCTGGAATAATTTGGAGTTTACTTTTTGGGAGTGCTTTATGGAGTTCCCAGGCGTTTTTCACAGGACAAACCATATCATAGCGTCCATGAATAATTCGAATGGGAATGTTCTGTAGGACACCGACATTTTCCATAATATAATTATCCTTAGGCAAAAAGGCATTATGCTGAAAGTAATGGGATTCGATCCGAGCAAATGGCAGTGCCTTATGAGGGTCTTCATATTTTTTAATGAACGCGGGGTTAGGAATTAACTTTGAAGCACTGGCTTCCCACATGCTCCACACTTTGGCGGCCTTAAGGCGTAGCGATTCATCATCACTGGTCAGTCTACGATAATAAGCATTCATAAAGTCATGCCGCTCTTCTGGCGGAATAAATGAACTGTATTTATCCCACTCTTCCGGAAAGATCCAATGTGCCCCTTCTTGGTAAAACCACTTTAATTCACGCTGAGTACATAAAAAGATACCCCGCAAGATCAGGCCGTTGATACATGTTGGATGTTTAATGGCATAAACGAGGGCTAGTGTCGTGCCCCAACTTCCCCCGTGAATCAACCAGCATTCAATGTTTAAAGCGTTGCGAACCTTTTCCAAATCACTGATGAGATCCCAAGTGGTGTTTTCCGCGAGTTCGGCAAAAGGAGTACTTAGACCACTGCCGCGTTGGTCGACCAGGATAATCCTAAACTTTTTTGGATCATAGAGTCTTCGATGGTCAGGTTCCGTACCACCGCCAGGACCACCATGTAGAAAGAGAATGGGAGTTCCATTGGGGTTTCCGGACTCTTCAAAATAAATTTTATGGATACCCGAGACTTGTAAATAGTGCAACTGATAGGGTTCAATGGGCGGAAACAGTTTCGTGCTCATAAGGCCTCGAAATAGTGGGCAAACATTTGCTTCTGTGAAAGAGGTATAAAGCTCTTTTCAAAGGCTGTTTTTTGGAAGCTCTTTAGTTCAGTTTCAGAGAAGCCTAAAACATTTTGAACAACGTCAAGCTCTTGAGAAAGAGTATAATCAAAAATTCCAGGGTCATCAGTGCTAATTGTTATCAAAATACCCTCTTTTAGAAGTGCGCGGAGGGGATGTTGGGCAATTCGAGGAACCACTTGAGTCAGGTAGTTACTCGTTGGACAGACTTCCAATGGTATAGTTTGATCACGCAGAAGCTTCAACACTTTGGGAGATTTGATGGATTGAATGCCGTGCCCGATACGTTCGGCCCCAAGGCGAACAATTGACTCTTCGATGTTGAGAACAGACTGGGCCGTTGGAACCTCTCCCGCATGAACAGTGACATGAAGGCCCGCCGCTTTGGCTCGTTGAAAAGCTGCTTCAAAGGGTTTCGCATCAAAGCCATCCTCATTGTCGGCGAGGTCGATTCCGACCACGGTATCACGATGGTTGATGGCAAAATCAACCACAGCTTCTGCCACTTGAGGGGAAAGAGTTCTTTGAATAATGACGATAATACCGATACTAATTCGATAGTTTTGTTGCGCTCTCTGAATACCCTTAAGGAAAGCAACATGAATTCCATCCCAAGTCATTTCGGGGTGACCCTCTACGATGAAAGTGGGGGAATATCGTAATTCCAGCAATTTAGTGCCTTCATTGGCAGCTTCACAGGTAGTTTCAAATGCCAATCTTTCAAGCACAGAATAGCTGTGCAAGAGAGTTTGTGCCATACGGAACTTTCCCAGCACCATTCCTAGATTTTCCATAGGATGATTGAGTAAAAAAAGTTTCTTTTGCTCATCCACCGATGAGGGCAATTTTAAATCGAGTTCCAGTGCAACATCGATCATGGTGGAAAACCTCATCGAGCAATCGAGGTGACGGTGTAGTTCAACTTTGGCATATGAGGTTTTATTCATGGAATGATGGTAAATGAAGAAGGGGGATGATGATACTACGGTCTTAAATACGGCGCGGTTAGTCGTGATCTCGTTGGTGTCGGCAATGATTGACCCTAACAGAAGAGCGCCAGTAAAAATCAAAGGGCCCAAATAATTTTAAGGAGACCATACCATGAGATTAGCGTCTACACCGGCGAACGATCCTAAATTTTATGTCGAAGTTCCTCATACCCATAGCGATAAATTTAAACTTGCTGATCCAAAAGCAACAAGAGCTATGGTTGCCCTTATGGATATGAATGCAGTTCTTGGAGGTGCGGCCAGTCACTACGGTGGTCCTGCTGCATTTGCAGAAATTATGTCGGCCTTACACGGCCTCATGTTTTGGGAATCGCGCAAAAGTGATAAACCTTGGAATGAACTTTTCAATTTTGTGAATGATGCTGGTCATTGTGAAAACGGGATCTATGCCCTTCGCGCCAATTATGAGTTCGCTGGCCTTTCGATGGCTGAATTGAAAAAATTCCGTTCCATTGAAAGTCGACTAACCGGCCACGGCGAGGCCCACCTGTTTCCAGAGGGAGTCATGCTAAGCAATGGACCCTTGGGTTCAGCATTTCCTCAATCGCAAGGTTTAGCGATGGCGGATGCGATTACTCACAAGAATCGAGTTACGATCACAGCGATTTCTGATGGTGCTTGTATGGAAGGTGAAGCTCGTGAAGCCATGGCCGCAATCCCAGGCTTTGCGCAAAAAGGCAAGTTGGCTCCTTATGTTTTGATTATCAGTGATAACAACACAAAGCTTTCTGGTCGTATTGATAAAGACACCTTTTCAATGGACCCAACATTTCAGTCTCTAAAAACTTTAGGTTGGCATGTTCTCGAATTAAAAGATGGCCACAGCTTACAACAATGTTTATTTACAATCGAACATGCTATTAAGTTAGCAAGGGAGAATCCTAAAATTCCAGTGGCCATTCATGCTCGCACGATTAAAGGGATTGGCACCAAGAAAACAGCCGAATCGACGTCTGGCGGGCATGGATTCCCATGTAAATCAGCAACGGAAGTCCTAGGCTTCATTCAAGAAATCTATGGAACTAATGAGCTGCCTCAAGAGTTTATTCATTGGTGCAACGAACTCGTAGAGTTGGAAAAAGTGATCAAGGCCAAAGCCGTAAAAGACGCCGGAGAAAAAATCCAAGTGGGTGTCGCAAATGCGATGATAAAAGCTAAGAAGGCGGGCTTGCCGGTAGTATCAATTACGTCTGATTTGCCCGGATCAACAGGGGTAGCTGCATTTCAAAAAGAATTTCCAAACGATTCTTTTGATGTCGGTATTGCTGAAGCAAATATGATTTCTGTCGCTGCGGGATTTTCCAAACAGGGATTTATTCCTTTTGTAGATACCTTTGCGCAATTTGGCGTTACTAAAGGGGCACTTCCACTAACAATGGCAATGCTATCCCACAGTCCTATGATTTGTGTGTTTTCGCATACGGGATTTCAAGATGCGGCTGACGGAGCTTCTCACCAAGCCTTGACTTATTTATCCATGGTTGCAGGTATTCCGGGTGTGACGGCGATTGCATTGAGTTGTTCAGAACAAGCGGAAGCTTTGGTTACTGCGGCTGTTCATGAGTTTGAAACTAAAAGAAAAAAGCACGAACAGCCTAATTCGTATGTTTTCTTCCTTGGCCGCGAGAACTTTCAAAAGTCTTACGGCGCTAAATTACACAGCCTCCAAAAAGCTGAAGTCTTGCTTGATGGTGCTAATCAGTCAAAAAATGTTGTTTTGGTGACGGCGGGCTCTTTGGTCCCTCAGGCTCTCGAGGCAGCTCAGAGGTTGAGCGCAGAAGGAATTGGAAGCATCGTTATAGATGCAGTTAATATTAATCATATTGATGTCGCTACAATTAAAACAGCCCTTGAAAAAGCCGGCGGAAATTTAGTCACCGTTGAAGACCATCAGCTCATTGGTGGCTTTGGTGCGGTGGCTTGCCAAGCACTTCTGAATGCGGGAGTGAAGTTTAAAGCAAAATCCCTCGGGGTAAAGGGGGCCTTTGGTCGAAGTGCCTACAATGCAATCGAGCTTTATCGTCAGCATGGCATTGATTCCACCGCCATTGTAAACGCCGCTAAAGAAATTTAAGTTGCTAGACACTTGCCGTGATCCGTTGTGAATAAAGTCGCACATAGAATCCAAGGATAATTGGATATGAGACAGCTGAGTCTGATTTATCACCGGAGTACTTTCGTTACTGATGGCTTGCCAAGGCCTTCGGCGTAGGGAGTATGTATTTACTCCGGATCATCTTTTAAAGAATCAAGGTGATTCTTTGACGGGTAAATTAAAAATACCCGTTGAGGCTGTGACTGAAGATTTAGGTTTACTGATTTATGGCCTCAAGAATGGATATGGTGGGCGGTCTTATGGGCCTCCGGGAGACTTAGAAAATCCATTGAGCGCCTGGAGGCATTTAAAAATCAGTACTATCCTATTACATCAGAGTACCTTTGTCAGGGTGTGGAGATACCTTAGTGGCAACAAGGTATCTCATTGCCACATATATTAAAAAGAAACCATGATCTCTTGATGGAGATCGCTAAGATAACGCTTCATCAATTCCACTCGCCGTAAACCTTCTTGGCGGCCAGCTGCCGTTTTTAGGGTCTCAGCCGTTTTAAAAAGTTTTTTATAAAAGTGGTCGATGGTGTATATGCTGTCATTGGGTTCGCGCTCAGAGCAGAATGGATCGATATCATTATAGAAAGGGCGCTTAAGAAGTCCAGCGGTTGCAAAACAACGAGCAATGCCGATGGCTCCGATTCCGTCAAGCCGATCAGCATCTTGAACTATTTTAGCTTCTAGGGTGGTCACTTCAATATTCGCGCTGAAGCTGTGGCCTTCAATGGCATGTGCAATCGCATCGTAATATTCACTGGGATAATCGATAGTGCGCAAGAACTCGATGGCTTGTTCTGCTGATAGTTTGGAGGCGTGGCCTCGTAACGGACTGTTTTTAGGCACGATCACTAAGTCGTGCAGCCAAGCAGCAGGAACAACAATTTGAAGATTGCCATTTTCTTCTAAACAAAATTTCTTTGCCATGGCGACGACACGTTTAAAGTGAAGGAGGTCATGAGCAGGATCTTCATTTGAAGCAACCTGGCTAATCTTTTTTTCAAAAAGCTGTCCCCATTTTTTCATTATTATTCCTTTTCCGCTTTGGGGGTTTCATCCTTTGGCATCATCATTCCGCGAGGCCTATGTGGCACTGTTGGTTGTTGGGCCTTCTCTTTTTCGCGTTCTCGTCGGGAAGTTTCAACCAACTTAGCTGTGGCAGCATCAATTGGTTTATCAATTTCTGCCAAAATCGCAGCGACGCGATTAATATTTGCTGTAAAATCCGTAATAATTAGTTGGTTGGCTCTCGAGTTAGATGTGATTTCGCCATCTTTAGAATTCATGATGCGTAACTCACGTATGATAGATTCAACAGGCAAGTACTTGCCTTTGTAAATCCAAGTGTACATTCTTTCGGGTTTAATTGAGGGTAATTCTGTGCTCACTTCAATCAAATCACGCTGAATATTTCGAGCCGATTTAATCACCATAGTGTCACCCTGCTTGCTGATAGCATAACCATTAACGGCTAATGCAGAGGACAGATGATTAAATGCTTCCTCGGTCGTAACCATCTCTGTGAGCAAAATCGTAATTTTCCCCCTAACCGATGGATCAATAATGAATTTTTGATTGGCGGCTTTTGAGTAAGCGGCAATGACATTAGTGAGTTCGTCATTAATGAAATTCATATTCATTTTTTGTTGAGCGATTGAGCTGAGAGAAATCAGAGTACCAATAATCATTAAATACATTGCCTTCATATAGGAGTTCTCCTTGTTTCTAAAAAGTTGTGGGTGCACTTAAAACAATAATGCATGCATGCTTACGATGAAACTAAAAGCGAATGAAACAGGACGAAGGTCAAAACTGTATTTTCAGGAGAGAAATAACAAAAAAGCCCTCGGGTTTCGAGGGCTTTTCATTGAGGCACAAATCTCAGTTAAGCTTTGTGTCGGAACATAATCAAACCGTGGGTTGTATCATATGGTGAAACAGCCACTGTAACTCTATCACCAACCACGATTCGAATTTTGAATTTCTTCATTTTACCACAGAGGCGGGCTGATACAACCACGCCATTGTCAAGAGTGATGGCATATGTTCCTCCACCTCGAAGATCTGTGATCTTTCCGTCGATTTGTACTAAATCGTCTTTAGCCACGAATTAATATCCTCGGCCAAAACCACCGCGTCCGCCGCCGCCGCCGCCAAAACCACCGCGTCCGCCGCCACCACCGCCACCGCCAGTGCGACGAGGACGATTTTCTTGAGGTTTAGCGATAGAAACGTTGATAGTACGACCGTTAAGGTCTTTTCCATGAAGTTGGTTGATAGCTTCTTGAGCTGCTTCATCAGTAGCCATTTCTACGAAGCCAAAGCCTTTTGAACGGCCAGAATCACGGTCAGTGATAACTTTTGCAGAAACAACATCACCTACAGAAGCGAAAAATTCACCTAACATATTCGAATCTACCGCAAAAGAAAGTTGTCCTACGTATAATTTATTGTTCATTGAGAGCCTCCTATTTGGTCTCTAGGGTCTATTAAAGAGGCCCTACAAAAATCGTGGAAGCGCTCGTATAATAAGACGGTTAACTTAGTCCTTATACACTATGTGCCTTCTAATTCAACCATAAACTGCTTAAATTAGGGCATTTTGTAGGCATATTAAGAAAAAATCATGGCAGAAGTTTCTTTTTGAAGGCCAAAGCGCGCAATTTCCAGTCATTTGACTCATAGAATTTTGCAGCCCGCTCATTGTCCACTCCGGTGCATAACCTTAAGCCTTTGCAACCTAATTCTGCAGCTTTCTTTTCGGCATACTGAAGCAGCTCTTTTCCGAGTCCTCTTGAGCGTGCAGAAGTGGTGGTGACCAGATCATCGATATAGAGGTGCTTGCCATGAACAAGGTCATAAAGAATACGGTAACCCATGACCGCAAGAATCTGGTCGTTTTCTTCGAAAGCGATGATTTCATAGTTATCTTTGATATGGGCGATATCGTAAATACCCAAAAAATCTTCTAAGTTTAGTCCTGATCTCAATTCTCTAATTACTGGGTAGCAGCGTCTTAGGTCTTCAGCAGAAGTTGCAACAAGGAGTTTTCGTTGATTCACGGGAGCCTCCGGCTTCTCTCTTTTGATAGAAATAATTCTTGTTTTCTGCTGAATTGTCCAAGAAAAAAGAAATTAATTTCTCCATAAAAAATATAAAGGAAAGGATTTCCGTGAATAACAACAAGACAACTGCTATCATTGCTGGAAGTACAGGGCTCACAGGAACTTTGTTATTGCGAGAGTTACTCAGGAGTGATGACTTTGCTGCGATTAAGGTTATCACCCGTAGACCTCTTAATATCAATGATCCCAGAGTCCTCGAAGTTCCCATCAAAGACCTCCAAGAAATTCATATTGATGACCCCCGGTTTCAAGCTGATATTTACTTTTGCTGTCTGGGGACGACCATTAAGAAAGCGGGCACGCAAGAAGCATTTCGCAAAGTGGATTTTGATGCCGTAAAAAGCTTTGCGGAAGTGGCAAAGGTCAATAATGCCAGGGCGTTTATTATGGTTTCAGCCATGGGAGCGAATCCACAATCTTTGATTTTTTATAACCGAGTAAAAGGTGAGGCAGAATGTGCAGTAAGAGAACGTGGAATTGCGGGGACGGTTATTTTTAGACCCTCGCTTTTATTAGGAAATCGACAAGAACAGAGGTTTGCAGAAGGAATATCAATAAAAGTTGTTGAATCACTTTCTCAGTGGCTTCCCTTGAGTTGGCAAAAAAAATTGGGCACGAAGGTAGAGGATTTAATCAAGCGAATGATCTCGGAGGCAAAGTATTCTGAGAAAGACCCAAAGATCATTGAAGCTGCAGAGATTTAGCTCAGAGTGTTTTCCCAAAAAACTCCTTAAGAATAGATTCTGCCGAAATGGAGCCAAATTCAAGGCGACAAGTTTCAAATCGAACGAGGCGTAGTTCCCCTAAGTTAAGCTCGATTTGAAGTGACAGCAACGCAGATGTTGACTGAAAGACAAGTTCTTTTCATCATTGAAGCTGAGTTTTTATCTCCTGACGATGCAAGGGTGTGGATAAGGTTGTGGTTTAATGAGTATTGTGATTCGCTTAATCGAATATGGGTCTTCGGAGTATAAAGAAGCGTTAGTTTTAAGAGCTAAAATATTGCGAGAACCCTTAGAATTAAAGCTCAGTAACGATGATGTAAAAGAAGACTATGAACAAATTCATATTGCCGCATTTTCCAACGGCATATTGTGTGGATGTCTAATTCTCGCACCGCTGGATTTTGAAACCGTGAAGATGCGGCAAGTAGCCATTGATAGCGAAATGCAAGGAAAAGGTATTGGGCGTCAGTTAGTGTTCTTTGCGGAGGAAGAAGCTAAGCGAAGATTGTTTAGCAAAATAGTCCTTAATGCTCGAGAAACCGCCCTCAATTTTTATTTAAAGTTAGGCTATCAAGTTTATGGTGTACCATTAGATGAAGTTCGTATTCCCCATCGAATGATGCAGAAGTATTTGAAAATTCCCTTTAGACATAGGATCAAAGAGATTGGCGTAAATTTTTTAAGAATTGGTTTTACTGCCTTTGGTGGCCCTGCCGCTCACATTTCCATCATGGAAGACGAGTTTGTTCGAAAGCGAACTTGGTTAACGAAATACGAGTTCCTTGATTTGATTGCCTTAACCAATTTAATTCCAGGGCCTAACTCCACAGAAATGGCCATCCATATCGGGTATAAAAAAGGGGGCTGGAGCGGGCTCCTTCTCGGCGGCATTGCTTTTATCTTGCCTGCGTTTTTGATAGTTTTGGCACTTGCTACTTTTTATGTTAAGTTCGGATACTTGCCAGCCGTTCAGTCCATTTTAGTGGGAGTAAAGCCCGTTATTATCGCGGTTATTGCCCAAGCGATCTGGAGCCTGTCTAAGTCAGCATTTAAAAATAAAATTTTGATCAGCCTGTTTTTATTGGCCTTTGGCAGTTACTACGTATTTGAAAATGAAATTTTAATCCTATTCATTTGCGCTTTGATTTATCTAGGATTCAGTTTCAAATTGAATAATCGAGCACCATTAGCAATGCTTGTTACTTCGTTTTTTGGTTTTGTTGTAACCAGTTCCGAAAAGGCGTTGGCAGGGATTAAGATCTTATTAACATCACCTATTGAAAGTTTGTTTTTAAGTTTTTTTAAAATTGGTTCCATTCTCTTTGGGAGCGGTTACGTTTTGGTGGCTTTTCTCGAATCGGAGTTTGTAGCTAAACATCAATGGTTAACGCAACAACAATTATTTGATGCTCTTTCCGTAGGGCAATTTACCCCCGGGCCAGTATTTACCACTGCTACATTTATTGGTTATGTTCTCGGTGGTAATTTTGGAGCCATTGCAGCTACGCTAGGAATCTTTGCTCCAGCTTTCTTCTTCGTTGGGTTTAGTGTACTTATTCTTCCTTATTTGCAGCGATCACAATGGGTGAGGCCAATTCTTGATGGGCTGAATGTGGCCTCACTAGCCTTGATGGCTGGAGTTGGTGGAAAACTCTTCTATCAAAGCATGAATTCGGCTTACTCAATAATAGGAGTATTGTTTTCATCACTCTTATTGGTCCGCTATAGAGTCAATTCGATGTGGCTGATGATCCTCGGTGGCTTGCTAGGATGGTTCTTGTTTTAGTCCTTTCGCGCGCACCAGTAAACATCCGTTCGGTAGGGAAATCGAAATTCCTGGAGGCCACGAGTATTTGGGTGATTTTCGACAAGATTACGAACCTCTGACAGAACCTTCTCCCGGTGTGTATCTGGCAAGGCGGAAATAAAACTAATGGAATTCACTCGATCAAGAACCATATCTATAGGGCCAGTTTGTTCATGGGAGAAAACCTCTCTTTGTAGGATAGAAAATAGCGGAGTCTGCTCAAAGGGTTTTAGCCAATTAAGTGAACGATACCGAGGTGCCCCTCCCTCGTGGGGATCAATAATTTGTGTGAGTTCTGCAACCCATGGCTTAGCCTCATCGCGCACATTCCAGATTAAGCCAAGCTTCCCGCCGGACTTTAAAACACGATAGAATTCTTTAAGAGCGGCGTGACCATTAAACCAATGAAAGGCTTGGGCAACGAAAATGTGATCGACGCTACTATTCCCAAGAGGTAGAGCTTCTGCCGTCCCATTCAGGATCTCTACTTCTGGAAGAATCGATTGAAACTTTGCCCTCATTCCTTTAACGGGCTCCACTGCAATTACATTGACTCCTAATGAATGTAAGTGCTTCGTAAATTTTCCAGTACCGGCCCCAATCTCAAGAACGGAGGTTTCTGAGTTCAGATCGAATTTTGTCCTTAAAAACTCGATGGCAGATTGAGGATAATTTGGACGGCCTCTCTCATAGCAATCACTAGCATTACCAAACCCAATGGATGCTTTTTCATGAACCGAATATTGCATTAGTCCCCCCAATTTATCTTAACGTTATCGTGTAAAAGTTCTGTTATTCAAGTTAAGATCTGAAGAATCATCATCTGATAGATTTAACGCTCGAGTTTTTGGCAAAATTCCGCTATAATGCCCGCACTATGATTATTACCAACAATGTCAGCCTGCGTTTCGGCGGCAAAAAACTATTTGAAGATGTTAATGTTAAATTTACCCCAGGCAACTGCTATGGGTTGATCGGAGCCAACGGCGCTGGGAAATCAACGTTTCTCAAAATCCTATCTAAGGAGATCGAACCGAATACGGGTGAGGTCATTATTCCACAAGGATTGCGTCTCTCTGTTTTGAAACAGGATCACTATGCCTATGACAATGTGACAGTCCTTAAAACCGTCTTGATGGGAAATGATCGTCTCTACAAAATCATGGAAGCGAAGGATGAACTCTATGCAAAACCTGATTTTAATGAAGAGGATGGAATAAAGGCCTCCGAACTCGAACATGAATTTGCAGAGCTGAATGGTTGGGAAGCGGAATCTGATGCAGCCGTGATGCTTGCGGGACTTGAAATTGAAGAAGGGCTCCATCAGAAATTAATGAAGGAACTCACGGGCGGTGAAAAGGTTAAAGTTCTTTTGGCTCAAGCACTCTTCGGTAAGCCTGATATTCTTTTACTGGATGAACCAACCAACCACTTGGATATTCATGCGATTCATTGGTTAGAAGAATTTTTAATGCAATTTGAAAATACCGTGATTGTGATTTCGCATGATCGTCACTTTTTAAACAAGGTATGCACTCACATTGCGGATGTTGATTACGGCAAGGTCACTACTTATACCGGAAACTATGATTTCTGGAGGGAAGCTAGTGAACTTAAACAAAGATTATTGACAGATCAGAACCGCAAGAGTGCTGAAAAGGCTGAGGAGTTAAAATCATTTATCGCGCGCTTTAGTGCGAATGCTTCGAAATCTCGACAAGCTTCTTCGCGGCAGAAAATGCTCGAGAAGTTAGAATTCAATGATTTGCCGGTCTCATCGCGTAAGCAGCCTTACATTGGGTTTAATATCGAGCGTGAGCTGGGCAAAGATGTTGTTGAAGTCAAAGGCGTATCAAAATCGTTTGAAGGCGAACCTTTGTTAAAAAATATCAACTTCACCTTGAAAACCGGCGATAAGGTGGCCATTCTCGGAAAGAGCGATTTAGCTAAAACCTTGCTTCTCGACATTCTCTCAGGGGAGCTTGAGCCTGATTCTGGAACAGTCACTTGGGGCGTTACAACCTCTCGTAGTTATTTTCCCACTGACAACTCTAAATACTTTCAAGGTGATGAGGCGACTCTCGTGGACTGGCTGCGTCCGTTTTCGAAGGAGAAAGACGAATCCTTCCTGCGTGGTTTTTTGGGAAAGATGCTTTTCAGTGGAGAAGATGCTCTTAAAAAGCCTGCAGTTCTTTCTGGCGGTGAAAAAGCACGTTGTATGTTTTCAAAAATGATGTTGGGTGGTGCCAACGTTATTATCCTTGATGGTCCGACGAATCATTTGGATCTTGAAAGTATTACGGCTGTGAATGAGGGCCTAAAGAAATTTAAAGGCTCAGTGATCTTCACCTCACACGATCATGAACTCATTCAGACGGTTGCCAATAGAATTATTGAAATCGATCAAGGTGTTGTATACGACAATCAAATCACCTATGACGAGTACCTTTCGCTCAAATGAGCTAGCCGAACACTAGCTCATCCCGGCTCACTTTTTATCGTTACTTCATTAAATCAATGAGTTGATCGAAGGCCTTTCCCCAGCCTTCTTGAAAGTTCATTTGTTCATGGATCTTTCGATCCTGCTCGTTCTTATGCATCACAATGGCTTTATAGAGAGTTCCCTCTTTAGAGTTATCAAGAAGAATTATGCCAGTGAAGCCAAAACCGCCCTCTCCGATATCTGCAGGGCGAAATCCTCCTTGGAGAAAGTTTGTCCAAATCAATTTCTTATTTGGAATTATTTCAAGATAACAACCTTGGTTTGGAAACTCTTGACCCTCTGGAGAGCGCATCACTGCATAGAACCTGCCTCCCGGGCGTAAATCTATTTTGCATTCTGTTGTGACCCATGGTTTTGGGGTAAACCATTTTGGTAGAACTTCAGGGTCGGTCCAACCTTTCCAAAGTTTTTCAGCAGAAATTGGTACGACCCGTTCAAATACGAGATCAAGGTTAGGATCGATAGCAATATTTGTACTCATTGTAATAGCCTCCGAAAAAGTTTGAATCTATTAATATCGTGGTAGAATTTCATAGCGATAAGAATCACGGATGTGACCTTTGACTTCTTTTGTACCCTTAATAAAGCCTACTCGTTTCATGCCAAGCTTTTCCATAACTTTGTATGAAGCGGCGTTGCGTGTATCGCAGGTGGCATAAATGACGGAAAGTTTGAGAGTCTTAAACCCAAATTCAATGAGAGCCCTCGCGGCTTCTGTGGCATTGCCTTTGTTTTGAAATTCAGGATTAACGGCCCAGCCTAAGTTAGCAACGTGGCTTTGTTCGGTTTCTCTACGGATACCTGTACCACCGATCAGTATGCCACTTTCCTTCAAGCAAATGGCGACATCAAATTTATAACGAGGTTGTAGCAGACTTTGTGTGACCATTTCGTCCACAAATTTTTTAGTATCTTCAATAGTGTTGGGCCCCCAATACTCGTATTTGGAAAAATCGGGATCAGCCCCATAAATATGAATACGTTCCCAATCTTCTTTAATATAGTCTCGTAATACAAGTCGTTCAGTGGTCAGTTGCATCAGTAGCCCCCCTACTTGTGTTCGAATGAAATATCAAAAAGCGTTGATTCACGAAGCCTATGATTCCAGATAAGTAAACGCCTTAAGAAATACTTAGTCATCAATAACTTTGAGCCTATCAAAAGGATCACTTTCATCCGGCGTCGTTAGGAACTTGCTTAAACGCTCTGGTTTTGGTTAAAGAAATTCTTGCAAAAGATTTCAAACACCTCAATCAGCACCCAGTTGAATTGAGACTCGCTCAATTCAACTATCTAAAAAAGCTATTGTCTCAATAGCCTCTATTTTTTATTGGCGCAATTAACCATCCATTGAACACCGAACTTGTCAGTGCACGATCCAAAGTAAGTACCCCAAAACATATCTTGAAGCGGCATACCGACGTTGCCTTCTTTTGACAGCGATGCAAAGAGTCTATCTGCTTCAGCGCGGGTATCGGGCTCGAGGTTAACATGAACATTATTGCCCTTATTCACCTTGAGGCCCATTGACTCTGGTGAATCTGTTCCCATTAAAATATGGCCACCAGTAATGGCGAGTTCAATGTGCATTACTAAGTTTTTCTCGGCATCTGGAAGAGGTGGTACTGCTGGTTGCGGAGGAATATCTGAAAAGCGATTTATTCCTCCAATAAATTCACCACCGAAGATAGATTTATAAAATAAAAACGCATTTTCAGTATCTCTAGAAAAATTTAAATATGTACTTGTTCGTGCCATAGTAAATTCCTTTTGGACTTATTAGAGCAATGGGACTAAAGTTCTGTCTAGTAAATAAAACTTCATAAGGGTCAAAACAATCTAGGAGATTAATGCAATTATGCAGTTAGATTTTTTGAAGGACGGAGAAACTACGGCGGGTCGAGTAATTCTCGGAGCAGACCATAAACAATTGATTTTTTCAACTGTTGAACCATTTAAAAACCAACTATTAAAATGGGTTGGTAATAAACAACGATTTGCACATGAAATTGTTTCTCACTTTCCGTCAAAATTTAATACATACTATGAACCATTTATGGGAAGTGGCGCCGTATTGGCAACTCTAGCGCCCAAAAACGGAGTCGCATCTGATGTCTTTAGGCCACTCCATGAGATTTTCGACGCTCTTAAAAATAATCCCGAGCAATTAAAGAAGTGGTATGCAGCTAGAAGAAATCAAATCGGGAGTAATAACAAAGTCAAGATTTACGAAAAAACCAAGGCCTCCTACAATAGAAATCCCAATGGTGCCGATTTTCTTTTCTTATGTCGAACTTGCTATGGCGGAGTCGTCAGGTTCAGACAAGTGGATGGATATATGTCTACTCCCTGTGGCGCTCATACTCCAGTGAGTGTTGAGAGTTTTAATCGTCGAGTTGATATTTGGAAAGTGCGAGTGAAAGGAACTGAATTTGTGCTCGGTGATTATAAAGAGGTTCTGAAGTCGGCAAAGCGCGGTGATTTGGTATATGCGGATCCA
>CAZYOE010000061.1:0-24498 GCA_964648725.1 uncultured Pseudobdellovibrionaceae bacterium | reverse complement strand
AAAATAATTTTTTTGATTTAAATTTTAGGGCTATTTACCGAACAGACCCTAAGTAGCTTCTCAAGTCTTGAGAGACTGACTCGAATGGATTCGTCAACTGGTGCGGATGTCGTTGAAGCTTTGGCTTGACTGGAGCTAGCAGGAATTGCAGAGGCGTGGGGTATCGCGGTTTTTTCTGGGGTTATGACATCCTCATGGTCGATAACCTCCGCGTGGTTCATTTCAATAGCGGGAGTTGGCTCCACCGAAGGTGTGTGCTCTTCGATGTGAGTATTCACAAATGTCGGCTTGTTTTCGACGTGCTCGAGGTCCCCTTTCAGAGCTATTTCGATTTGATTGAGAAGGTCCGTGCTATCGAAGCTTGCATCAAGCGACTCTTTGAGCTGATGAATCATATTGCTGAGGTGATCATTAGAACGAAGTAAAAGGCTAACAATTGGAGGGGTTACTTTTAATTCTTGGTTTTTGAGCTTCAGAAGGAGATTTTCAAATTGATGTGCAAACTGACCAACTTCATTGAAACCAACGGCTTTGGAACTGCCCTTTAGATTATGTGCCACTCGGAAAATCTGATCGAGAATTGTCGCATCATCGGGATTACTTTCCAAATCGAGGTAAGTTCTCTCAACATCAGATAGAAGTTGCTCAGCTTCTTCAAGAAAGCTTAGTTTTAGTTCACTTTCAAAATCTTCCATTCTAATTCCTCAAATCCGATAGACACTTATTCGGCCAACAAAGGTGAAATATTAATAGAGAAATTGGAATCAGGACTATGGTCCGCGAATAAGGTAGCGACCTAAGACCAGGAAAGTTTTCTGGAGATACTTGTAACGAAATTTACTTTACTAAGGATGTGCATAATTTTTTAATAGGGATATGCGCCCTAACTAGGAGACAGGAATTCTATGAAAAAAATGACATTGTTTGGAATGCTATTGGTTGTAGTTTTAGGAGGATGTTCAGCTGCACAAAAAGCTCGACGCGAAGAGCGAGAGAGAGTAGCTCAATCAAAAGGTGTTTTTTGTGATTTTGTGAGTGAATCCGATTTCAAAGATGTAGATGTTGAGCTCAACTTACGTCTAGCTAAAAAATGTAATGCGAATAAACCATTCTCTATTTCTGGCTACAAGCGCGTCAGTGAAAATCCTGGCGTTCTGTATTGCTGTAATACAGAAGGGATTGGGGAGCTAGACTCTGCCCCTGTGAAGCCTGCGGCCTCGTCGACAGGTTCCGCATCTGGTAAACAGGGAGAATAGTTTTGGCTAAAGGTCTGGATCGAGCCCTACTGTTGGCCTTGTTGTCTTTGTTGGGTCTAGGGATCGTCCAGGTCTACTCTTCGAGTTTTATCTTTGCCACGGAGATGTATCAGAACGGCGTTCACTTTGTGATCAAGCAGGTTCTGGCCATGGTATTGGGATTGATGGTGCTTGGGGGGGCAGCGATGTTACCTTGGCGCTTTTGGAATAGGGCTTTTCTTGGATTATGGGGTTTAGCCGTATTGGGACTCTTATTGACTTTTATTCCAGGAGTAGGAGTTAAGGTGGGTGGTGCTCACCGCTGGCTGGACCTTGGCTTTACTCGATTTGAGCCAAGCGAACTGATCAAAATTCTTATTCCGTGGATGTTTGGATTGTTATATTCTCATTGGAATGAAGCGGATCATTGGACTAAGAGGCCACCTGCATGGGTGTTATGGTTAGCACCAGCTTTTTTGCTTCTCATGCAACCTGATTTTGGAACTTTTGCTCTGATCGTTTTTGTGATCTTACTGCTCTTGTTTGTAGTAGGTTTTTCGTGGAAGTATCTTGCCTGGGTGGTCGGATTATTGGGCCCGATTTTTACTCTTCTCATTGTGAAATATCCTTACCGACTTGCGAGAGTGGTAGCCTTTTTAAATCCATGGGCAGATCCGTCTAACTCTGGATTTCAATTAATTCAGAGTCTATTGAGTGTGCGTAATGGAGGCTTTTGGGGGCAGGGACTAGGTGCCGGGCAAGGTAAGCTCTTTTTTTTACCGGAGGCCCATACAGACTTCACGCTCGCGGTTTTGGCAGAAGAAACCGGTTTTTTTGGCGTATCAATTTTATTTCTGATTTATGGTTTTGTCTTTCTTCGCAGTCTCCAGATTGGATTGCGCATTCATGAGGCCCAGAAGAGGTTGGTTGTTTTAGGGATCACCTTTCTTTTTGGATTAAACACCTTATTTAATATAGCTGTGGTTTTGGGTATGCTGCCCACCAAAGGATTAACTCTTCCCTTTTTGAGTTATGGTGGCAGTAGTTTGATTTGTTACTGTTTGGCTTTTGGCTGGATATTAAATGTCGAACGACAATCCGAATCTATCCACTAATACTTAGGAGAACTACGCCTCATTCGATCTGAAGCGTGCCGCCTTGAATTTGTCTCTTTTTCAGCAGAATCTACTCACCATTCAGGTGAGAGGTTTCTTGTTCAGTTATTGCTTTGCAGGCGAAAAAACCAAGTGTAAAATTGTTTAACTTTGCGTAGACACTAATCACGATTTGAACTGGGGATGTTATGAAAAGAAAGTTTATCATTGCCGGAGGTGGAACCGGCGGTCACATTTATCCCGGAATTGCGATTGGCAGAGCCCTTGAAGCGATGAACCCAGAACTTGAAGTTGAGTTTGTGGGTTCTCAATTAGGTTTGGAAACCAAAATTGTACCGCGTGAAGGTTTTCCCCTTCATTTGCTTTCGGCTGGAAAACTGAATTATAAGGGCTCGATTTTTGGAAAGCTCCTGGGATCAATTAAGGTTTTTGTGGGCTTTGTTCAGGCCTTTATGCTTTTGTGGCGATTGAAGCCTGTGGGAGTTTTGGGGGTTGGAGGTTATGCCTCCGGACCTCTTGTGTTGGCTGCCGCCATAATGAAAATTCCGACTTCGATATGGGAGCCGAATGCGCACCCTGGTTTAGCAAATCGTTGGCTTTCGAAAATAGTGCCTCGATCTTTTATAGTTTTTGAGGGAGCTCGAAGTTATCTAAAGTCACCTCAGGTTCACTTGGTCGGATTGCCGGTTCGTGGAGAGTTAGAAAAAACTCCACCCAAAGCGGTTGAATCAGAGTTTCATGTTTTAAGTTTTGGAGGCAGCCAAGGCGCGAAAGCAATCAATGAAGCTCTAGAGAAATCCGTCGCCTCAGAACCGAGTTGGCTTCATAAGTCCAAATTGATTCATCAGACGGGTGTTTCTGACTATCAAAAAGTCAAAAGTTGCTATGAGAAGTCGGTTTTTGATGTGAAAGCTTTCGAATATTTGTTTGAAATGGATAAATATTACCAATGGGCAGATGTTGTTGTTTGTCGTTCGGGCGCTAGTACGATTGCAGAGCTTTGTGCTGTCGGCAAGCCGTCGATACTGGTGCCTCTTCCGACGGCGGCAGACGATCACCAACGAAAAAACGCCATGGCGATGGTGGAGAGAAAGGCAGCAATTTTATTAGAACAAAAGGATCTTACAGCGGAGCGGTTAAACGAAGTACTTTTAGAACTCCAAAAAAATCCAGAGAAGCTGAGTCTTATGGCTAAAAATGCAAAATCTATGTATCAACCTAAGGCTGCGGAAGTAATTGCGGGCTTATTAATTAAAAACCTATAGAGAGAGTCATAATACTATGAGATTAAAATCGAGTCGTTTTCATTTTGTTGGCATCGGTGGAATTGGAATGTGTGGTCTTGCCGAGTTACTGAAAAATATCGGCGCCCAAGTGACGGGAAGTGATTTAGCGGAAAATGCAAATACTGAGCGTTTGAAAAGCTTAGGGATTCCAGTTTACAAAGGCCACCGCGCGGAAAACATTGGTGATGCCGAAGTAGTTGTCTACTCCAGTGCGATTAACTTTCAAAATTCTGAAATTGCCGCCGCTCGAGCACGATTGATCCCCCTTATTCCGAGAGCGGAGGCTTTAGCCGAAATCATGAGATTTAAACGCGGAGTTGCCGTCGCCGGAACCCATGGCAAAACCACAACAACAAGTATGGTGGCCTCGATCTTTCTGGAAGCTCAGGCCAGTCCAACGATCGTTGTTGGCGGAAGGTTTGAGCGAATTCAATCGACTGCGTTGTTGGGGCAAGGTGAATGGCTTGTGGCAGAAGCCGATGAGAGTGATGGAAGTTTTGCAAAATTAGCTCCTGAAATCGCCATTATTACAAACATCGATGCGGACCATTTAGATTATTATAAGACCTTCGAAAATCTCGAGAAGGCTTTTTATGACTTTTCTTTGAAGATACCTTTTTATGGCGAGCTGATCGCCTGTGGTGATGATTCATCAATTCGTGAAACGTTTAAAAACTTTCCTAAGCGGGTTTTATACTACGGCTTTCGCCCGCATAACGATGTAGTTATCAGGGGTGAAAAAGGTAAATACGAATTGTTTAAGTATGGGATTAAGCTAGGAGACTTCAGGCTCAGTATCCCTGGAATTCATAATGCCCTTAATGGTACGGCGGCCATTTTGTCAGGCTTAGTTGCAGGGTTTGATTTTGAAACATGTGCGAAGGGTCTTGCGCATTTCGGGGGAGTGGATCGTCGCTTTCATTTTAAAGGTGAAGCGCGTGGTGTAAAGATCTTCGATGATTATGGGCATCACCCGACGGAAGTCAAAGCGGTACTACAGGCCTTCAAAGAAAAATATCCTGATAATAAATTAACGGTGTTATTTCAGCCGCATCGCTTTTCGCGAACTCAGCATTGTTGGAATGATTTTGTAAACTGTTTTGGTTTGGCTGATGAATTGCTTTTACTAGATATTTATCCTGCCGGAGAAATGCCAATTCCAGGAATCACCAGTCAAAAATTAGCGGAAGAAGTAAAACACTCTTCGTGTCGCCACTTTGTCAGATCTGCTGAGTCGGCAAAGCAGTTGATGGCGCAAGCTGAAGTAGGTCAAATTTTTCTCACCTTGGGGGCCGGTGACGGCTGGAAATTTGGAATGGAACTTCTAAACATACTCAACAATAAAGTCTAGGTCGTTGGGGTTGGTGTAAGAAGTACTTCATTGTGCGTAGGGCTACTTGATATCTTATAGGTATGAAGATTTTCTTAGGCCGACTTTTCGTTTTATTTTTTGTTGCAACTGCTGTTTGGGTTTCAATCAAGGATAAGACTCTTTTTCATGTAAAAGAGATTAAAATTTCGACTCAGGTTGAAGACTCCGAGCGTGCCGTCTGGGTGGAGCTGAATCAAGAAATCGAAAAAACTCTTGCGGTGTACAAAGGCCTTCCAATTTGGAAAGTCTCTTTAGCTGAAGTGAAACGACGATTGGCTCCTTTTGCGGTTATTTCAAATTTAAATCTTCTTAAATCGTGGCCAGAAAAGATTGAAGTATCCTATTCTTTGCCATCGCTAAAGGCTATCTATCGCAACAGCGAAGGACAGTTTAAGGTTCTTGCCACCGGAGGTCTCTGGGTTGGGCCAGTAAAGTGGTCTCGTTTACCGGTTTTACCTTGGGTTAAAGGACGTTGGGTTGAAAAAAATGATTTGATGACAAAGCAACTAATGTCCCTACTGGATCAGTTGCCAGAAAAAGGACTATTTTCGAAGGAGCAAATATCAGAGGTTCAATTTAATGACTTGGATGGATTCCTTTTAACTTTAATAAAGTCAGGTCAACAAATTCGGTTTGGAACTGAAAATTTCGAAATCAAGTCACTGCGGGTAGCTCAGGTGCTGGAATATCTCCAAACCAGAGGTCTTGAAAGTCGCGTCATTGATGCGAATTTCTCTAAGAAAGTGCTTGTCAGGCTGCGTAACCACCCCTAGCCTTATAGATAGGGCTTCGACAAAGGTCTTAATTGCAAAAAACAAACTCTGTTTACAGAGTCATAATACAAGTTTACTCCCGAAGAAGTTTGAGACTTTCGTCGAGGCCCTGGTTTAAATAGATTAATCGTTATCTGCGATGGATTTGTAGGTAGTGGCTATTTTGATTCATGCAAAGGACTTAAGGATGAGTAAACCGAAGCTTCAATCACCGCTTTTTGCGGGTCTGGATATTGGTTCAACGAGAGTTGTAGCCATTGCTGCAAATTTAAATAAGGATGGCGGTCTTGATATCGCCGGAATTGGAACTGCACCAAATACGGGGATTCGCCAGGGAGTTGTTGTTAATATTGAAGCAACTACAGCCGCGATAATTAAAGCCAAAGAAGAAGCCGAGCTTATGTCGGGCTATTCAGTTAAGGATGCATGGGTGGGGGTCTCAGGAACTCATATTAAGAGCTTTAACTCCCGGGGAATGGTCGCTATAAAAAATAAAGAGGTTACAATTCAGGATGTGGAACGCGTTCTAGAGGCGGCCCAGGCCGTGGCCGTTCCTACCGACAGAAGTTTGATACATGTTTTGCCGCGGGATTTTAAGGTCGATGGGACTGAGGGAATCTGGGATCCCATTGGAATGAGTGGGGTTCGCCTTGAAGCCTCTATTCACTTAGTCACTGGCGGCCATACTACTTTGCAAAATGCAACCAAGTGCACTGAAAAAGCAGGGATTCGTGTCACCGGAATGGTGTTAGACCCGCTAGCGGCTTCGATGGCTGTCCTGAGCGACGATGAAAAGAATCTTGGCGTTTGTGTTGTTGATATTGGTGGCGGCACTACAAATTTGCTTTACTTTATTAATGGGCATGTGGCTCATACATCAGTTTTACCAATTGGTGGACAACATTTCACTCAAGACATTGCGATTGGTTTGCGCACCCCGCATCTAGCTGCAGAAGATATCAAAAAGAAATACGGTTGCGCGCTTGTAAGCCTTGTTGCTGAAGAGGAAATGATTGATGTGGAAGGGGTCGGCGGTCGAAAAACCCGCACCCTGCGCCGTCGAGACTTGGCAGAAGTCATCGAACCTCGTGCAGAAGAAATACTTCAAATGATTGCCAAAGATATTCAGCAAAGCGGCCTGCTTCCTTTCTTAGGAGCGGGAATCGTTTTAACTGGAGGATCGAGTGAACTGGACGGGTTGGTCGAGATGGGTGAGTTCATTTTTGATATTCCTGTTCGGCGCGGAATTCCTTCGAGAGTGGGCGGACTCACTGAAGTTGTAAAATCTCCGGGATACGCCACAGCAGTGGGTTTAGTCCTATATGGGTATGAACAATATAAACAAAAAACAATTGGCTCTAAGAACGAGGACCTGGGCGAAGCGTTGGCTCAGGCAGCTCGCCAAATAAAGGGATTTTTTGGAAAAATATTTTAGGATTCGGGAGGAATCATGTTTGAGCTTGAAGAAAACATTAATATAGGTGCGAATATAAAAGTCGTAGGCGTGGGTGGCGGTGGCAGTAACGCTGTTTCCACGATGATCGATTCAGGAATGAGTGGAGTCGAATTCATAGTAGCTAATACGGACCGTCAAGCTCTAGCCGCTCACAAAGCAAAAGGTCGAATTCAGCTTGGGGCTGAACTTACAAAAGGACTTGGGGCCGGTGCAAATCCAGATGTAGGCCGACGTGCAGCCATTGAATCATATAATGACATTGTTGAAAAAATTGAAGGCTCAGATATGGTTTTCGTTACCGCTGGAATGGGTGGTGGTACAGGAACTGGCGGAGCTCCGGTTGTAGCAAAAATAGCCCGAGAACTTGGTGCGCTTACCATTGGCGTCGTTACTCGTCCCTTTGTTTTTGAAGGAAAGAAAAGACAAAAACACGCAGACCTTGGACTTCAAGAACTCAAAGAAAATGTTGATACGCTCATCGTGATCCCTAATCAGAAATTACTAAGTATCTCTTCCGAAAAAACACCTTTATTAGAAACCTTTAAAAAAGCTGATGAAGTTCTATTGCAGGCCGTGAAAGGCATTTCAGATCTTATAAACATTCGTGGTCTTATTAACCTCGATTTCGCAGATATTCGTACTGTAATGTCGAGCCGTGGAATTGCGCTCATGGGAACTGGTGTTGCCAGAGGAGAGAATAGAGCGGTTGAGGCGGCAACGGCTGCCATTTCCTCGCCACTTCTTGAGAATATTTCAATTGATGGGGCGACAGGAATTATTATTAATGTCACGGGTGGTTCTGACTTGAGCTTATATGAGGTGAATGAAGCTTCTACTCTTATCACTGAAGCTGCTCATGAAGATGCTGAAATTATTTTCGGTGCCGTTATCGACGAAAGTCTGGGTGACGAAATTCGAGTGACTGTTATTGCTACCGGATTCGAGTATCAGCAGCCAAAAGAAGCGGGTCATCATTTGGCCCAACAGATGCAAGATTTTTTGCATCGTCAATCAGGTCAGTCGAATGTAGTTATAAATCAAGCAGCTCCACAGATGGCGACACTGCCGCCTGTGCAACAGCCACAGCCAATGATCCATCCGGTAACTCAGCAGGTGATGCAGCCACAGATGTCTACTACAGCTCCCGCGCCCGCTTATCATCAGCCAGTGATGCCTCCCAATGAACCATTAGGTTCGGCGGTTGAGTCAGCAGATGCCCAACGTAAAATGAATGAAAGCGTTCAGCCAACTGAGTCAGGATCTCTTCCAAGAGATTTATTGATTGCTAAGGCCAGAGCTTTTCGCGAAAATCAAGATGTTAGGACTCGAGGAACAGAAACAGGCGGAGTAAACATGGATGAAGCCGCTTTGGAAGAAGCTCGACGGCTTGCCAGGGAAGCACTAAGGAATCCATTTTCGCAAAACTTTGAGGTTCCGGCGTTTTTGAGAAGAAAACAGCAAGGCTACGAAGCTGACGGTGATAAAAAGTAATTGTTGCCCCTTCCTCCTCGAGACCTAGTGATAATTCACTGGCGTTGAGGAGATCCGAGTGCAAGCCTATTTTATCTCTGATTTACATTTGAAGACTATGGAAGAGCGCAACAGCCAAAAGCTGTTGCGCTTTTTGCTTTCACTTTGGCAGCAACCTCAAGGAACTGTAACTCAGCTTTGCTTTATTGGAGATATTTTTGATCTTTGGGTTAGCGATCACGAGGTGTTTGTAAAGAGATGGAATCCTATTCTTAAAGCTATTGAATCACTGGTGAAAAAACATAGGACCCAGTTGATTTATTTTGAAGGTAACCATGATGTTCATATCGCGCCATTCTGGGAAAAGAAAATGGGGGCTACAGTTTGGACGGAACCCCTGACGGGATTATTTGGGCCTTGGGTTATTCACATGGCTCATGGTGATTTAATCAATAAGAATGACAAAGATTATTTGAAGTTTAGAGCTAGGATTCGATCGCGGATTATGAAATTTTTTGCCCACAATCTGCCCGGTGGATTCTGGGACTGGGCTGGAAAAAAAATGAGTGTGGCATCAGCTAAGCATAGCCGTCTTGAACGACAAGATCAGCAAGACCATTTGCGGATCTTGATAAGAACTTATGCTAAAGAAGTTGCTCAAAGAGATCGTTGTAACTTTGTTATCACCGGTCACTTTCATATTCAGGATGAATTCACGTTTGATAACGAAGGTGTTGAAGTTAAGTCAGTCAACCTTGGAACGTGGGTTGATAACCCTAAAACTCCTATATATAAAATTGATGATCACGGTGGTTCATTCATTGATCTGTAAGATTATTTCTATTTTAAAGGTCCCAAAGTAGTTCTATTTTGTGTCCTCTCCTTCTGATACAAATAAAACCTATTTATTTCCATAAGTTAATGCGCCGCCGCTTTTTCTTCTGTTCAATTGACGCAATCAATCATAGACTCAGTTGTGACTGCTAAACGAGAGTTTTTTCTGTGGGCGACCCTCACCTTTTCTGTTGGGCAACAGGGATAGTAGGAGGGTTACAATGGGCCTTCGCATAGGCACAAACATTGCCGCAATTTCGGTAATGAAACATATTCGGCAAAGTCAGCATGACACGAATCGAGCCATGGCTCAATTAGCCTCGGGTTCTCGATTTGCAAATCCAGGAGAAGATCCTGCGAGCTTTTCAATTTCTGAACATTTGCGTGGGCAAGAACAGGGGTTGCGTGCTTCGAGGCGGAACGCAGATAATGCTATTTCCTTTATTCAAGTGGCAGAGGGCGGGCTTAACGAGCAAAACAATATTATGATTCGAATGCGTGAACTGGCTATTCAAGCAGCGAGCGATACCGTTTCTGAGGTTGAGCGCGATTTTTTAAACCAGGAGTTTCAGCAACTTCGCTCTGAGGTTGACCGAGTGGCCAAGACCACTCAATACGGTTCCAATAAATTATTAATGGGAAGCGGAAAGAGTTTCGATTTTCAAGTGGGTGCTTATGGGGCACCTGAAAATACTATCTCATATACTTTGAATACTAATACCTCTTCAGACTCCTTAGGTTTGAATGATCTAAATATTAGTTATGACGATGATGCACTTGATTCAATTGCTCAAATTGATAATGCACTCTCCACCATCGGAGCTGCTAGAGCCTCATTTGGGGCCATGCAATCACAGTTGGAACATGCCGCAAATCATTTGTCGAGCCAAGAACTGTCGATTGGCGAAGCGCGATCGAAGATCGCAGACACCGATGTGGCAGAAGCAGTTTCAGAAATGACAATGGGGCAGTTACGCCATCAGTATCAAGTTGCGGTTCTCGCACAAGCCAATATGAATGCGCAGTCCGCGCTAAAACTCCTACAAAGTTAATTTGTTTACACACCTAAAGTCGAGTCTAGGTCCAGCAGGACCTAGACCAATGGCTAAATTTTTTTTCACTTCAATTTTTAATCATTTCAAATACAAGATGCTATGCGTCCAATAAAACCTGGACCAAAGCCCTAAAGTTTCCTGGACCTTCGCCGAGAAGAATTGTGTGAATGATGAAGAGCCTCCCAGGAAAAACTACTCGTTTAGCAGTCACTAAAGAGCAGTTCCTCCAAAGATCTCTTCTCAATACATAAACAATAAATATTTGTGTTCAAGGAACACGCATAGGTTTTGCGGTCTGTGGAAAACCCATTCCTGTGTATTGCGTAAATCTCTGAAGGAGGAGATATGGGCTTAAGAATAAATACTAATATGGCGTCACTCAGTGCTCAGCGAGTATTGAGTGTTCAACAAAAACGAGCCGAGCATGCGGCTGCAGCGTTATCATCGGGAAGCAGAATCGTTAATGCTGCAGATGATGCCGCGGGGCTCTCTATTTCTGAAAGTTTGAAAGGTCAGACCCGTGGTATTGCGCAGGCGCGTAACAACGCCTTCAATGCGGGTTCAGCAATTCAAATCTCCGAGGGTGGACTCAACGAAATCAATAATATCCTTATCCGTTTGCGGGAATTAGGGATCCAGGCGGCCAGTGATAACATCGGTGAAACGGAGAGAGGATTCCTCAACGAGGAAGCAAAACAACTGATCCAAGAATCTGATCGTATTGCGAGAACAACTCGATTTGGCGCTAAGAGCCTTTTAGATGGCTCAGGCGGAAAAATGGAATTCCACGTGGGTCCGTTTGGCGGCGATGAAAATAAAATTTCATATGACCTTTCGGCGGATGCCACAGCCAAATCAATTGGCACTGACGGCATCGACATCTCTGAAAAAGATGGTGCACGCGAAACCCTTCAGACGGTCGATGACGCCCTGGTAAAAATCGGAGGCTTGCGGGCGAATTTCGGTGCGATCCAGAACCGATTACTCGCAACAACCAGTAACTTAGATATTCAATATGAAAACTTAAGCGCAGCGAACTCACGGATTCGTGACACTGACGTTGCTCGTGAATCGGCAGAAATGGCATCAGCAAGTATTTTACAGCAAGCGGCTGTTTCTGTGTTAGCGCAGGCCAACCAACTTCCAGGAGTGGCATTGAAGCTGCTCGCATAAAAAAGAAGGAGTCTCAATAAAAGGAGGTTCTATCGAGGTGTTTCTACCTTGAGGGTTTGAGTGGACCAGTGACAACAGGGACCACATCAACTCAAACCCTCTTTGGTGGAATTTCGATCAAGTTTTTGAGTCGTCGCCCACAGACATCGACTCTTAAGCCCGCCCTGGGGGTACGCCACCCTCAGGGCAATTTTTTGCCTTTCGAGACATTTTTTTCAGTTCCCGAACCATAATTGAAAACAGCAGGAAAAGTGGGATCAAGACGACGGCTGCGGAGAGAATCCCAATCAGCGTCCATCCAATAAAAAGTGGCGCGGCTATGATAACACCTTTAAGTTCTGTTGGATTGAATGGATAGTCCATAAACGCTCCTTGTTTATAGAGAAAATTTTTAGCCCTAATACTACCTTCGCGTCTTTCACAGGAAGTTCAATGCTTCTCCGTGAAACTTTAAGGATTTTAAGGAAACATAAGATGTGCTGGAGCATGAGTTATGACACTTTACTTTATTCACTTCGGTAATACTTAATTTGTCAGGGAAATTGTAAAAGGGAAAAAAGACTAGATTGGTGCAGCCTATCTCTCGACGAGTCTGTTAAAGTGTCGCTATGAAGACTACCTCAACGATGTTCATAATAATTTTATTTAGTAATTTTGTTAGTGCTGCAATTCCGTCAGTTCCTGCGGACCCTTATTCTCCAGAGGCGTTTGAAACCATTAAAAATTATTATCATGTCACCGATTCGCTGCCGGCGGTTCAAGTCAGTTCTATCGATACTAGTGTGGAATCTGAATTTGTACTTCAAACGGTCCATCTCAGTGTGAAGGATTATCCAGAAGTAGTATTGACATTAAAGCTTCCCAAGCTTTTTAGGCCTCCGCTTCCAGCCATAGTTTTATTCACAGGCTTTCAAACTGGAAGCCAAGCCGTGAACCTTCTTGGAGTGCCCGATAAATCTATTTATGTGGGTTTTCAATATCCATGGCCCCTCGAATTGTCGGGTTCCAACTTAAAATGGGATTGGCATCGAATAGAAGTCATTCCAATTTTGATGAGTGCCGCCCTGTCGTGGCTTCATCAGCAACCTTTTATTGATAATACCAAAATCAATGTCATCAATGTGAGCTTTGGTTCTTTATTCTATCCACTGGCGCAAAGATTGCTCAATGAACACGGTATTTGGCCGAAGACAGTGGTATTTGGCTATGGCGGTGTGGATATTGCCGAGGTTATCGGCCATGAATTGCGCAAAAACCTTGGCCCGGTTGAACAAGAAGTTGTGAAAACAATGATCCGAAACCAAACTTGGTTTGTTGAACCGAAGTATCATGTACAGCATTTAAAGGGTCCATTTTTAGTCATTAATGGCGAGGGGGACACTGTTTTCCCTCAGACGTCGAGAGAAGGGTTAATAACGAGGTTAGCTGAACCAAAGAAAATCGTTAATTTACCGGGCCCACATATTCAGCCTGAAGAGAAACAGGTGATTCACAGCTTCTTGCGAGAAGTAGAGATTTTTTTAAGAGAGAATGAAGCACTTTAACATCAATAACAAGAGCTCATCTCGGTGTAAAAGGTCTAGGCTCGCTTGCCGCCTTCCAAGGAACTGATTAAAATCAGTAATAATGAAACAGCCAAGAGTTTTAAAGTTTTTCTTAGTGCATGTAATTATGGGAGTACCCCTGATCGCCTGGGGTGCTTCGCCTTTGGAGTCCATTGCGCAAAAATTCTACCCTCACCAATGTGGGATCTATACCGGAACAGGTTACTTTGAATTGAATAAAACGGGGCAGTTTATTTTTACCCTGAATAAGGGGACTCCATTTGCGCTTGAGTTTATTAGTTACGATTTTGCGCCGTCAGAATTGCTCAATTTTAGTCGTCAAGTCGTCGAGGTGAGTTTTTATTTACCACAAGAAAAAAATCTTCCCAATCAACGAAACGGTGTTTTCCTTAAATCGATCAGATCTAGTACTAAGCTGGATTCATCATTTGAGTTGAAAAAAAGAATGCCTTGTGGTGTGAAATGAGAAGTTTTGTAATTTTCTCGGTCTTAGTAATTACCTCTTTAATTGTAATGGCGAGTTTCGCCAATGCCAAAGACTCCAAAACGCCAAAATCATTTCTTATCGGAATTAATGGAAGTGAAGAAATTGGTAATTTTGTTTCATTTGAAGATGATCTCATTGCCTTTCGGAAATTATTTGGTGAACAAAAAACGACTTTGTTAAACTCCGTCGGTCCCGACACAATGGTGACTGAAATTGAAAGCCAGGATGGGCTCATTGAACGAGCCTTCAATGGTGATCCAATTATTGCTAAGACGAAACTCAGATCTGAAAAAGCAGCTACAATTGCCAATATGACTCAAACCATTAAGGGAGTTATGGCAAAAAAACCGGCAAGCGTAACAGTATTATTCGCGGATCACGGAGCCGAAAGTGGATTCTCATTGCCCGAACGCATTTTAGCTTATGAAGAAATACAAAGAATTGATGACGTCTTTCCTGCAGATACGGTAGTTCGTCGAATTCATTTGCATTGCTATAGTGGAGTTGCGATTCATCGTGATCGAACAGGAAGAGAAGTAAAAAATGTTTCTGATCTGTTACTGAAATATCCCAACAATCGCTGTGCTCTTTCTGAAGCGGATGAAAGTCATTTTTCAACCGCTACTAATTTTACACAGTATCTCAAAAATCATAAAAATGCCACTTTGGCTCAACTGGCAGCTCATATTCGTTATTCAAAACTGGAGGGTACGCCTTATTTAACCTCGGAATACTTCCAAAAAGATCTCACTAAACTTTGGTGCTCCTCACCTCAGAATTGCTCTCAAGAGAGAAGTTTAGAGAATCTTAATAAGACTAAGGAGAGTCTCCTAAAGCGGTTTTGCGACACGGGAAAAACAATTCAGGAATACTCTTTCTCGGATGACCGATTACATTATTTTGCCCGCCGGCGAGCTTCGTGTTCTTCAAGCGTTCATGCAAACCTTGTACAAAGGTACCTCAACGAAAAGTTCCCGAACGAAACACAAGCGTTCAACGAATATCAAACTTATCTTAAAGAGAGTTTTGTTAAGGGTGGGCAAGTAAAGCCTTTTGATGAAAACAAAAAAAAGTTGGTTCAAGAGTATGTTCAATGGTTCACAGAATTACAGAATGAGCGTGTAGCAGACAAATGGGATATAGAGAGAGTTAAGCAGAGTTTGCCAACAAGTTGTTCCTCTTTAGAACAATGCGACGAATCCTTTAAAAGAGAATGGAAACGATTTCAGGGGGAAACTCAGGCGCGTTTGGTGTCTGAAAAATACAAGGACTTTGAACCCTTTGCTATTGCGACATTAAATAAAGACACTAGTTCCCCGAGCTTTTCATCTGATTCAGAATTTTCGGTATGCCAACAGCAGATGAATGCTGGGGCTAAAAGACTGGGGTATCGAAATGTAATAAATTTTCTTTTGTGGGATGAATATAATATGTCCGTTGTTAGTGCTGCCTGGCAAAGAGCCAGGCATGAGAAAATGAAAGATGCCTTTATTGAAATTCTTGAACTACCAGAGAACAAGCTTGTAAAAAAACGCTACGATAATATTAGGAACTGTGAACAATCAAATATTGTTGAATAGTTCTCCAAATTACAGAAGCTCCCAACCTTTCAGGTAGGCTTCGTATTCACGCTCTAAAGTATCAACTTGTTTGGTCCAGTTATTCTCTACTTTACAAGTGTGATGCAAGAGCTGGCCGTTGAAAGACATGCACTCAACTTTGGCGTAACACTCTTTGAAGGTACATTGAATCTGTTTGCCTCTGAATCCATTTGAGCCAATCTGTTTAGTGCGGAGATATTGTTCTAAACTATTTTTGCATAACGAACGATACTTGCCAGAGCTAGCACTGGTACAAAGGTAATCATAGATCAGATCTTTATAATCTTCGAACGAAGGATTTGTACTCACCGCTCTAACGGACAACGAATTAATAAGAGATTTAGCCATGGTTCTAAAGCAAGTTGCTTGATCATTTTTAACACAAAAGAATTTAAAGAAATTAAGACCTCCGCCCTCAAAGTTACCCCAGATTCCTCTGTAGGGGCCATTTTCGGGCTTCATGCGTGTACATGCTCCACCGGCACATTTAATACCTTCATTGAAGGAAACGTCATTCACATTGGCTTTTCCTCCTCCCCCAGCACCACTGAAATAAAATTGGCCGTCTTTGCTGAGATATTCAAAACCAGAAGAGGCTAAGGTTCCCGCCACTGGGATCTCCCAAAGTTTTGCCAAACTCGGAGCAACAATAAATCCGGTATTGCAACCATGGAGGATGGCATAAGCATCCGGAAGGAAATGGCCTTTTAAACGCCTGTTCTCCCGGGATTCAGGGGTCAGGCGATAGTACTTACTCTCGAGTTGAAATCCATAATGAGGAGAGTTGTGGGTGTAAAAATCGAGGGAAGCGATTTGTTTGAAAGGAGCTAGCTGATCCATCAGTGACTTGTCGCTAAATGTTTTGTCAGAGGCCGTTTCGGTGATAAAACCCCATTTGGTGAGATAGGCTTTGTTATTTATGGGTTTGTCTTCAGTTCCATCTTCTTTATGGGCGACAAGAAAAATTTGGTGGTCGGGATACAACTCATGGTAGCGCTTGGCTTTAGAAACTGCAGAAAGCTGAAGCTGCATTCCCAGTTCCATACCCACTCCAGCAACCACAATATGAGTAGGTTTGTCATAGGACTGTTTGGTTCGGTCAAGATAAGCGGTAATATAACCCGCGAAGGCGAATGAATGAGTTAGTAAACAAATCATAATTGTAAGCAGTGGACGTGCCATGGTGATCTCCTCTTAGAAGTTTCTCTCAGAGGGCTCACTTATTTACAATTCAAATTATGGTGTTCTGAAGAAAAATTTTCAGATTGGTAACCGACTCGGAACCAATTTAAATACGATATCTAACAGTGTCTGAAGCCATGTGTTAAACCTCCGTTCAACCAAAAAATGGAGGTTAATATGAAAATAAATAAAATTATGGCTGTTACTTTGTTGGTTCTCACTGCAGTCAAGGCCCAGGCTCTTCAGATAGCGGTACTTATTCCTCTTTCTGTATCGGCGGTACCTGCAACTACCTTTTGGGGTGGCAGCTATTCTTCAAGCAAAAACTCACACACTTTCCCGGATGCCGTAAGAGCGGGTGATGATACTGTTCATGAGATGGAACGTACCATTGGAATCAAGCTACACCGTGAAGTGATTGTTGGAGCTCGGGCCGAGGCTCAAACATTTCTCGCTAACAATGAGTCGCTTGGAAATGTTCAATCCAAATACCCTATGCTTTCAGCAGCCGTTGAAGAGGCAGCCCGTCAAGGTGCAGGACAAGGCCTAATGGTTAACCCATACAGTGTGGCTGAAGCAGTTGCCAACTTCACTGAGCAATAATTAATAACTCAATAAGTTTTAGCTTTGAGAGGTAAGGTATGAAGTCACTTTTAGTGCTTATTGGAATTCTATTAGTAGTGCCACAATGGAGTAATGCTTTAGAGTTCAAGTATCGTGGTAACGATGTTGTAGCCGCACTCCTAAAAGTTGTTATTCATTCCTTGCCACTTGTTGTTCATGAACGTTTGAAATCAGACATTATTGAGGTTGAAACTATAAATGCCCCCGAAAAAGAAATCGCCAGTTTAAATCCACATAAGAACTTAATTTCGATCAATCAAAAGATTAAACATTTTAAATACGAGAAGCTCAAAATGTTGAGTCCGAGTGACTGGCTCGATGCCAAGCATTCCCAAGTCATTAAAACGAAACATAATACTTTGTATCATCTTTTGTTGGGAGCTTTGATTCATGAGGTTTTTCATTATTACGATCATAAGAGTATTCCTCATTATGAGTATTTAAAAACGCGTAGGCGATGTATTCAAGCTGCCGTTATCCGTCAACCAAGTTATGATCCAGAGTGCGTGGCAATACAGGGTTTGGAACTTTCAATCTCTGATTCGCCAGAATTTTTACAGTTAGCAGGTTTTCCAAAACGAGGCCTTCTTATTTCAGAGAATAATTCTCTCAATTCGCAGGCAGAACGATCCCCAGATGCCTATGAATATACATCTCCGGAAGAAGCCTTTGCCGTTAATATGGAGTTCTTTTTGTTAGATCCAGAATACCAATGTCGGCGACCCTTGCTTTACGACTATTTTGTTAAGCAGTTTGACCATGTTCCCTTTCCCCAGAGTCATTGTCAGCCATCAAAACATGTTTTGATTCAATATTCCACTCCAACTAGCTTTGCCGATCAGTGGCAGGATTTGGACTTTTCAAAACTCTATCAAATTCACTACCTCTGGGCAGGGCCGGGTGAAGAATCTTTTAGTCGCTTCGGTCATTCGATGATTCGACTCGTATTTTGCGCAAAATCTCGCAATGAGGTCGGACCCGAATGTCTCAGTGATATTTATGCTCACCGGATTATTAGCTTCAGAGCTGCGATCGATGATATGCAGATTAATAGTTTAAAGGGAATCAGTGGAAGTTACCCAAGCTACCTTTATATGTTGAGTGCTTCCGATGTGATAAATGAATACACTCGAACTGAGTTACGAACTCTATACTCCCTTCCCTTGAAGTTAACGAAAAAAGAAAAAGAAAGAGTTTTAATTGCAGCCTTGGAAGCTCATTGGGCCTACAAAGGAAACTACAAATTTTTATCCAATAACTGCGCTCATGAAGCATTGAATCTGCTACAGACTGCGCTTGTTGATCGTCCACGTTTTTTGGCCCAATCGACTTTGCGCCCTGATTCACTTTATAATTTACTGATTGATACGGGTGTCGCTGAGGCAAAGTATGCTGCAGAAAGCTTGCCAGAAGCATTTCCTCAGTTGGTATTTAAAAGCCAGGAACGGCTGTTTGTTGATAACGTTAAAGTATTAAGCCAAGCGGGATTGGTTCCACAGAACCTGAGCTTTGCCGACTATCAAAGACTTCCAGCCTTAGCACGGTTAAATATTGTCAAAGCCTTGGTTGCCAACAAAACAGGGAACTATCATAAAAAAGAGCTTTATGCTTTTTTGAACCTTTCGGAACTAAGCTTGGAACGTCTTACCTTGCGGACTCTGAAAACTCACATGGCTGAGTTTGTGACTTATGCTCAAAAGCATTCGGAGAAATTTTCCTTGGATGTTACGCAACTTACCAGCTTGCTAAAAAATATGATGTCCGCTAATCAAATAATAGATCTCGGCAGCTCCTATGGCATTCCAACAGAGCGTGAGATTGAATCTCTTAATACCAACGAGGCTGAAAAAAGATTTATGAAGACTAAAGAGTTTAAAGTAAAACTATTGACTGAGTTCCGTGATTTTTTACCGGCAGAGAAGCGTGAGCCTCTCGCCGATGAAGAACTCCACGTAGCCATTGGGCAACAAGCCCTTCCGCGCTACAAATAGCTTCCGCTGAAAAATCCAACCTCTGCGTTACCTTCGCTTCATCTCTCACTCAACGTAGGCGAACTGCACCTCGCTCGATCTGAAGCTTGGTGCCTTGAATTTGGTTCTTTTTCCGCAGAATCTGACTAGATTATTTCGCTTTTTTTATCTCAAAAGAGATATCCGAAGCATCATGGCTGCCATGGGGGCAAGTCGAGGAGACGGGGACTCCCGCCGAAATATTTAATAATACAATAAGTGCGAGCATGAAGAGAGCCTTCATATAATCTCCATTGTGGGGCCACGAAACAGCATTTTGGCGCCTAAAAGCGGCTTAAATGGTATTCGCAAGCGATTAATTAACTGATAATTTGTCTAGTACTTCTGTTTGCAAATCTCTAGCCAATAAATTCACTTCCGATCCCCAAATCCGTCGCTCTTTCAGAAACATAACAGTTGAGCCTGTACATAAAAACAGTTTATAGTGGCGACTTGGTCAGGAGTCTAAAATGAAGTTGAGTAAACACTGCAGGGCCACTAGGGTAACTGATAATAGATTTTTACGAGGGCTTGTGAGAATTGGTCAGCGGAATAGCTGAAACCATCAAGTAGTAGACTTCGCTACAAGCTCCTTCGGCGAGTTCCTCCGCGGCGATATAGAGAGAGTCTTCAAGATATTGTTTTACCTCTTCAAGCTTTTGCGGATTGGCAGTGCAAGTCGCACCAGTGATCAGACGACGCTTGAAGTCGGCATCGGAAGTTCTCTTTTTGAGCTGCTCTTCCATCTTCGCCAAAATTTGCAAGTAATGTTGGCGGATGGGTTGGGAAGATTTTAAAACCGGCAATCGGAGGTACTGATCTGATTTTTTCCAGCGACCATTATCTTCAATAACAAATTTATGGTCTATTAAAAATGCCCACGCGGCTTGGGCTTGAAAAGGAGAGATTCCAAGACGATCAGCCATCCACGGATAATTCAAGTGGAAGTCTTCACTTTCTACCAGATCTAAAATAGCCATGTTGAACCAAGGGTTAACGAGTGACATTTTAGAAGCAGGAAGCTCTTCATAAACTCGAACTGAGATTTTAGATTTATTAACCGTCTGCCTCAAGTGTTCTCCTAAAGACTTGGATTTAGCTTTCCAATTATTGATCTGGTCATCAATAATATTTTCTAAAAGCCTCCGTTTAGCAAAGTCATCTAATTCCAACACTTCAATGAGTGAATCCAGGCGTTCAATCGGAAGCTGTTTTTTACCAGACAATACTTGTGAAAGAAAGGAATGTGAAAGCCCAAGTTGTTTCGCCATCAATCGCAAAGAAAACTTGGGATTCTTTTTTTGTTTGCGATGGATTGAAGCTAAAAGCTGACTCGTAAATTTAGCACTCACAATGTAGCCTCGTTTTTAGCTCGGCCTTTTGAAGCTTTCTTAACAGGTATGTCGAGTAATTCCTTGGCATGCGCTAAACTGGTTTTGGTGATAGTCTCCCCGGAAATTAAGCGCGCAATTTCACGCACGCGCTCATTGCCATTCAAGACACAAACTTCCATTTGTACGGACTTGCCTCGAGGAGATTTTTGAATCGCAAAATGATGATCACCAAGAGCTGCCACCTGAGGAAGGTGAGTCACGCAAATAACCTGCTGACCACGACTGATTTGTTGCAGCTTGCGCGCCACTTTATCAGCGGTATTTCCACTCACTCCGGTATCGACTTCATCAAAAAGATAAGTGCGCGGGAAGGCCGATGCACCCAAAACACATTTCAGTGAAAGCAAAATACGACTCAGCTCCCCACCAGAAGCAACTTTGGCTAAAGGCCGCGGTGGATCTTGCGGTGAAGTTTGACTTAAAAATTCAACTTCTGAAATTCCGGAGCTTTGTGGCTCCTCAAGTTTTTCAATGTGGATATCAAAAATGACACCTTTCATATTAAGGTCCTTCAGGTGTTCATTCACGCGACGGCAAAGGTCTTGCGAAGCTTGTTCTCTCATGGTGTGTAGTTTTTTTCCTTGCGCAATCAGCTTTTCTTTCAGAAACTGTCGTTTCTTTTTTAATTCGTGAATAAGGGTCTCGGCATTTTGAATAACCGAGATTTCTGATTGGATTTTATGAAGCGAATTTTGAATATCCTCATAAGTCGCGCCGTATTTTTTCTGTAGTTTGCGCCACTGGCTTAACTGTGATTCAAGAGTTTCAGCATCTTCCTCTTCACCATTCAGTTCTTCCAGTGAACGCTGGAGTTCAAAGCTGCAATCTTGTATTAATCCTAACGATTGCTCGAGAGAATTGATGTTGTTCTGAAGTTTCGGATCCATAGCTACAAAATCAAGGCCGCGTTGGAGAAGCTTTTGTAACCGAGGAATAACGGCATCGTTTTCATCGTCAAGGGCAGAGATTGCGGAACTATAAAAGTTCACGAGGCGCTGGCGGTTCTTAACCCGTTTAACTTTGGCCTCTAGTTCAATATCTTCTCCTGGTTTTAGAGGAATTTGCTCAATCTCGTCTCGTTGAAAGATCAAAAAATCAAGTCGTTGACTGCCAACTTGGCTTTTCTCCTCGAGGGTTTTAATTTGTTCAGCGATGTGTTGTAGTTCTTCCCAGATATTTTCATATTCAGTTCGTAAGGACCAGGATTTGGCAAATTGATCCAGAAGGTCTAAATGATAGCTTTTTGCGAGTAGGTTTTTATTTTCATGCTGCCCAGTAAGTTCGATTAAAGGGGCGTTTCGGCCAGCCACTTCGATCAATGGGGCCACAATATCTCGTAAAATGCCAACGGTGCTGAGGCTACCGTTCAAATAAACTTTATTTTTGTCTCCAGGACCGATGATTCGTCGGACAATGAGTTCCTTGTCACAAGAAGGAATATCAATGCTTTCAAGGCGGGCTAAAATATCAGGGCGATGGGCGAGATCAAAATGGCCTTCAATCTGAGCTTGGCTAGAGCCAGTACGAATATATTCGCTCGAAGCCTTGGCTCCCATCAGCAGTGCTAAAGATCGCAGTAATACGGATTTTCCCGCGCCGGTTTCACCACTAATAATATTGAGACCCCGTCGGAACTGAACGTGTAAGTTTTCAATAATTGCAAACTGGCTGACTTTCAATTCCGTTAACATAATTAGGCCCTCTCTCCAAAGCTGAGCTTTTCTCGTAAAAGCTCATAGAAGTTATGTCCTGAAGGCTGAACCATCCAATGTGGTTGACTGTGCTTGGAGACCCTCAGTACTTGTCCTTGTGTTATTTCTGCACACTTTTGTCCATCAATTACTAGATGTGCAATTTTACATTGTCCTTGCAGCTCTATTTGTAATTCCTTTGTGTCCGGGAAAATCAAAGGGCGACTCGTAAGGCTGTGTGGAGCTACTGAAGTGGCAACGAAACAGGGTGAATCTGGATGAACAATTGGGCCACCCGCTGCTAAATTATAGGCAGTGCTCCCCGTAGGGGTTGCCAGCACTAGACCATCGGCCTTAATGGAGCTAACCGGTGAGTGGTCCAACTTAACATTGAGATCAATCAAATGGCTCGAAGGTCCACGCTCAATTACAACATCATTAAGAGCCTGCCAGATCTGTACTGTTTTTTTAGGGCGGGCTAATTGTACCAACATTTGTGTTCGGGGTAAAAGTTCGCCATCTTTTGCTTTCAGAACTAAAGGCAAAACTTTAAAAATATCTTCAAGGCGAAGGGGAGTTAGGAAGCCCAAGGAACCCAGGTTGACGCCTAAAATAGGAATCGGCCGTCCCGCTAAAAGCCGAATGGCGCGCAGATAGGTTCCATCTCCACCAAGAATCACAATCAGTTCGACCGTTTCAAATTCTTTGGTAGATTTCATCAACGGTGCGCCTCGCAAAGGCTCTTGATCGGGCGCAGTGAGCGGTTTGTATTTATTTTGTCGTAGCCATCTGACCAAACCTTTGGCGGCATTTAAAGCAGCAACTGTGTTCGGTCTATAAACAATAGCAATTTGTGCACGGTCGGAGATTCTTAGCTTGTTCATCAAGCCAATCCTTCACGTCTGAGAAGTGCAGTAGTATCGGGTTCGCGGCCGCGAAATTTTTTATAAAGCACCATTGGATGTTCCGTGCCACCCTTTGAAAGTATGCAGTCTTTGAACTTGCTGCCAACTTCTGCATTGAAGAGGCCTTGTTCTTTAAAATATTCAAAGGCATCGGCATCTAAAACTTCTGCCCATTTGTAACTATAGTAACCGGCGGAATAGCCTCCAGCAAAGATATGAGAGAAGTGAGTGCTCACGCTAGTGCCTTCGATTCGCGGTAATAGGCGGGTTTTAGCGGTGGCTGCGAGTTCGAAATCATGCAAGGACCCAATTTTGGCGGGGTCAGTGTTATGCCAAGCCATATCTAAAAAACCAAAGCTCAGTTGACGTAATGAAAAATAACCTATTTGGAAAAGACTCGAATCGTGAATTTTTTGAATAAGCTCTTGGGGCAGCGGGGCACCAGTTTCAAAGTGGTGTGCAAAAATATCAAGGCTCTCTTTATAATCAATCCAGTTCTCCATAATTTGTGACGGTAGTTCCACAAAATCCCAAAACACGTTAGCACCTGCAAGGGAGCGATAACGACACTGGGAGAGCATCATGTGAAGGGCATGTCCAAATTCATGAAACAAGGTGCTGACTTCATCAAAAGTTAAAAGCGAAGGTTTGGTGGGAGTTGGTTTACTGAAGTTGCAAACAATAGCCACGTGAGGCCGTCGCACTTCCCCTTTATAAAGGCCTTGCTCTCGAAGTGTTGTCGCCCAGGCTCCACTCTTTTTGGTTTCACGCGGAAAAAAGTCTGCATAAAATAATGCAACATACTCATTAGTCTTGGCGTCGCGAACTTCATAGACTTTAACGTCGGGATGATAGAGTTCCACATTGCTGGCAGTTTCAAATCTTAAACCAAAGAGTTGGCGGGCATGCTCAAAGACTCCATCAATACATTTTTCGAGCGAAAAATAAGGGCGCAGCTACTCACTGCTGAAGTGGTATTTTTTCTCCTTCAACTTTTCGGAGTAATAACCGTAGTCCCAAGGCAAGAGTGAAGAATCGCCAGTGAGGCCTTTTTTAAATTCTTGAACCTCTTGGAGGTCTTTTTCCGCGGCTTTCTTATAGGGCTCATAGAGAGATTCCAGAAAGCTCATCACATTTTCGGGATTCTGCGCCATCCGTTCCTCGAGAACAAAAGTTGCATGATTTTTATAACCTAAAAGTTGCGCGCGTTCATTTCTGAGAACGACTATCTGCATTGTTGTCTTTTGATTGTCGAACTCATCGTGAAGACG
>CAZYOE010000060.1:3877-24615 GCA_964648725.1 uncultured Pseudobdellovibrionaceae bacterium | reverse complement strand
AGTTGGGATTTTAAAGTCATATAAAGATATCGGTTCAAATCGTTTAAGAGTTGAATTGAACTAAAGTCCAGTTCCATGCGTATATTTGGGACTTCTGGACTTCTGTCTAGGGCGAGTGTTTTAAGAACCGGTGCGCCATACCCAGGTTGGCTGGCGATCCAGCCGCGAGCCCCTTCAGGGGCTTGGGTTTCTTCGACCAAAGTGTTTCATGCACCACAGTCAAAACATCGTCCTTCCCATTTGGTGCGTTGGGCTCCACAATTTTGACAGGAGTATATCGTACGAACCTTGTTTTTTGCCACCCACTCTGGGTAGCATTAAATTCTGGAATACGCAATATTCGTTCATGGAGGACGGTCTTGGCAGCATTGATGAGCTTTCTCTTCGGTTTTACTTTAGTTATGCCCGCAATGGCGGGTTTTTTTGGCAACAGCAAAGAGTTGTTACGGGAAGCCGTTGGGCAGAAGAAATGGGAGGAGGTTGCTAGCAAATCTCAAAAACTTTTAGATTCCAATTCAGGGGACGGACAAAAAGACGTTTTACGTTTGGTGCAAGCTATTGGTCTCCAACGACAGGGTAAAATTGACGAGAGTATCAAAGTCTTAGAGCCAATCACTGAACAGAGTCCTTATTTTTCGTGGGCCAAGGTCTTCTTGACTCGTCTTGCTTATGCCAGCAACAAAACTGATCTCTTGAAGAGCAGTTTGCAGTCATTAGATCGTGTAACATTAAAAGGAGAGCTGAAGTTAGAGAAAAGATTTTACGAAGCTCATCTGAATATGGAAACGCAAAAATGGTCATCTGCAGGCAAGATTTTAAAACAGCTTGAAAAGCCATCACGTGGAACTGAGTTACATATTCCAGTTTTGGAAGCTTTGGCGCTCGCAGACTCAAATTCGCAAAAAATTACAGCTGTGTGCAAAACAATAATCAAGCTTTATACCAAATACCCTAAACATTTGTGGTTTACTGATGTGGCACCAGAGATAAAAAATATCCATTTGGGGGAAAAGCGTTTTTCATGTGCCGTGACGTCTAAGGATTTTGAGGCAAGACGTAAAAAATTAAATTTAATGGGCGAGTTCAAAATAGCCAGTGATGAATTACAAAAATGGTTTCGTCTTGCAGGTATGTCTTTTAAACAACAAAAAATCATGCAGGCACAGCAAATGCTATCAGAGGGACATCCTGAAGAGGCAGTGGTTCTGTTAAAATCGACCAGCGAAAAGGGAAATGACTTACAGGTTTTGATCCCATTGTCATTTGCTGCCGCACGAGCGGGAGATATGAATCTTGCGATTGAATCCTCCTTAAAAGTTCATAAATTGTCGGGTTTTTCAAAACAAGGCAATATGGCACTCTATCAAGCTGCTGCATGGGCCTATCAAACACGAGATTATGACAATGCCGAAATTCGTTTTCGGCAACTCAAGCTGAATCGACTTTCAAGAGCCCATCAAAAAGAGGTGCGATGGTATCTGGGGTGGATTCGCTATCTGAAAGGCGACTATAATGCTGCCGAAAAAAGTTTCCGGACGATGCAAAAATCGGTGGGCCGTAAGGCTGCCAAGGAATCACCTGACCGAATTCAATATTGGTTAGCAATGTCTTTACTTAAGCAAGAGAAGCCTGAAAAAGCTCGTGTTCTGTTTCAAAAATTACTTTCTAAAAAAGGCATGAACTATTATTCGTTTTTGGCGCGGGAACGAGTAAAGCAAATTCCTGAAAAAAATCAATTGGCAGAAAAGTCAGATGAAACTATTCAATTAGTTGTGATTGGTCGATCCGTTTATTTTACGCCATTTGGGGAGGAAGCCCCGCGGCCCAATGATCAAGAGGCCCAAGCAACAGAAGAGGAAATTTCCAGTTCAGAATCTGATGAAAGTTCATTGCTAGCGGAAGAAGCCACTTCAAATGACAATGGAGAGGACGACAAGGTCTCTGAGGAATCTGAGACCGTTGCTGTTGAATTGTTCTCCCAAGGAGAGGCAAACCAGAAGTTAGAGCGAGCTAAAGCTTTTTGGAGTGTTGGATTAGAAGATTTAGCAAGGCGAGAAGTGGGTGATTTGGAGCGCTATTCAAGAAGTTTTGATTTATTTAAAAAGATCACTGAAGAATATCGGCAAATGGGACTCTACAATAAAATGTCGGTTCTAGGTCAGTCCTATTCAGGACGAGCTAATATGACCAATAATAAGTTTGTACTCGAAGCTATTTATCCTAGGGCCTATTCTGACTTTGTTGAAAAGTATTCTTTAGAAAGCAACGTGGCGCGGTCCCTGATCTGGGGAATGATGAAGGCTGAAAGTATGTATCGGCCATGGGTTAAATCGCCAGTAGGGGCCTTGGGATTGATGCAAGTGATGCCATTGACAGGTCAAAAGCTTTCGGAAATGCTCGAAGTCAAAAGTTTTACTCCGCAAATGTTATTGCAACCACAAGATGCCATTCGTTTTGGAAGTAAATATCTTGAGAGACTGGGTAAAAAGTTTGATCATTCAGTGCAGTTAGTTGCAGCCGCTTACAATGCAGGTCCGCATCGTGTGAGCCAATGGCTTTATTATTTTGGTTATATGCAAATGGATGAGTGGGTTGAGCATATTCCATTTTTAGAGACCCGCAATTATGTAAAAAAAGTGACATCTAATTATATGGCTTACAACGAACTCTATGGTAAAAGTCTTGGTGATACACTGGCTTTAATTGATCCGGTTCCAGTGCAAATCGCAGGCGCGCCCGAAACCAAAGAAAATTGGGAATAGCTTTCTGGAGAATGAATACTAAAACTCTTAGGACATTATTTTTGCAGACCACACTAACCACCATAGCTGTTATGGCTCTTGTGATCTATTTTATTGGAATGCTGCCGGATTATGCGACTTTCGAAAGTGAAAGCAGTATTGGTCGAGAGCAGTTCAAGTCGATCAACAGTGAGAGCTATCTTCAAAGAAATCTCAATTTTTGGGAGGCCGTCTTTTTTAAAGATTTTGGGGATTCACGCGTAAATAGAGAAATGACGGTAGGGTCTATTCTTCGCCGTGATGGATTGATATCAATGAGTCTATTCTTTTTATCGATATTGGTGAGCAGCTTTTTAGGAGCTGTTTTTGGATTGCTGTCGAGCTATTTTCAAAAAACCTGGAAGGCGGATCTGATTGAAAGTGTTGGTCTCTTTTTTACTTCGCTTCCGTCATTTCTCTTAGTGCCGATATTGATTTATTTGTTTTCTTTGAAATGGGAGCTCTTGCCAGCAGCCCTTTGGGAGGGGCCTGCGTCTCTAGTTCTTCCCGTGATGGCAATATCCAGCCGTCCCATTTTCTTTTTAGCCAGAGTCTTTTCTACACAGCTCAGCGAGTCTTCACGGGCTGAGTATGTTGCTACGGCAAGAGCCAAAGGTCTTAGGAATTTTCATATCTGGGTTTATCATATTATACCAAACAGTCTGACCTCATACTTAGTTGGCGTAGGAAATCTTTTTGGTCAGCTTGTGGCAGGTTCTTTTTTGGTCGAAACTCTTTTTGCTTTGCCAGGACTGGGTTTTTTATTTGTGAAATCCTTAGCCGAGAGAGATTATCCGGTGTTTTTGGGACTTGTATTTTTATTTACGGTTATCTTGCAAGTTGGTCATCGCTTATCAGACTTGGCATTGGCGAACATAGGAGAAACTAAATTTAATGATCAAGAATTGGTGGGCTAAATGAGAAAATCACTTCACTTTACTCATTGGCTCGCAGGAGGGTGGTTACTATTTTTAGTTCTAGGTGCTGTCTTTGTTCGAATTGGTACCCTGGCAGATTCTATTTCTATGGATGTTCAGCATGTTTTTGCGCCACCATCACTGCAACATTGGTTAGGGACTGATTCCATGGGACGCGATTTGCTTTCGCGAGTGTTGCAAGGGAGTGGGGTTAGTCTGCTTATTGCCGTACAAGCGACTATCGTGATTATTCTGATTGCCATAGTTTACGGTGGATTTTCAGGTTGGTTTGGTCGTCGCATTGATGTGATTCTTATGATGGGTCTGGATGTTTGGTTGAGCTTGCCTTCCGCCGTCCTTGCTGCCGTCATTGGATTGCTCCTTTCTCAGTGGAGCGATTCATTGTTGGTCGTTAGTTTTGTGATAGGTGCCACTCACTGGGGGCGATTGGCGAGACTAGTGCGAGGTGAAGTGATCAGGCTGCGAGAGAAAAATTTTATTAAGGCTTCTGAGTCAATTGGCGCTTCGAGTTTTCAGAGTCTGAGTGATCACATATTGCCACATTTGGCTTTAGTTATTAGCGTGTACGTTGTCTATCAAGTTCCAAGTCTCATTTTAGCGGAAAGTTTTTTAAGCTTTATTGGTTTGGGAGTGCAGCCTCCCGAAACAAGTTGGGGAATCTTGTTGCAGGATGGGTGGAGATCGCTTCAAGTTTATCCGCATGTGGTCTTTTATCCTGCGATTTTTTTATTTTTAACAGTGTTTTCATTGAACAGCCTTTTTATCGATCATAGTGATCGCAAGCCAATGAACTAAACTCAGTGAAGTGAATTTGAAAATTCCTACGCGATACAGTTAAGATCGCGTAGGTATACGAACTAAATGGAAATGATATTAAACGTTAAAACGGAAAAACAATATGTCGCCATCTTTGACGATATATTCTTTGCCTTCGAGTCGATACTTTCCAGCTTCTTTCACTGCGGCCTCTGATTTCAAATTAAAAAGATCTTCACAGTGATAGCACTCCGCTCTAATAAATCCTCGTTCGAAGTCAGTGTGAATCACTCCCGCCGCTTGAGGTGCTTTCATGCCCGCACGGATTGTCCATGCTCGAACTTCCTTAACACCAGCAGTGAAGTATGTGTACAAGTTAAGGAGCTTGTAGGCTTCCATAATCAATCGATTCAAGCCTGGCTCAGTGGCTCCGATAGAAGACAAAAATTCTTTTTGCTCTTCTTTAGGGAGTTGAGCAATTTCAGCCTCCATGGCTGAGCAAATAAGAATTGATGAGTTTCCTTCTTCAGCAGCACGCTTACGAACGGCCTCAACCCACTGATTGCCACCTTTAACAAAATCATCTTCTTTGACGTTACAAACATAAAGAACAGGCTTAAAGGTCAACAAATGAAGTTCTTTAGCAAAAGGAAGCTCTAATTCTTCGAGTGTCACAGAACGTGCAGGTAGACCTTTCTCTAAGGCTTCATGCATTTTTTTGACGACTTCGAACTCTTGCTTAAGCTTTTTGTCAGTTGTGGTTTTAGCGGTTTTTTCGATACGCTGGCGCTTTTTCTCAACGCTATCAAGATCTGCAAGCATTAATTCGGTATTAATAACTTCCATATCTCGAAGTGGATCAACACTTCCAGACACGTGAATGATATTTGGATCATCAAAGCAACGAACCACATGAACAATGGCATCGGTGCTACGAATATGACTCAAGAATTGATTGCCAAGGCCTTCACCTTTATGGGCTCCTGCAACTATCCCTGCGATATCTACAAATTCCATAGTTGTTGGAACAACACTCTGGGGTTTAACAAATTGAGTAATCTTATCGAGGCGGGGATCGGGTATGGTTACAACCCCAACGTTTGGGTCAATCGTACAAAAAGGGTAGTTTGCGGCTTCCGCTTTTGCAGCGGTAAGAGCGTTAAAAAGGGTGCTTTTTCCAACATTCGGTAAGCCAACGATTCCAACTTGAAGTGCCATATGAATGTCCTTTCTATTTTTCTGTTTTATTTAATGCTGAATTTCCATTGAAGCGGCTTGAGGCTTTTTGAAATCCCAAATCCATTAAGGCTTCAACGGCACTGGTGCTGAGTTCAAGAAGCTTAGGGAGGACGCTCATTTCGTCATTGGAAAAATTTTGCAGAACCCAATCGGCTACGTCCATTTGAGGAACAGTTGGGCGGCCAACACCAATCTTCAATCGAATATAATTGGGGTGACCTAAAAGTTCGGTGATATTTCGAATTCCATTGTGACCACCGTGACCCCGATTTGCTTGAAATTTTATGTGTGCGAAACTTTGATCAATATCATCTTGGAGAACGCACAAGTTTTCGATGGGAATTTTATAGTAATTTAACAATGGCACTACAGATTCGCCGGAACGATTCATAAATGTTTGCGGCTTTACCAACAAACAAGATTTTCCGTTCCAATCAATTTTGCAAACATGAGCTTTTTCTTGGGTTTTCCAGGTGGGACGACCAAAAGATTCATGGAGAAGATCTGCGGTCAGAAATCCGATGTTGTGGCGATTGAAAGTGTACTTTGCTCCCGGATTACCAAGTCCAACAATCATCCACATAAAACCATCTCCTCAAAAACTAAAAAGCGGGAAGAACATTGAGTGTTCTTGACCCCGCTTTGTGAGTAAAGCCTCATAATTAAAGAGGCATCTACCAGTTGGATTATTTTTTCGCAGGAGCTTTGGCGGCGCCAGCAGCAGCGGCAGGAGCTTTCGCAGCGCCAGCAGCAGGAGCGGCAGCAGCTGGAGCAGCAGCGGCAGCTTCAGGAGCAGCAACAGCTTTTTCCTCTTCTTTATTAACAACTGCAACGGTGAGGTGACCAAGAGAAATCATTTTTGCACCTGCAGGTAATTTCAAATCAGTTACGTGGATAGCTTGACCAACGCCCAAACCAGAAACATCAACAGTGATTGCTTCAGGGATTTCAGTTGGTAAACATTCAACTTCCACTTCACGAGTCACAACGTTTAATAATCCACCTTCAGAAATACCAATTGGTTTTCCGTCAAGACGAACTTCAACGAACACACGGATTGGTTTTTTCACGTCAATGGCGTAAAAATCAACGTGTACTGGGCGTTGCGAAACAGGATGAACTGTAACGTCTTTCATAAGTACAACAGTGTTATTTAAATCACTTTCAGTGCTTTTAAGAGTGTAAAGAGCGTTTTCAAAAGCACGAGTGTTGTACTTTTTAATCGCTTTTTCTTCCACGTGGAAAATCACGTTTTTGCTAGCACCGTAAACTACAGCAGGTACTCTGCCATCTCTTCTTAGTGCGCGAGAGTTCGCTTTTCCAGTGGTTCTTGTATCAGCAGATAATTCAATTCGTTCTTTCATGGTACCTTCCTCTACTAATCAAACAAAGAGCTTACGGAGTCATTTCCGTGGATACGCTTAATTGCTTCGGCAATTACCGGCGCTACTGAAACAACTTCAATTTTTCCGCAGTTTTGAGCCACTTCCTTTAACGGAACTGTATCGGATACCCATACCTTCTCAAGCTGGCTTTCCATAATCCGACTGATTGCGGGTCCAGAAAAGACGGGGTGGGTAGCTACGGCGAAGACCCTTTTTGCACCATTCTTCATTAGGCTGTCAACAGCTTGTGTTAAAGTTCCTGCAGTATCTATCATATCATCAAGAATAATTGCTGTTTTACCCCTCACATCACCAATAAGGTGGAGGGCTTTGGCCTCATTTGGCCCAGAACGTCGCTTATCAATGATGGCCATAGAGGCCTCAATTCGTTTTGCAAAGGCTCGGGTGCGTTCTACTCCGCCAGCATCAGGACTCACGACAACGAATTCTTGCCCAAAGCCCTCTGTATCCCGCCAAGCTCTGGCTAACGTAGGAATCCCAAATAGATGATCCACAGGGACATTAAAAAAACCTTGAATCTGGGCAGCATGGAGATCAACTGCGACAACGCGGTCTGCCCCAGCGGTGGTAATTAAATCTGCCATACATTTTGCGGAGATTGGTGCTCTTGGAGCCACTTTTCGATCCTGCCGAGCATAACCATAATAAGGAATGACTGCCGTGACTTGTGCCGCTGATGCTCTCTTAAGGGCATCCAGGATGATGAAAAGCTCCATGTAGTTTTGGTTCACGGGAGGGCATGTGCTCTGGATGACAAATACGTCCTGGCCACGCACGCTTTCGTGAATCTCTACCTGGATTTCGCCATCCGCGAAAGTCGAGATTTGGCAGAAGCCGAGTTCGACACCCGCTGCTTCCGCAACTTTTTTAGCCAATTGGGGATTAGAATTGCCGGAGAAGATCTTTAGTCCTGTCATGGGTGACAAAGCTAGCCTAGGCTTTTTTTGATGTCACTAGGAATTTATATTTAAAAAGAATATGGCGCTGCCCAGAGAAGAATTCGAGGATTTTTTTTGCGATAGTGCCCATAAATAGTTTTTACTGAAAGTCTCTTGGTCGCTAGGCAATAGGGCTATGGCGTAGGTCTATGTTGATGGGGGTCAAGTTTCAGTCGAGTTTGTCTTTCTGGATTTTGACTGTTTCGACTTAGGGTATGAAAATAAAGTTATGAGACTTACGAGTAAAAATATCGGAACTTGGGGAATTTTTGAGGTCGATGGCACGGTAGATTCTATTCACACCAGAGTTTTTATTGATGCCATGGCTGAATATGTGAATGGTGGCAGAAAAAACATCGTCCTTGATCTGAGTAAAGCTCCTTTTCTTAGCATTGGTGCGATCAGGTATATAAATCAGCTATCACAATATCTAGAAGGCACCGCCGGAAAGCTAGCACTGATGGGGGCTAATGATCGAATTAAACGCCATATTGATATTTTTGTTAGTTGGAAGAAAATTAAGGAGATCAATAGCCTGTGGGAAGTTGTCCCATTGCAAATGGCAAATAAGCTTCTTGATGCTGAAACGGTGGTTCTGGCGGAACCACCACCAGAAGACACAACTACAACAAATTTACCAGAATAATACCATTTAAAAAGATATACGCTATTCTATATAGGGACTCTAACTTTTTAACCAAATGACTAATGGCCAAGGACCGATGAGAGTGTTGGTTTTTGTAAGCAGGGCCAAGTTCCGCTAAAGTTTTGGTTTCGCCTTTTGGAATAAAGATGGAGTCATAACCAAATCCAAAGTCGCCCGTTTCTTTGCGCGCGATTTGCCCCTCCATTTGTCCTTCGAAAATCCATTCTTCACCAGTCGGTGTATATACGACTACACAGCATTTAAAGACTGCAGTGCGGTCCAATACGTTGCGGATTTGCATCATCTTTAATAATTTTGCTCTATTTTCGCTGTCTGCGGCCTTGGGGCCGGCATAAACAGCGGAATGGATGCCGGGCAAACTATTAAGGCCGGGAACTTCGAGGCCAGAATCCTCGCCCATCACCCATTGATCATTCTTTACCGCCTTAAGGGCTTTAGTTTTAATTCGGGCATTCTCTAGGTATGTCTTGCCATTTTCAGGAGGGGGAGAAAAAACAGGGACATCAGCGATGGAAAAGATTTTTAATTCAGGAAGTGAATTCATAAGGACTTTAAATTCAGTCAGCTTACCTTTATTTCCAGTCGCAATCCACAAGTTCATATTAAATCTCCAATTTCAAAGGATAGAAGGAGCCTACTATTTTTTCTTGTTCTCGAAATAACTGAATGCAGCCTGCTGTTGCGACATCCACCAACTGGGTCAAATGCTTCTGGCTAAAAGTTGTTCCTTCTGCGGTACCCTGGATTTCAACAAACTCAAGTTTGTTGGTAAGGACGAAGTTCATGTCAGTTTCGATAGAAGAATCTTCGTCGTAATTCAAATCTAAATAAGGTGTATTGTTCTTTAGGCCAACACTAATCGCTGAAACATACTGAAGGAGGGGAATCGTTTTAATTTCAGAGAGGGCATGAAGTTTTTTAAGTGCCAAGGCCAATGCCACAAAACCTCCAGTCACAGAGGCTGTTCGGGTTCCCCCATCAGCTTGAATAACGTCACAATCTACAATAATTTGATTTTCATTTAGGCCTCTGAGGTCAACTGCTGCTCTTAAGGATCGCCCAATCAAACGAGAGATTTCTTGAGTGCGGCCACTATTCATTGATTTATCACGCTTTATACGTGTGTGAGTAGAGCGGGGAAGCATGCCATATTCAGCAGTAACCCAGCCTTTTCCGGTATTTTGGAGCCACTTAGGGAGATTTTCATCTAGAGACGCGGTACAAAGAACTTTGGTTTTTCCAAACTCTACGAGGACGCTTCCTTCAGCATACTCTGAAGCATTTGGAGTGATAGTTACTTTTCGTAATTCATTAAATTGTCGGCCGTCGGTTCTCACGTGAAAGACTCCTAGAAAATTTTATGCTCAATTGTTATTTCCAAAAGATATAGTGAAGGATCAATAAGATGTACAGGGAATTTCATGAGTTTGGCTTAAAATGAAATTCCTCCGGTCGAGGGCTTTAAGGGTGAACAATTCTTAAATTTTACGTGCTAGTCTTGGGAAGTCTTTGGCTGCGAATTCTGGCATTTGAGCTGGAATGTACAAATACGTACCTGCCGGGATTGATGCGCCTCCGCGCCTCAAAGAATATCCCAAGTGTGGGTTAAAAAGATCAGCCTTCTGGGAGTCTTTTTCAAACCAAGCTAAAAGTTGACTGTATTTAATCGGCTTTTTGAGTTGAATTGTTGAAAACTCCAGAGGTAGGTTTCGGGGGACCTCGGGAAAGTAAGTGGAACGATTTTTTTCAATTTCCAGAATTGCCAAAAAGCAGGCGTAGAAATTTGATGAGGCAAAGGCAAAGGCATGAGATCCATAAACTTTGTTTATCAAGGTCGAGAGATCTTTGGTTTTATATTTTTTGGTGAGCTTTGCAATACTGGTGGGTCCATGATTATAAGCGGTAATTGCCAGGGGCCATGCATCAATGACTTTGTAATTAAATTTCAGTAAGGATGCGGCAAACTCAGTGGCCTTAATGGGGTCATTACGATAATCAATATGGGAATTTGGAATAAGTTTTCGCCCAGTGGAGGGCATGATTTGCCAAATACCGCTGGCTCCAACCCGCGAACGGGCGGCGAGGTTAAAAGAACTTTCCACGAAAGGAATGCGCGTGAGTTCTTTTGGTAGGCCTTTCTTTTCAAAGATTTTTTCCATTGTTGGTAAATAAAGGTCAGCATTTTGCAATGCTTTTTGAACGAAAGTTTTCTGACCTAATTGCATACGGAGGTTTTCGATGGCTTCGGCCACCGCAGCTTTCTTTTTTGGTTGTCCTAGAAGTTCAAACATCTCTTGGTCTTTTTCACTGAGATGGGGCTTGTTCAAATGTTTCTTAAGTGAGTTCAGATGGCTGATTAAAATTGAGCGTTCTTTTTCAATAAGGCGTTTCGCTTTAAATTCTTTCACGAAGGGATGGAGGCTGGATTCCATGATAGGACGAAGATCCACAACTTTATAAACAATGGATAAGTTCTGCGAGTCGTGAAAGACGGCGTCTTCGGACGTATATTTTGAATAAATATTGACCCAAAAAGCGACCCGGCTTTCAAAGCCTTCAGGAATTGCAAAAAGGTTAGAAGCAGGCGCGGATTCTGGCACTGAAGATTCTGAACTCCCATTTTTGTCGAGAATGCCAATTTCTGTACCTGTTGAAACTGATTCTTGGGGGCTCGATGAGGCAAAGAACTCAGAGACACTTGTAAAGCTCGTGATAGGATCAATTTCGGATTTGAAAGCAAATCCAAATATCATGACAAAGACAATAAGACGGGCCATTCCTCGAAGAGAAAAAAAGCGTCCAAATAAATTTTCTGTTCGTGAAAATGCCATGAATATAACTCCTACCGTTCGCGTTTATCCATCGCCACTGGCTCAAATCATTAGCTGCTGAGCTTTTTAGGACGAAGAGAATAGCGTGAAACATTGCAGTTCTTGTTCCAGCGCAAAAATTGGTAGGGGCTTATACTTATTATAAGGAGTTACTAGTATTGTCGGTGTGGTATTTTTGGTTTGTTATTTCGATAGGCTTTAACGGCCGCATAAAGATTTGTGGCAATCAAATCTTGTGTTTCATCTTTTAGTAGATCGATTGCTTCTTTGGCATTGGTTATAAAGCCAAATTCAACAAGTATCGATGGAGTTGAGTTGCGATTGATCACAAAAAAAGGCGCCTGTTTAATGGCGCGTGGTTGAGAAAGATTAGATTCCTTCCAAAGATTAAAACTGGCGGCGGCAAAGGATTGACTCTGATAGAGACGAGCATTGTAATTGAGATCACTGACTATGGAATTCAACACTTCCGATTGATGAATTTCATCTTTGGGTGGCGTGGAACCTCCAAAATAAAATTCGGCGCCTTTGGCTCTTCGATCACTTGAGGAATTCCCGTGGAGGCTAATAAATAAATCAGCTTTGTTTGAGGCGGAGATTTTTACTCTTTGTTTGAGAGATATGGATGCGTCCTGTTGGCGTGTTAGTATCACTTTTGTCTCTAAGTCACTTTGCAGTTTATTGGCCAGCTTCAGTGCCACTTGCAGGGCAATCTTCGACTCAATTATAGTGCCTTCTGTCGCCCCATGATCTCCTCCACCATGTCCAGGGTCTATGACAACAGTAAAGGCGGAAGCTATATAGGCCGTGAATGTGAAAAGCAAAGAGATAAGAATTTTGAAAGTACTCTGTCTGAGATTCCCCATAGTTTCAAAGTGAAATATGTGAGTGAGTCTGTGCAGGCCAGATCTGTAAATCAGAGCTAAGGCCCTGTTAGATTCCGCTGAAAAAGCCCAAGTTCCTTCCTCACGAGCCTCGCGCTTTGAATTTGGCTCATTCTCAGCAGAATCTTGTTAATAAACAAATAAGTGGGGTTTAGAAGGTGTGGATCAGAAAAAAATAAAGCGACCTGGAGGGGGGGGTACCAGGCCGCTTCAAGGGGGGTACTTTCATATAAGAGCAACTGCCGTGCCATGGTCCTGACCCACTAAATTTGATTTATTCGAGGTGAGGGTGACCAAAAAGGGCTCTCACAAAATTACAATAAGCTGTTTTTGAAAGATCCGCTGGAAAATGCGTCCGAAAATCAAAGGTTTGTGGCCTGCATGACGATTTCAGACGGGGGCGACAAAAAACGCACCCTTGTCCGTTGGAGTTAATTCTAATACGACCAGTCTCTAAGTGAGTCATCTTAAGGCTTGCTACATAGGAGGTCTATTTATGGTCCAACAAACAACACTGAAGCGACTAAATATAATCTATTTGATTTTTGTGGTGAGCTTTGGACTCGGAGCCTCTATATCATATGCTGCGGCAGTTGAGAGTGAGGTGCCTGTGCTGGAATCTGAAGAGGCTTTAGCCAAGTCAGAAGCGGCCCGCCAGGAATCAGCCGATGCCCAACGTGAATTAGAAGAGGAACGACTTAATTCGGAACCCGTATTGGCTAATGCAAAAACGGCAATCGCACAGGCTGAGCAGGATGAAAAGAAAGCTTTAAAAGACAGGGTGACAACCGAAAAGTTTATCGCTTCAATGAAGAAACAGAAAGCTCAGCTTCAGGTCAAAAAGGTGCAAATGGAAGCCAAGGCTAAAAAAGCACAAGCGGCTTTTGCAAAAGCGGAAAAACAAAAAGAATCCCTGTCTTCGGCAAATTCAAAACTTAACGAACAGAACCAAACTTTAACAGAAAAGATTAAAGGTTTGTCGTCGAAAGAAAAACAGCTGCAAGCTGAGATTCGCAGTCTTAAGTTAAAGCACGAAAAGCAAATGAAGATCAAGAAGGCTCTCCAAATGAAACTTTCTAAGTCCAAAGCAAAAGTTAAGAGCTTACAGGTAGCACGATCGTCTATACATTAAAAAGATTAAAAGACTTAGCAGTTGGGAGCTATCTTACGTTTATTTCATAAACAGTAAAATGACAGCTCCCATTGCGATTCGGTACCACCCAAACCATTGAAAGACACCTTTGCTCACTAAAGCTACGAACCCTCGAATCGCGAGGATGGCAAAAGCAAATGACAGCAGCAAGCCAAGTGTAAGTGACAGTAACTGTTCATGCTGAATCGTTGGGTAGATCTTCAATGTCTTTAAGAATGTCGCTCCCGCCAAAGTTGGCACTGCAAGAAAGAAAGAAAACTCCGTGGCATGTCGCTTGTCCATGCCTAAGAGGATTCCACCTAAAATAGTCGCTGCTGATCGAGAAACACCTGGAATAAAGGCCAAGCATTGAAACAATCCGATAAAAAGGCAGGTTTTCAGGCTAAGATCATGAATATGTATTTTGGCGATGGATAACTCCATTGGCGTGTGAGTTTTGCGATCCAGATAAATCAATACTATTCCACCAATCAATAAGGCCCAGGCAACAATGGTGACGCTCGCGAGTAATTGGTCGATGTGATTTTTGACGAGGAGTCCAATCACTGCGGATGGCAAAAAACCGACGAATATTTTTTTATAGAAGTTGAGATCAATCGGCAGAAACTTTCGCCAGTACAATGCAAGCACGGCAAGAATAGCTCCGAATTGAATGATGACATTAAATTGAGTGACAAAGTCACCGGTAATGCCGAGGAAGTGCGAAGTCAGAATCAAGTGACCAGTGGATGAAACCGGAAGGAACTCGGTGAGTCCTTCGATGAAAGACAAAATAAAAACATCAAAAAAGCTCATCATTAATCTCCTTAACTCCTATGCATAAAATAAATTTATTTATTATTGCAGCATAGTAATGACTTGTAACAGCAAAACTTCATAAGTGTTAAAAAATCTTTGTCAAATCTTCTTGTATAAATAATGCTCCCAATCCACGGAGGGGGAAATATGCTTAAACAATTATTATTGGTAGGTGCGGTTTTATCTGCAGCTCCATCATGGGCGGTGGAGTATCTTATAAAGTACAAGCCGACAGGTTATGCGCAGGTACTTTCAATGCACGGGTTTGTCGTTGAAGACTTGCATGTGAATGCTGATTTGATGAAAGTCGACATTCCAAAAAACAATCTCGCACAAGTGATTGCGCAGTTGTATCGACAAGGGGGAGTCGAATACATCGTGCCTAATGCTCGCGTGCATGCGTTCACAGCGCCCTATGATGCTGGGACATTAAAAGAACAATGGCATCTTGCAAAGATAAATGCCCAAAAAGCCTGGGAAAGAGCTGGCAATCGTGGCTCTCGAAAGATCACGGTAGCAGTTATTGACACTGGTGTGGATTACAATCATCCATCACTCGCAGCTAATATGGTTCCAGGATATGATTTTCATCAAAATGATTCTGATCCAATGGATATCACTGGATCTCAGAATCCTGGCCACGGTACTCACTGTGCTGGCATCATTGGTGCCACTGGCGTCATGGAAGGCGGCACAATTGGTATGAGCCCTGAAGTTTCAATTTTACCAATCCGGTTTTTAGGGGAAAACGGGGGCGGAGATTTGAACAACGGAATTAAGGCCATTGATTTTGCTATTTCTAAAAAAGTAGATGTAATTTCGGCGAGCTGGGGTGCGGCGATTTCTCGTTCGCAAGCAAAGCCGCTTCTTGAAGCCATTCAAAGAGCAGAAGCTGCAGGAATCATTTTTGTAGCGGCTGCGGCCAACGACGGAAAGAACAACGACAAGACTGAAGTCTATCCAGCGAACGCAGGATTTGAAAACTTCATCGCTGTTGCTGCTTCAGGTCCAAATGATGAAAAACCACAGTGGTCAAACTATGGACCTAAAATGGTTCACTTGGCTTCTCCAGGTCTTAACATCATGAGCACCATCCCAGATGGAAAATATGAAAATATGTCTGGAACCTCAATGGCTACTCCATTGGTTTCTGGATTGGTTGCTTTCTTAAAAGCCCAGGACCCAAGTCTTACTGGCGCTCAAGTGAAAGCAATTTTGCAAAGCACCGGCGCGAAAGTAAATATTTCGACTCAGTGTGATTGCCGAATTGATGCATTGGCTGCCACCGAGATGATTTTAGATAAGAAGATGTATATGGTGCCGGCGGCAGGAACTTATCAGCCAAATGAAACTTTTAAGATCCAAACCTATAATGCTAATGGTGGAGTCCAGTTCCAAAGTTCTAACGAAGCTGTATTGAAAGTAAGCTCTGATGGTTCTGCAACAGCTGGACAAGAGGGTGATGCAACTATTACAGCAACTGACGTCAACGGTTTAAAGGCGTTCTCAAAGGTTTTCCACATCGGAAAGTCTGGGTCTAGCAATCCAGGCAATCCAGGCAATCCTGGACAGCCAGGCGAAGGTGAGTGTCCAATTGCTGATCCTGCAACGTGTGACGCACTTTGCGGAATCATGCCAGATGCACCTTGGTGCCAACAGTAATCCTTGGATTAAATTTTAACAAAGATTTAGAGAGCCTAGCGTTGAGCTGGGCTCTTTTTTTATAACAGATTATTCCCAAACGGAACGGCGAGTGCTTCGGCAGTTGGTGATACTAATTTGTCTCGTCGTTTTTTGTTTACCTGTGGTCATTGCATTTAGCTATTTAGGCTTTCAAGTAATAATCACGTAAGATTCATCACTGAAGGCAAAACCAAAACTCTGATCGGTGTCAAAGGTACCGTGCGGATTCAAGCCAATACCGATGATCGAACGGGCGAGACGATCATTGAGGTCTATCATGCAAAAAACTAGAGGCGGGAATGTCAGCACAATTCAAAAATTCATAATAAACACTAAGAACTTTTGAACAAAATATTAGTTGTTTAACTAATTCTTTCTCAACGAGCCTGAGAAACCTAAAAAATAAAATTTCCATGAACGAGAATTTTTTGAATGGAAGGGAAAGACCGCAACCCTAATCTATGATATTTAATAAACATTCAGGATTATCTGTTTCTCAGTTTTTGAGGCATTAGCCATGAGTTGAACCATTCTGACTCGTCAAAGCAATCATTTCAATTCTTCGGGACCTGAATAGAACCAAACATTGAGCAATATGAAGTACTGATATGACCGGATTTCCAATGCGAATCTTATGCCAATGGGTAATTACTCAATTTCAGGCAGTGAATTTCGATCCACGATGCGAGTGTCTTCGATGTAAATAATAGTTAGTTAGCAAGCGTTCTTAGTGTTTAAGTTTTTTACACCGCCAATTATTGTTGTTGGGCGATAGTTCTTTTTTTAAATGACAGATTCCAGTTTTCTGGTGTTTACCAAAAATCTGCAGCATTCTTCCAGGCTCGTCAGCTGATACATAATGCTTGGTTAGCAGCAATTTGGCCGAAAATTTCTAATTCGAATCACTCAAAGTCCTTTGTGACTGGTCTCATACCACTAAGGTAGGGTTATCTTGAAATTGAAGGTTTCTGAGAGCTATTTTCCTTGAAAAGGGGCCTTTTCTGGGCTAATATTGTACAAAAAAGGGGGCTTTTTTGTACAGGTATCAATTAGATGATTTGGAAGATTGGTACAATAAAAAGACAAGAAAGCCCCTTATTATTAGAGGGGCCCGCCAAGTAGGGAAGTCTACCCTGGTTCGTGAATTTGCTCGTATCAACAACCTCACGCTGATCGAAATCAACCTGGAAAAACATCTGGAACTCACAGAGATCTTTGAAGAAAATAAGCCTGAACTTGTTCTTGAGGCCGTCACAGATATCCTGGGTAAGAAAATTAATTGGAACGGTTCTATCAAAAAATTATTGTTCTTTATTGACGAAATTCAAGCCATCCCGGCAGCTATATCCTGTCTGCGGTATTTCTACGAGGACATTCCTCGGCTGCCAGTCGTTAGTGCTGGTTCCCTTCTGGAATTCACGCTTAGTGATCATAAATTTTCAATGCCAGTGGGGCGAGTTGAATTTCTGAATATGGGACCAATGACTTTTAAAGAGTTTCTAAAAGCCAAAAAGCAAGATTATCTGCTGGATAAGATGGCTATTTTTACCAAGACAATGCAAATTTCAGAAGCTTTCCACCAAAAGTGCCTTGAGCAACTTAAAGAATATTTGTTTGTAGGGGGAATGCCTGAAGCCGTGATGGTCTCAATCGAAGAAGGCTTAGATGCAGTTCCGCAAGTTCATGAGCAAATCATTGAAACTTATCAAAGTGATTTTGTTAAATATGCCAAGAAGACCCACCTTCTTAAGATCCAGAAGGTCTTTCGTTATCTCTATTTGAATCCGTGTAAAAAGATAAAATATAGCAATATCTCCGCCGACGATAGCTCACGGGATCTTAAATTCAATCTTGAGTTACTGTTTAAAGCCAAGGTCGCTACCCCCGTATTTCATTCAAAATGTTCAGGACTACCCCTAGAAATGAGTAAAGATGAGTCGGTCTTCAAAAATTTATTACTCGATGTTGGCCTCATGAATCATGTTCAAAAAATAACGTGGCAAAGCTTAAAGCATTTTTCTGAAACTGAACTTTTAACCGACGGTCAAATTGCGGAGCAATTTATAGGTCAACATTTGATTGCCCAATTTCCCTCTTACCAAGTGCCAAGTTTGTATTATTGGTTGCGAGAGGGAAAATCTTCGAATGCCGAGCTTGATTTTATTTTTGAACAACCACCTTTTTTGATAGCATTAGAAGTGAAGGCTGGAGCGGCAGGAAAGATTCGTTCGCTGCACCAATGGATGAAAGATGTCCCCTATAAAAAGAAAAAAAGTATCCGATTCAATCTTTCAAAGGGAGCACTGGAAAACGTTGAGTACCAATTTGAAGATCGTAAACTCAAATACCAACTTCTCACGCTCCCACTTTATTTAGTCCAGAATATAGACCAGTTCCTCTGAATTTCCTGAAGCTTTCAAATAGGGATGGTTTTTAGTGGCAGACAGCACAGAAAAATTATCAGTCATGACAAGTCAGTTCATTTCAATTCACTGATAGTTCGAATAACTATTTCTCAAATATTCTTTGGGCAAACCTTTGTTTCCCTCTTCGATTAATTTTTTTATCTTTGTGCGTCCTGGAAGGTCGACGACTCCGTCACCCCAAAGTGGAATCACACTTATCACGTCGTTCTCGTAAAAGAGATTGCCCTTATTATCAGTACACTCTCCAATCTTACAGATTACCAAACGAAAAGTTATCCAACGAGAAGAGTGTAGTTTAACTCGAGCTCTAATCGCTAGGAATTCTTTGTCGCTTTCTTTTTCGGAATCCAAGCGAGCTTTTAGAATTTTTTCTTTGCGTCCTTCTCCAAAGAGATACCTCATGTTGTCAATAGCAAGCGTATTGCCGACGTCGGAGGGAGAAATGGCACCGAGAACCATCGATGTTCCATTTCTGCGAGAAAGCGTTAAGGCGTCCTGGAGAGAGTTTACTGGATCCATATTTCCTGCAAAATGGAACAGCGAATGTTTATAAGTTGCCTCTGTAAATCGAATCTCTTGCGGACAATCGCTGCAATCCTTAATTTCAATTGGGATTGCTCTGGCAAGCTTAGTAAGTTCCAGAACTTTTGTCCGAGGTAACATTTGCATGGCATCAGTACGCATTTGAGTTTCCACTTCTGGCCAACCCCTGACGATTATCTTTTCAATCTTGAAGGGTAAGGCCAGGGTTCGCATTAGAATTTTATCTGAATCAGTGAGATTCTTATAACTTTCAGAATTTTCAAAACTGGGATCGACAATAGATCTAGTCCGTAGCAAAGGAAAGATCATAACTTGGGCCGCAGAAATAGAGGAAATAAAAGCCATAGCATCGTTCAATTCCATCCCAATGATGTTGATCCAATAGTCATTTGGAGAATTCTGGTACAATTCAAAGAGATACTTTTTGTATTCCTGGTCCTTATGAATTCTAGCATAGGCCCGTTCCAGCATTCCGAGTGCAGCCTTAGAGAAAATTGCTAACTCATCCTTTTTCTCTAAATGTCTTGTAATACGATCATAAATGGATTCAGTAGTTCGCACATTCACAGCGCCGAGTGCGGTAGCACAATTTTTGGTCCCACTATCAGAGACTGCAGGACCTAAGCTGGCTGCTGCTGCTCGAACCAATGACGAGTTAAATTGTGACATACCCATTAAGAAAAATGCGAAAATTGGCACACAATGGACAAAATCTTTTACAATCAACAGTCTTCGCCTGTGGAGTGTTTGGAGTATCATAATTATACTCAACTGCAAGAGTAACGCCAAAGGTAATAGGAATACTCCACACTTTCTATTTAAATAAACAATATTTGGTTTCTACAAAACATCATTAGAAATTCTGGGCGAAGCCATTTTTTGCTACCAATCTCAAGTCCTCAAAAAGTGTTTCTGGAAAGGCTGGTATACATTTGTTTATTGACCCTCCATGAGCTAAGTAAATAATACATATATACTATTTCGTGTTTGCAGAATTTTTCTATCGAATGCAAACAATTGAAAGGGGCCAGTTGCCGTTCAACTTGTTCCGATTTGTATCTTGTATTGAGGCTCCGAATGATTTATTAACAACAAAGTACTGAAATATTGAAACAAACTAACGAAGGGAAAAATTTAAAATGAAAAAGACAATGAACCTAATATTACTGATCGCTTGCGCAAGTGTTGGGCGGACGGCCTTGAGTGAAGAATTAAAATTGACCTGCTACCCAGTTTCCAAATTCGACAAACCTAATGAATTTTTTGCAGAAGTTTTAGTTACCGTAGAGAATAATGTCATTATGTTCACTGACCAGGTCACCATTCATTTCAAGAGTCAAGAGGATGCAGAGCTAGGAAAGTTCGAGAAATCCGATAAACTTTCCTCGGCTTGGGACCCAAAAGATGGACCCTCTTTTGGCTTTGCTAAAAAAGTAGTGCTTCCTTATTTTAATAGCACGATCACTTATGAAGAAGTGGCATACTTTCTTTTTGATTCACCAACTTCGGTGGATTCGGCATTTCTGAGCTACCATATGAATCTTCCAGGAGCAGAGCAAGCCTACATCGCTCCTCAATTTATTCGGGAAGAAGTTCAGTGTAGAGCAGAGTAGACTAGAGTAGAGTAGCTGCAAAAATAAAAGGATGCCGGCATTGATTAGGGACGATCTGATTCTAGTGCCGCATCTTTTAATAT
>CAZYOE010000060.1:0-3867 GCA_964648725.1 uncultured Pseudobdellovibrionaceae bacterium | reverse complement strand
TTCCATGCTCTATAACTCGAATCGCCCTCAAGATCACCGATGCGATTCCATTTTTAAGAATTCACCTTGTCCCTGCCGAATTTCCGTGATTTGTACCCCATTCAAGGCGCTCGAAAGCTCTTTGTAACCGGCTTTTTGGGGGCTTCTGGAAAACAACACTTTACGCTTTGGAATTCCTAAGCGTAAAGTGTCTCGTAAATGTAATTTAAAATGAAATAACTTAATTTACATAAGATAATGAAACTCATTGTCGTCCTTCGTGCGATGGATTTGGAGATTCTTCCTGTGAAGCAGGTTTGGGAGACAGCGACTGATTTACATTGATGCATTTTTGTTTAAATAGATCGGGATACCCAATCATTTTAAGATAGCTGCTACACCTCAAGCGGGGGCTGTTGATCGATGAGTGACAGTCGGTGAAGTTCTCGAAAAATGAGATTGGAGTGCTTCTTTGGTTCCTTTTCAAAGAACCCTTGCACTCTCAAATAGAAACCAAGGTTATCACACCGAGCCCCATCACCTCCTTGGGAACCAAAAAGGTCGGCGAAATCTTCTTTGAACTCACTGAATGAATCTTCCGTGGACCTTAGCAAAGACATTGAATTAGGCCAAGGACCGAAAGGAAATTTGCTCAAGAGGCAGTCTTCAATTTCATTGAGTTTAGAAAGACATTCCTTTGGATTCAGAATCGTAAGGTAATGAACCCAATGTGAGACTTCGTGACCTACGATAATTTTATGGTGACCAATGACATCCTCTGAATCTAGGTTTATCGAAGTCTTTTCTGAGCTCAAACCTTCAGGTATAAATTCAGATTTTAGAGGTTTATCGAAAGTCAATGCACTAAGGCCATCTTTACACCCCTCACTGAGCCACCAAAAGGAATCTATAAAGTATAGAGCCGATTCGCCTGAATCAGTCAGGTATTTTTCTGGTCCATTCTTCGACAATCCTTGAAGCGTTTGTTTAATTTCGGCTTCGAAGTGCTCTTTTGACTCTATTGAAATAGGAATTGGATTGGGTAATTTACGACTTATGATCTGAGAACATTTCGGTGGGAAATTAGCTATTATCGTTTTGTCAATGCGCTCTCGTACTTCCTTGGCATCAGTGGCCATAAAATCAGTCACCTGTTTTTCAGATGGAAGGTTAGCATAGCGCCGTGCAATTTCCCAAACACAGGAAGAAGTGAGATTATCAATGTTCTTAATGACAAGGTCACTTTGTTTGAAATTTTTCTCCCATACACTCTGGAGTGATGGCGGCGGTAGGCTTAATCTTTCCCGAATTTTTGGATCATCAAGATAAGCCCTTTCTTGGAAATATGCATAACCATAACCATTTAGCTGGGAATTATTGAGACTAGCTTAAGTATTTGTTCAAATTGATATCGCTTTGTTTGGTTAGACAAAATATTTTGCAGAACTCTAGCTCCATTGTACCCAGTAGTTCCACGTGATTCCGTTGTGCTAATCTTGTTAATCGATTTAGCAATCCCCGAAGTACTTGTTGATTGAGGCGTAAGTTTTTCAATGGCCTCTTGGACAATTTCTTGTTCTTTTCTATCTAAAATCGGTTTGAAAATGGCCGCATCAACGTCTGCATCAGTCACATTTTTAAAAGTTTCTTCGAGCATTTTCCTTTTCGCTGCACTAGGATCGCGGGCCCCTAAGGAATTAGTAATAGTCTCACCACGGTTATTTTTTGGTGCATCGAATACTCTATCACTTGCTCCTTTCACATTCCACATATTGTACTCTTTGTATTAATTTTTGCTCGCTTCTATAGTTTTATCAATTTGGTCGGATAGTTTTTTTCTTTAGCGTTTAGCTGTAAAGGATTATTTTTAGTGGTTGCTTTACCTTTTAGTGAATTGGTCAGATTGTCCCTGAATTGTTTCATTTGTTGCAGATTCGCGTAATCTTCTTCTGAAAGATATTTCTTGTCTTTGATTTTCTGAAGGGTCTTGTAGTTGCCTTCAAGTTCGTCCTTCGTGAGAGGCTTATTGATCCCACTTAGACTATTGCGGGTAGCGGAACTGTCATGTTTGGCATTAAGTACCTTTAACTTCTCCTCATGTATTTTCGTTCTACCATCCTTCACCTGTTTTTTTGAGGCGAATAGTTCCTTTGCGAGTTGTTCATCGCTTTTAATGAGGAGCTTGTTGTCCCTTTGCGTATCAACGCGATTTTCCATCTCATCAAATGCCTCTTCTAGCTTTCGTCGGGTCGCTGCATCCACGCTCTGTGGATCTTTCGATCGTTTAACTAATTCTGCGAAGTCATTCTTTTTTTGATCAGATAGGGGTTTAACAAGTGGATCCGTAGATTGAAGTCTACGCTGTTCCATGGCGGCCTCAGCATAATTTTCGTTAATTTGCGCAACCATCGCTTCCTGAACTGATTTTCCATCTTTGCGAAAGTGTGGTCCATTCGATGTCAATATTCGTTCTACTAATCCTGCTGAGTTATAGACGAAATTCAGAGTTAATTCGGGGAGTACAATTTCATTGATCAAATCAAAGGCCGTTTATCGCCACCGCTATTAAGCAAGCCGCTTTAAGCAAGCGAGAGAGTACGTTCGTACTAATTGCTGGCAAAAATCGGCATTTCTGTCAGAATCTTTACAGTTGAAAACCGCATGAACATTAGTTTATAACATGATTGTAACAAAAATAAACTGTATTTATTTAATGGGAGCTATCATGGAATTAAAGTCAAAAAGCCGTCTATTGGCCATCGCATTACTAATAAGTGGCGCATCAGGTGTACACGCAGAGAATAAACAAAAACCTTTGGATCTGACTCCGCCAAAGGTCGATGATGATAATTGTAAAGATAATGACGGCCAAGAGCGTCTCTGTTTCGGAATCGGTGGCTGGATACGAGTTATTCCCAAAGCTTTTATTAAGACTACTTTTGGTGAGGGTTTGGGGGCACCATTAGGTACCAATGTGATTGCTTCCCAAGTTGGCGCAACAATGAAATTTAACGAAGATTTTGGTTTTGAAATGAACGTGTCTTTTTTGGCCGATATTTTAGGTCCAACAATAAAAGATTCCGCCCAAGACTCAGTTGAGGAGTTACTTGGAAAGGCGAGTTCGGCTGCCAAAGCCCAAGCTGCCCATGATATCGCTTTAGCACTAAAAGCGAAGGGTTTGAATCCCACAGGACCTACCTCTGCAACATTCAATCAAATGTACGATCTATTACGCGTTAACGCCGGAATGCAGATTGATACACATTTTAGGCAAACCACCGCTCATGCCCAAGCAGTTTTAGAAAACCGTGTTGATGACCAGGCACTTCGAACGCATTTTCGTGATATTGTGATCGTGTTTAATGATAAAATGAATTTATTTAGAGCCGGTTGGTCTCGAGCGGGATCAGGTTTTGAGCCTAGCCCTATTGGACATAAAATGCTGAATTATACGGCTTCGGGAAGTCCTTCTGTAGCCATGCAACCAGGAAACTCAGCTCATTCTTATGCTGTTGAAGGCGGTCATGTTTTCAAGGGTGGCCGAATCATGGACCTAGAGTTGGTAGCTTGGGTCAATCAAGAAGGATCTTTGTATATTAATGGAGCGCAATATCTTGCTAACGCCTTTCGAATGGACCAAGACATGTACGATCACTATTACAATTTACAAATGGTGAACGCTGGAGGAGCGAGTACTTGTTTAATTCAAAAGTTTGGTCACGGTAAGTTTTGCGCTAATGCCCAAGCGACAGATTTAGGGGTATCTCCAGGGATTCAAGTAGAAAAAACCTTTGTTAAGGGACTTACCGCCTATGTGGTTGGATCCTACGTAACCCATTCTGAACAAGCAAAAGGCCTTTTTGGAAGAGGGCAAATAACTTACAAAGT
>CAZYOE010000059.1:0-25070 GCA_964648725.1 uncultured Pseudobdellovibrionaceae bacterium | reverse complement strand
AGATCTGTATTTGCAGCCGTTCCTGACGCTTGGTTGTACGTCGGCGCAATCTTTGTCCCTACCTCAGTACCAGAGGTGGCTGTACTAGTTCTCTGTATATCTAGGCTTGCACCAGGCGTGGTCGTTCCGATACCGACGTTGCCATCAGCCAGTATCGTCATGCCTGAACCAGCCGTACTGTTGGATTGAATGCGAGCTACGGTTCCAGTGGTTGAAGCACTGGTGTTGGCCACATTGAGAAGTCCATTGGTGGAATTGAGAGAAGCACTCGAACTTGTCACATTCAGTAGACTTCCCGTCGTGAGGGCGTTACCACTCAAACTAAATAATTTTCCTGTAGTTAGGCCCGCGGAAGACCAAGTCATCAGATTTTGGTTCGTCGCCGTCGACCAGTTCCAAGTTTGCGCATTGAGCAAGTTATCGATAGTATTTGTAGTGCTCGCTGCGGATAAACTCGAAAGGGCTGGGTTACCAGCAGGAACTCCTGTCAATCCCGATCCGTCACCGTAAACTTTTCCTGTGTTATCAACGCGAAATTTGCTAACGCCCCCAACTTGAGCATCAATCAGATTTTGTTGACCTGATCCAACAGCAGTCTCTGTGCGATTGATCAGGAGATCTGTATTTGCAGCCGTTCCTGACGCTTGGTTGTAAGTCGGCGCAATCTTTGCCCCTACCTCAGTACCAGAGGTGGCTGTGCTAGTTCTCTGTATATCTAGGTTTGCACCAGGCGTGGTCGTTCCGATACCGACGTTGCCGGTCGGGAATACCACAGACTTTGAGCCGATCGATCCCGAGGGATGGTCAATTGAGAGGGTCGAGGTTGGATTCGTGCCGGCACCAAGAATATTAGTAATGGACCAAGTGTCGATAGCACTGGCCGAACCATCCCAGTAGTTTGAGGATAGTTTTAGAGACGGTGAATTTTGATTGGCTCCACCCGTTGCCGCTGTGCTAGCGGATGTGCTGATTGAATTATTTGCGGTTATACCACCACCAACATTGAGCGCACCAGCGGCACCAATTCCACCGTTCACGATCAGGGCGCCCGTCGATGCCGAAGTCGATGCCACATTACTACTGACAACGACTGAGCTCCCTGCCAATGGTGTCAGCGTAATATTTCCATTCATATTACTAATGGTCGTGACATTATCGTAGGTGCCGCCACCAGCACTTGTCGCGAGGCTACGGCGCACGCCACTCGAAGTAACATATAAATAATTTCCATCAAATTCAACCGCGCCATTTTCGGGAGTCGTCATTAAAGTGCCAGGTTCAAACTTTAAAGGTGAGCTGCCCGCTGCGGTCGATACTCCTCCCAAATGTAATAGAGACGTCGAATTCGTGGTACCAATGCTCGTCTTACCACCTAAATAATTTTTACCGCCAACGGAATAAATCGAATAGTTCGCACCGGGAGCGCCAGTGATATTGCCGATATACAAACCGTATTTGTTTGTTCCACCCTCTGGATTTTCGATTCGAGTCTGCATCCAATTAGTGATATTAGTCGTACTTGCGGGATCAACCCACCCCGGATAAGCCCAAAACCCTATAACATTCGTTACGGCCCCAGAGGCATTTTCCACATAGGGATCTGATGTAAACGATGAAAACTGACTGAGTGAACCCGTATAACCCGCACCAACTTGCTGTCGAGAATAAATACCCATCAAAGAGTCCGCGGAGGTATTTCCATTCACTGAAATATAATTGGCAATCGGATATTGAGTCCCAGCCTGAAAGGTCGTATCAGTGTAGCTGATGTTATTCGAGATCAAAGTACCGTCGGTCATATTGGTGCTGTTCGAAAGCTGGCCAGTCAGACTATGAGATTGCGGCACGGTATTGTTCAAACCTGTATTAGCTACAGTTGCTTGAAAATCACCCGCCACATCAAGGGTCTTAAGCGGTATACCAGCTGTACCGATACCAACCTTTCCCCCATTCGGCGCAATCACCACCTTCCCTTTAGTGGCGTGAGAGGTCGAATCCAAAGTCAGATTCGCCGAAGGCGTAGAGCCACCGTATATGTTTGGTGAATAAATATTGTTTACTGAAAAATTGTTAGCTGTGACTGTTCCCGTAGTCGTGATATTGCCCGTTGTATTGATAACAGTGTTGCCACCAACTGTGCCGGTATTGATGGCCGAACCTGAAACTTTTCCGGCGGTTGACAGGGTCGGAATATCAGCCTCTAACAAATTTGAACCCGCCGTCACCAAACCTTTTGTATTTACCGTAACTTTAGTATAGGCATTCGCTGCCACTCCCGAATCTTTAAGATCTATAGTTCCAGACGCTGTGAGAGTGCCACCAGCAACCCCATTTGCCGTCATATTAGTGCCCACAGTGAGGCTGGCAATACCACCACCTCCTCCACCACCACTCATATTCTGAATGCCCGTGCCATTGTGATATTTTACGGTGTTAGTCGAAGAATCATACCAAATTGAACCCGGCATAGGATTGGTTGGATTGCCAGAATAGGTTGGAAGCGATACACCATTTCCTGGCGAAGCAACAAGACCCCCGGCCAGAAGGGTCTGCATATTGGTATAGTTCACATTGTTAAAGAGCCACTCGAGAGTCGCTTGACTGAGGCTCGTCGTATTGGATTCTTTAACTTGTAAAATCTTATTTCGCTCTAGCCCCTGCACGCTCTGAGCGACTAAAGCACTAGGAGCGGAATTCATAGAAATGTCTGGGACGAGCGTATCTGCAATGTTGGTCGATGACGGAGTGACTGTTAAGCGTATGTACCGAGTATCACCAGAACCAGGAATATAGATACCACCAAGGCAAGTTGAACCACTTAGATTATTAGCGAACATCATCCCAACGTTCTGAAAAATAGTCGACATGGTATGATTGGGATCATTCGCTGTTCGTTTGCTTGAACCCCTGGAAGATCCAACTTGCACGCTAAAAAAACCGGTTCGACCCACGTTGATAGTTTGTTGTTCTTCGTAGAGTAAACACGTTTTATCTGGACTTAATATTTGTATCAAGATCTTCGTATCCGCATCATGCAAAGGCGTGGTTGTACCCGTCTGATAGAGAGTTCCACTCAAGGTAAAGGATTGTGGTGAATCTTCTAGGGCCACAGCAATAGGCGCAAGGCTGAGGCCTAAAACGAGAACCATTAAATTGTTCAAAATCCCTTTCAAAAAACTCAACCCAATCTCCTTTTTATGGTGTCGTAAAACTAATCCTGGCCGAATTACTAACACCACGCTTCAACCTATGAGGTCTCATCGGTAATTTCGATTTGGCTCTTAAGGGATTACAAGATTATTACAAATTAAAAAAGAATCCTATTTAGCTTACTGGCTAAAGCACTAGGGACGATTTAAAAATCAATTCTATAAAAGTGATAACTCGCTTTGTTTTTATTTGAGAATAATCTCTTTGTGGGACTTGCGGCTAACCGACTTTGGACCTTTTAAGTTCAGACGAGATTCACGCCATTGGGATGATCGTCGAGTGGAAGGCACTCACCGACACCAGCGGGATTTCTATTCAAATCGAGCGCGACTTCATAAAATCAATGAATGTTCAATAGATAACGTCGAGAAGATATAGACGACCCCACTTTCGACGAGATCAGCTTTTATTATTTAAAGAGTCTCGCCGAAGTGGGAAAATTAGTTTAGGAACAAAATTTCCCATGTGAGGCGTATATGTAAATAAATATAATTTATATGTGGATTAACCAAGGGCTGTTTCAATCAAGATCAATACAATACCAATGATAGAGCCACCCGCAATCACACCCGCGGCGGTGGTTTCCTGATTTTCAACCATCGCCTTATAACTTAATTTTGTTTTGTCAGTACACTTCTTGCTTGCGACCCAAAACACTAAAGTTCCCAACGCCATTGAAAGCGCATCAGTAAAGCGCAAAACAAAGCCTAACCCCAAACCCACACCTGATAAAGGAAATCGGCCATGGGTTTTCTGATTCAAGACTTCAAACACAATCCCCAAAACAGCCCCAACCAAGGCTGCCAATTGAGCTGTTGGGTGAAGCGTGCTCAATCCATTTGTTAATGCCTCCGCAACGCCTTTCCAAATCAGTGCGCCCGGCAAAGGCATCTTATCAGACGTTAAAAGCGAAATATCACCGTGGAAAATCATATAGAAAACTGGAACAGCCACACATGATCCCGCAATAACTCCCAACACGTGGCCAATCGCTTGGTGACGAGGCTTACCACCCAACATATAGGCTGGCTTCACATCCATGAGTAAGTTACTGGCATTGAGACTCACATCCGAAGTAATACCTGCTGTCATTAAGTTAGTCGTCACGTTTCCTGGCGCTAACAAGCTGTAAGTGATTTGCGTGAGTTTTCCCAGTGCTCCGCCCGGAGTGATCGCCGTTAGACCTGTTGACGTCACTGCAATCAAGGTAAACAAAAACACTAGTGGGATTGCTAACATTCCCAACCAGTAGTTGATTCCAAACCAGGCGTGGCCCATGTAAACGGTCATGGCTCCGACAACAGGGATACCAACAACAAAAACCCACATTGGTAATTCAATATCCTCAAGGACGTCTTTTTTCTTTTCGCCTTTTGCAAAAACCTTAGTGAAAGCTTCGATGATAATTTGCGGTTTTGAAAAGAACGAATAGAGTGATGACGTTGTCATCATTGCAGCTCCACACCATAGAGACCACATGGTGATCGCCTTAAATTTAGCTTCTGGAATCACACCATGACTGATCAACCAAGGCGCCAAGATAAAATAGTTCACAAATCCACCCAAAAGGATTGACATAGAGGTCTTCATGTTCATCAAACCACCCGTGCCGGCCATGACAATGGAAGTATCCCATTGAATGGTCAAACTCTTCATCGGAATGTCCATGAGCTTTGGTGTTGCAAACTTATAAATGAAGTCGTCCCAATATTGAGGGAGCGTTAGAAACTTTAGCTTGATCGCGTTCATGACTGCTTCACTTCGCATCATCTCGATCAGGGCCGATAATCCAGCACCCCCCATAAGAAGTTTTGCCTTAAAAGTTCCCTCGGCCCCTTGATCACTGTGTAAGCTATCTAAAACAATCCCTGCGGCATAACCTTCAGGAAATGGAAGTTGTTCATCATTGATAAAGCGCTTTTTTAAAGGAAATGCGAATAGAACCCCAAGCACTGCCAATGAAATAATCCATGGGATGACTTGCCACATTGGAATCACCTGGTTAGTTACCATCATATAGGCAGGGATGGAGGCGCACAATGGAGCCGTCATGTAGCCTGCACTGGTGGCAATGGACTGCATGGCGTTGTTTTCTAAGATCGACATTTCCTTGCCAATTTTAAGACGGGAAATCAAACGAAAGATTCCATAAGAAATGACGACTGAAGAGATCCCCACTCCCAAGGTCCACCCGGTCTTAATACCGATGTAGAGGTTCGTCATACTGAGAATACAGCCTAGAATCATCCCTGTAAGGGCGGAGCGGAAATTGAGTTGTGGCATATCCCCCTTATAGATGTTCTTCAGCCACCACTGATCCTTTTCCTCTAGGGTCATCGTTCGAATTTGCTCCGGTGTCAGCTCCTGTATTGCCATGGGTCCTCCAATTTAACGTGCGGACGAGTATGTACAAATCCAAGCTCACTTGTCTAGAGAATGCTTGACCATGATCATCATGTAAGCAATGCACCATCAAAAAGGTTGAGTCTAAGGAGGACTTCGCTTAGCTTCTTGGCCTATGAAATCACGTGATCGCAGCGTTGGTAGCCGAAAAGAAAAAATAGCACAAAATTATCTCTAGAGGGGGACAATGATTATGAAGCTAACAATTTTATCTATTTTAGCATTGGCTTTAACGGCCCATGCAAAAGCGCCATTGCATCTTGATTTAGAGATGAGTGGATTTGAATACGAATCGATTCTTGATCAGCAAATGAAGTTCTATGGCACAGATACCAAAAGGCATATCTTCGACGATATCTTTGTTACCGGAAAACGAAATTTAGACTGGATTCGTTTGCTTAACAAAAATCGCAAGGACCGAATTTCGTTGAGCACTGCTGAAACTCAGCAAGGTTTCCCTATTAACAATCCTCGCATTTACAACCCAGAACTCATCCGTAAATCTTACGTTAACCTACAGTCAACTATGCCGCAGGCTTTAGCGAAAATCATCTTTGGAACTGACGCTCTCCCAACAGAACTTCCATGCTCTGTTGAAGATTACATCAAATGGGGTCTTGAGGTCGATCGTGCTTATCAAATTGCCGCACGCTGGAAAATGTATGAGCCACACATGGACTATTTACTTTATAATAGCTCCAGCGATATTCGCGGTTACTATTTTCTTACGACCACTGCTGGCCTCCTAGAACGCTTGAAAGATTGGAATCGAATTCCTGCCACTGACAAAGCCGATGTGACGCTCTGGCTTAATCAAGTTTGTCGCAATGATTTGATGGATGTGCAACAGTGCCAAACACTCACTGATACGGCTATCCGTAACAATAAGGCTTTTGAGTTCTTCAATGAGCACAAAAAAGCCGGTGAGACCATCCTCCGCAATATGATGTATATCCCAAATGATGGCAAATTCTCTTCGGTCGAATGGACTTCGAATACCACCGTGGAAGTTCCCTTTGTGGACCCCCGCGACCAGGCAATGCGTTCCTATTTGCTCGATAATATCCAAGAGGAGTGGAGGTTCTTTCCATCCTTTTCCTTGCACGTGCTGTTTGTCTCGGAACCTCGTTATGGCGTGAAAGTTGTTTGGCAACCGGGAGTGACTCCGCATGTTCCTGGATTAGGCGCCAATACCATCTATATGGATGCCAACGCCCCTATTTCTGAATACGATGTCCAATGGACCATTCGCCATGAATTTGGCCATGTCCTTGGTTTTCCGGATTGCTATATTGAGTTTTATGATACTCATTTAAAGGCTATTGTCGGATACCAGATCGACACCTCCGACCTGATGTGCTCTCGCCGCGGCCATTTAAAAGAGCGCCATGTGCAAGAAATGAAGCGCATTTATCAATAAGAAAATTTATACAGCGAGGTTTACTAGAATGGCGTGGAGATTTCATTTACCATGCCTTATAGAGAACCTCACCATTCAAAGGCGAAACCGGAAAATCAGTGCTTTTCATGTTGCTCTCCTCTGGCGTCTAAATTCAGGCACTCGACGTTTTGCCAACGAAGGAAATTATGATAACATTATGACGATATTTTCGACGGAATGCTCCCCGTTAAAGCTCCACGGCTTGATATGCTCGTACTCCAATTGAAATGTTGATCCACAAACTTTGTTTGTTACTGGATCTCGAAATTGGCAACACCCCTGATCGCGTTGCCAAACGGTGCGTTTAATCTCTTTGGGAATCGACCGTGTCACCTTCTTGACTCGGTCACCAGATTTAACATCTTGCGGCCTCATCGATGATGTCCCTTCGGATATTTATCCCCTCTCCCAGAGAGAAACATCATCAACAATTTCAGCAGAAACCGACGTCGAGATAAAAAAAACTCCGACGCAAAACAAATTTTATTCACCCCTGCTTTTGTTTACAAGATCGAATCGCCACCATAGCTTTGGGTTCAAAGCGAAGACCCTCCTTCAAACGGTCCAACCAAAAATTGAGCAAGAAATACCAATTCAAGAAGAAACCTTTTCTCTTGCCAACAAAGTTTGGAAGTTAAGTTATTATAAGCCACTGACTGGCGCAGAATCCAACCGAAGGCCCCCTGGATGGGGGAATTCGGGGTTGGTCGTCGGGAGTCTTCCGGGGAATGGATGCCCCTGCCAACGGGAAGAGGCTTCGAATGTGGCAGAGCTTTCCAAATTAATTCTGGAGAAGTAAAAAGTAACATTAATTGTTGATTTTGTAAAAAACATCTTCACCACCCCCCCATCTCTTTGAGAACTTATGTGTAACTGAGGAGCTTTTAATCAAGCGACTAAATGTTTTTTATTTGGCACAAATCTCGCACCTGTACCCTTAATCGATAAAAAAACAGTTTTTACTGGAGGAACATTAGTTATGAAAACGCCAAAACAAATTGGATTGATATTTACAATCCTAGCGATGTTCGCTGGCCAAGTGCCCGCGCTGGCTAGTGAGGACGATTCTCACGTTGATGAAGTGAGCGACCTATCACACAAAGAAAAAATGAGTCTACTTGCCACCCACCTTGATCAAAATGTGTTTGATCCAGACTATCGCTTTCAGCGGGATGCTGCAGTTGTTGCTGTGGGTTGTGGAACTATAAGTTCAACCCTCTTTCCTAAACATGCAACTGAATGTTACAAAAACGGCTGGAAAGCCATCCGCTCGGGAAAATTGAAGTTTGGTACATTGATCAATATCGTCTGTAGCCATGTTCATAATACTCTCCCATTCTCAGATAATCTTCCGTTTGTTTCTTATGAAGATTGTTTGGACAATTTAGCAAAAGCATATCCAGAGAAAACAAAGGGCCTTATCCAAAGCAAAATTGACGAATGTCGAGGGAGCTATTCCGTATGGAGCTTTGACTACACCGACAAAACCAAACAGTGTTATCAAGCTCGTGTGCCCGATATCGAACAAGATCTTGAAAACTTCCAAAAAGGTCAAGTATTTACCATTGCGGACGAACAGACTGAGGGAGAGGCCGGTAACTCTAAACTTAATAGAGCGGATCTACTTTATGTTGATGATATTCCCGATTCCGATATGAACCCCGACACCGCAAAACTCGGCGCGGTTCGTAAAGTTATCACCCAAGACTTCCCTCCTCGTTCATTTTGGGACCGTCAAAAATTAGATGCGCTTCAGGCCGCATGCACATCTATGAATACCGACGACCTCAATCCCGATGAAATTCAATTCGCTCGTATGAAAACGGTGAAGCGATTAGATTCACTGATGAAGAGCACTCGTGATGTGGACCAACCGGACAAAGTCAAGCTCACGCAAATACTCGCTGGTAGATCTCCTTTTGACTATGTTATGTCTCAGTCGAATATAGAAGATGTATTCATGAGCCCCTACGAAAAGCACACTTATTCTTGGTGGCGTGATGATCACTGCTATTCTGATGGATTCTACGCTATGGCTCTTGGTGCAAAATTGCCAAACACTCTTTTTCATGCTTGTAAGGGCAGAATTCCTGGGCCGCAATGGGATTTCCTGACTAATACTCACGTCACGATCCCCCATCTTAAACTGCCACGCTGGAAAGAAGTAACTGAAGGAAAAACAACGAAGTGGACTCTCACAGGCGGTGAATTGAAAAAAGGTCATTTTCACTTTGAGCCATTTACGAACTGGAAACATGAAATCAATTTAGTTGATTTTATCGACCACAAAACCACTTGTTTAAAAGCTGGCGTTCGTAACATTGATATGCGTCCTTACCAGGACATTATTAAGGACTCATCGACCTATGTATTTGAAGATCTAGTAAACTTGTATATGGGATTCTATATGAATGACAACGTTTATGAAGAAAAACTTAAGCTCAAAAATAGAAACTTGATCGCTCAACAAAAATCAACTCAAGGTAACAAGTTTGGTACTAACAAAGGGATGTCGAACAGTCCATTATCTGAAGAAGCTGCTATTTTACAAATTCTTCAACAGCACCCGGAATTGATCGATAAAGCCGCCAATTCTGCAAAAGGGAAAATCAAAGTTGGTGAGTAGCTCAAGAAAAAGTGGCTAAATAAAATTCAACAAGAAAAAACTTCATAAAGGACTATCCCTGAATTCTTCTGAAATAGATTCTTTATTGAATAAATCCTGCTACTAGTACAGACTCCTTTATCGATTTAAAAATCCTAAGGGAGTTCAATATGTCAGAGCGAAGTTTTACGGGAAAAACGGTTTTTATTTCTGGGGCAGGATCAGGAATTGGCGAAGCCACGGCCCTCCTCTTTGCGGAGGAAGGCGCTAACCTTATCCTTGTGGGTCGTCGACTTGAAGCTCTTAAAAATACTGCTCTAAAGGCAAAAAATTTTGGCGCAAAAGTTGAAATTATCAGTTTAGATATTAATGATACAAGTGCCCTCAGAAAATTAATTTCAGATTTTCCTCAACTCACCATCGCCGTTAATAATGCCGGCATCGAAGGCTCCATTGGTGATACCCTCGACTTATCAGATGCTGATTTTGATTCCATCATGAACACCAACGTGAAAGCCCTCTGGGTTTGCATGCAGGAGCAGATCCGTTACTTCCGTGAAAAGGATCAACCAGGAAACATCATAAACATCTCTTCCATCGCTGGCATTAGAGGATTTCCAGAGTCCAGCCTCTATGTTGCCAGTAAACACGCCGTTATTGGCCTCAGTCAGTCCGTAGCTCTCGAACAAATTAAATATGGAATTCGTATTAATGTTGTATCTCCTGGCTCTGTCGATACCGCGATGCTGAGACGAATCTTTCCTGAAGGACTTCATGGCCTCACCGAATCCCAACCTCTAAAACGAGCAGGATCGCCGATGGAGATTGCCCAAGCTATTGCTTGGCTAGCGTCAGAACAATCAGGCTTTGTGGTTGGTCACAATCTTGTGGTTGATGGTGGCAAAACAATTTCAGGTTAGTTTCAAAATAAAAAGGCCACCAATGAACTTTTTCATAACGAACCCTGGAAAGTACCAATGTGAGGTACCACTCTGAATTACCGCGATGACATGCCACTGACTAATGCCACTGACTAATGCCACTGACGCGTGCAATTCTCCTCTATAGCCTCTAGCTGGCCTTTAGGGAGAAATAGCGAGTTCTGGCAGTGACAGTTTTGGCCCAAGGACTGTAAAATTGAACTTCGCTGTTTTCACCATTGGACCCCTTTCCCAAGACTTGCCATAGATGAGTCTATGAAACTGATCTCAACGGCCTTAGGTCTCATCATTCTAGTTTCTTTTGGGTGCAATCGCTCACACTATAGTCAGGGCACTGAAAAGAAAATTGAGTGGGCGTATCAACTTATTGACCAAGGATACTACACCGAATCCATCGATCTCTTTTTGAATATCCTGCAAGAAGAAGACACCCCAACAGTTCGACTCGGTTTGGCCTCTGCGTATGCGGCTCGTGCCGGCATACACGTTCATACCTATTGGGATCTTGTGCTCCCTTCGGTAAAGGCTAAGCCGCCGGCGACCTTTGAATCAACCACTCAATTCAAAAAGATTTGGAATGAAAAGATCGATCAACTTCCGGCGGATTTGAAAAAAGATCTTGGTCCAAAATCTGAGGAAATTTTGAGGGCTCACCATCAGATGGAAACTTTAAAATGGAGGTTCCAAAAAATTCCGGTGATCAGCACCGAAGAACAAAACACTGATCTCGTTATGGCCCGTTCCTACATTAAAGGTTTGCGTTCCAAAGGAGCTCGCTTATATCGAGCACTGTTAGGACTTATTCTTATTCGTCATGAAGTAACCAAATCTTCTGACCTCCTTAAGTTATCACTGGAAGCGAATCAAGAATGGCCATGTACACCAGCCTTAAAGGCTTGGTTCAGGCACCTTTCTATTCCCCTGAACTTAGTGTCCGATCTTCTGGTTGACATTAAAGTGGCTTATCCAAATAAAATGCAAGAGATAGCACCTTTTGAAAAAGACTTTGAAGGCTATCACGAGAAAATAGTGACATCATTAAATGTTATGGATGCAACTCTATGTGCAAATCATTAGGCCAAGTTATCATCATCTGTTTGATGGCGGGTACGATCCTCTTTTCGCAAGGGAGTTATGCTTATAACTCTGCTCCGCTGGACAACTTTCTCAATCACAGCGTCGTTGAAGCCAAAAGAAATCACCAGCTTTGTTTTGCTTACGAAGATCAGTCCCCGGGCCTTCCCTGTAATCCCGCCTTTTTGGGAATCAAGCGGGACGACAAGATTTGGCTTTATGGTTTTGGCAATAACAACCTAGATTACTTTCAAGACGTCGCCGACATCATCAATGGACCCATCAAAACCGAAGAACTCCTTCCTATTGTTGATCACAACTCCAATGAACATTTTCAATTGGGTGCTACTGTTGGTTTTATGATGGACAATTGGGGTTTTAGTCTTACACCCTCTAAACTCATGTTATTTACTCATATCCGGAATCCTGCACTTCCTAGAATCACTGTCCTCGCTGCCCGTGAGGAAGAGGCGCAGGTTCAAGTGGGAAGCTTTCTCGACCATGAGTGGTCTTGGGGCTTGCAGGCCCGTGTAGTTCATCGGCGTTTTTCCTATAGTGATGCCTACTTTAGCGATCATTTCACTGACGACATGGATCGCCTTTATGAGATTCATAATCAATATTCTTTTTATCTTGAGCCAAGCCTCCTTTTCGCCCCCGAAGATATAGATTGGAACCCCATCTTTACAGCGATGGTTACCAACCTCGGTAAGCCTGATGAGGAATTTGCACCCTATCAGTTTGATCCGAGCCTGCGCCTGGGTATGTCTATGGCCAGTGACTTTGAATATGGGAATTTGAAATTGGGAGCCACGGGGCAGTGGTTAACTCAAAATGACCAAAACAAGCTTTATTCTGGTTTGGGTCTCAGTTATACACTCAAGCATTTTGAGTTATTCACCACGGTCAGCGAACTTGAGCAACAACTTGGCTTAGCCTTTAACTCAAGCATTTTCACAACCGCTCTTAGCTATTCCGAGCAAGACTGGAATAATACTCCTAACTCAGATTCTATTCATCTTTGGCGATGGGATTTTGGTTTCTATTTTTAAAAACCTAAATTGATTTTCCCTTTTTCAGCGGAATCTAAACAATTACCAATCGTAGCCAAAACCAGCAGACCACAGTGTATCGCCAGCTTTACCTTGCGTACCTACCGATTGACGCCAATAAACTGACTGAGTCAATCTCCATAAATACTCCAAAGCGATCATTGGGATGAAACGCGCTTTTGTCGTAACCTTATACTCCGAACTCGGTACGGAGTGGTTGATCGTTCGATAAATTCCACCAAGAGATAGATTCATTTCCACACCCGGGCTCAGGTAAAAAGGAATTCCAAGAGCAGCTTCTGCCCCAGTCAATAGTACCGATCGTTGAAAGTATAAAAAGGCGTCTACAGCACTTCCATTCTCACTATGACCTAATAACAGCCCGTAACGCAGGTAATATTTTCCACCACCAAAGTAGTTTGTAAGACCAAATCTTCCCACCGTATTGAGAGTGTTTAACTTATTTTCGACACCATCGCTTCTTGTAATAATCGAACTTTCTCGCCAAGTCGCTACCGTGGCATACCATTGATTCTGACTCCGACGATTGACTTTCGTTTGCTCTCCGCTCTCAGCTTCTTCAGCTTTCAGGAACGTAGGCGCCAAGGCGATTATGATCAGAATTTGAATTATTTTAGCAACACTCACAGTGCATCCCCCAATATCGCTCAATATTAAAATGATAAATGAAGTTGGGATTGCATCGCCCAAGTATCTTTAGTCACCTGAGTTGGATCGATTGTTCGCCCACTTCCTCCGAACACTCTAAACTCAACCCGCTGGAACGGAAACACCAAAAATCCCGCCCCTAGCTTCATACTTTCTGATGATAGTGTCGAAGTGTCGGCCTTAAAGTATTCCATGACCGATTGAAAAAAGACGCCCCTAACCATTTTCATCGTAGCCTGAGTCCAAACATAAAAACTGTTTGTTTGCTTGTTATCAGTCCCTGTGGCATTTTTAATTCCCGTTTCCGCTAAGAGGGAGTGACCTCCGCTGATTCCTCGTTTTAACAAAAATCCCATGGTGTTCTTCTCCAGGGACGTGTTATCTCTATCACGCATGAAACTGACACCGAGGCGCCATCTTTCGGCGGGTTCATACTCATAATGAACAGTTAATCCCGGATACTGTTTGTCTTTATCCAAATGCAAGTTTCCGATAAAGGGATCAATAAATAATTCATGTTGTTCTTTGGCATATTGAACAATTAAGCTATGAACCTGGTGATTTTGCCCTAAACCAAGAAAAGATCGGTTGATTGCGGTATGATCTGCATGCCTAATCCCAAAGACCTTATCCAAGTAACCCAAGTAGAACCACATATTTTCTGACATCTGGCCTCGAATATAATACTCACGACTCACTAGCAGGGTCCCTGGAAATGGCTTGTTGGGCGATGCCGCCCCCTCTTCCGAAACGGCTCCTAAATTGAGAGCAAACAAAAAAGTTTGATCCTCATTGAAAGGCATGTGGATATTGAAGTCCTGCTGCATTTGATAAAACTTATTGACCTTTTGATCCTTACTTCCAGGATTTTTATCAAAATTGAGTCCGCGATATTTGAGACTTGGCCTAAACCAGTAAGGCAACTGAGCCGACCCAAGGAATCCACTGGTGGCAGACAAATCATCGTCAGATTTCTTCGAATTCCAAAGTATCTTCGACGCTATTTCTGCGGCAAAAAGTCCGCGGCCATAGTCGTTTAAGCCTCCATTTCCCGCACCATTGAAATGACAGGTCATACATCCCGTGTAACCCAAACCAATAAATTCGGGATAAGCCAAGGCACTTGTGGAAAAACCTAAAATCAAAAGTAAAATTAATTTTGTATACATGTGGGAATTGTCCCGAAGCTGCCAAGGTCTGGCAAGCATTTTTGCCCAGCCCTGTGTCTCAAAATGGAAAATAATATTGTGATTTTTCAATAACCAAAACTTAAAAGTGAAATACTCTTTGACACCATTTTTTTTGTCGATGACTTCGACATCTCTATCTATTGAATCCAATTAAACAATACTGGGCCCGTCAAAAACCTAGCAAAATTGTTTACTAACTAATCTCCACCCTGAAACGCGTGGTTGTACATTTTTTCCCGCGAACTTAATAAACACGTGCATAATTAATATTGCAGGTCATGGGACTTAATTTCGTGGAGGTTAAGAAAATGAAACGATTCCATTCACGTTTGCGAAAAGTTTTACCGCTAGGAATTCTTTCACTCCTATTACTGGCTTCTTTTCAGAATTGCCGCCAAAGTACCGGCGTTGACTTAAAGACTACTACATCCTCTTCTACCACTGATCCCAACGCCGTCACAGCGGTGGAAACTGGCGGAACGACACCAGGGGCTTCCAATCCAGCACCAACACCAACCATGGCTCCTAATCCATGCCCACCTAGTGCTATGGGAAATCCCGTCATAAGTGACCTATTAGTAGTAGGAACTTCGACTGTCGCTACTACTGTCAATGCCACATCTGGTTATACCAATATGTCTGGTAACGTCTCAAGCAATCCAGGAGTGGAAGTTTCTCTCCTTGCAACGAATGTGACTCCTGCCGATATTTGCGATCAAAGTGTACAGGTTAACTGTAATATTGCGGTCACTCCCGGGTCCACTGGTGTGCTTTGGGGAACATCGGATCGGGTACAAATTGCTAATGGCGACTTAGAGTGTGTCACTGGCAGCCGGAACCTTGATGTTGATGTGGCTGGCAAGGCACCAACAAATCGCCCCAATAAGACAACCCTCTTAATCCGACCAAAAGATCAAGGACCTGATCTCAGTGCCCCGACTCACGTTTGCATGCAAGGTTCAGCTACGGTGACTGTGACCCTACGAAATCCTTACAATAAAAATTCCGAGCCAGAGAAGTTCGTGGTGAACCTTTCGAATGGTTGCCCAGCTGAACAAAAAATCAATGCCGATAACGAAGCCGAGGCGCAGGGCGCCTTTGGAGAGGCCGTCAGTATTTCTGGCTCTCGCGCGGCTGTGTTAACCAGTGGATTAAATGCCTTTGGTTTAGTAAACGTCGGTGGAGTTCGTATTTATGAAAAAAGCGGAGCTAATTGGCAATATGTAACAACTGTAATTCCACCAAGCACAGAGCTTGAAGCGGATAAAAAGGCAATATCAGTTTTGTTAAATAATAATAATTTAGTAATAGGTAATGCTGCCATCAATGCCAATGCGGGAAGAATCTGGCTGTTTCAACGAGATGTCTCGGGCAACTGGAACAAAGTTGCAACGCTTGATGGGGCCGCCGGCTCTAAGTTTGGAACGAGCTTAGCTTTTGATGGTAGCCACCTCGCTGTGGGTGCACCTGCGGGCAATGGCTCAGTGGAAATCTACACATTGAGCGGCAGCACTCTTTCCCCAACCAGCACGATTAATGGTCCTGATGCCAACAGTGACTTCGGTTCGAGTATAGCTGTATCTGGCTCTCGCTTAGTGATAGGGGCTCCTGGCAGCGCCCTAAACACAACTTCCACGGGTGACTTTCACAGTTGCGACATTTCGAATATTGCATCACCAAGCTGCACAAAGTGGGCGCTCACCGGTGGCAAACTCGGCACGGAAACAATTCCTGCCAGCTCAAAATTAGGAAGTGCTGTCGCCATCAAAGGCAACCTCGCTTTAATTGCTGCAAAAGGCTGGTACACTTCAACGGCCGATCCAATTCCAGCCATCCGCAACGGTCTGGTGGCTCTTGTGGATCTCGCAGCGTCAACGGTTCAGGTTCTCAAAGGTGGCAACGAAGAAATTTTCGGTTCAGCAGTTGATTTCGCAGCTACGAGTTTCTTTGTGGGAGCAAAAGAAGGCATAGGTAAACGCGGTTTTGTTGATCAGTTCACACTATCCGGAACGCCGGCTCGTCGCTTCCGTTACTACGGTCTCGATCAAGCACCACTCGATCGAATCGGCGCTTCGCTAGCAGTTTCAGGTAGTGACCTTCTAGTGGGAGCACCACTAGATCAAGAACGCGCATACTCAACAGCCGGTAGCGCCACGTTCTTCACGATTTTAAATCCATAATGCAGGATCGTAAATTTAATGAGTATTTTTGTTTCTGGGTTAAACAGGGGGAAGTAAAATGGGTAAAATAACTGGATGGATTAAACAAAACGAAAGTGTTGTTTATGGCCAATTATTTTTCTTGATAGCAATTTCATTGGGTTCACACCCTTCGCAAGCTCTCGACATCAATGGCAATGGCCCCATGAAGTCAGATGCCGTTGTTCTTTACCGGTTTAATGCCGCCAATACGACCGTGGACGCAAACGGCGTCGTGGTTAATGACATTGCCGATCCAAAACATGGTGCACCACTTAACCTAAAGCTTTACGACAGCAATACGAACACCTATCTGGTGACCGCTGACTACTTTGAATTTGTTCAAACAAACGTTCTCCAAAGCACGACATCGGCTCAAAAGATCATCGACAAATGTAAAGCTTCGAATGAAATGAGTATTGAGCTGTGGGCGCAAAACAGAACTCCATCAAAATTTATAGTCAATAATGAATCCGATGATGATCCACCCATAAAACAATCACTACGCATTATGTCTTTGGGAGACACCTACTTTAAAGAATTTTCAAACTTTGCATTCTACCAGGGCTATAATGACGGCGAAATCTTTAAGTCAGCGATTAGAACAAGTGCCAATAGTGCCAAGGATGCCACTTACTCCAAAGTCCAAGGTTTGCTCACTGATCCTTTTTTGAGTGCGCGCGAAGACCTCGTGGACATCTCAAAAAATGTGACTCAACACTTAATTTTAACTCGTAGTAAGGGTGGAACCGTAAAGTTCTATCGCAGTGATGAGTCCGTTTACGATACTCTAAGCGCCACCGTCACTCGTAACTTCGGTGGCAATCTAACCGATGGCTGGTATAATACGGGAGACAACGTCACATACAATACTCCGGATGATTCAAATAATGCCGCCGTGACTCGCGCCCTTGATATGCGCCTAGCTTTTGGTAATGAAGCCAGTGGCCCGAATGACTTTGGCAAAGCGCCTCAAGCTGAGTCTCGTTCTTTTCACAGCCGTAACTACCCATGGGTCGGTAAGATTTATTTAGCGGCGATTTATTGCCGAGCTTTAACCGATGACGAGATTCTTGGTGAGCGCGCTCCACATAAAGATGGCTTCGAAAAAATACCCCTCAATCTCAACGTCACGCTGACACCTTCGCTGAAAAAAGCTCAGAAAATTTATGAATTACTGAATGGCGTAGCAACACCGATCTACAACCCTCGCCTTAAGCAAATGGCGGATTTGATCGATGAGAATCGACTATTCGATGCTGCTGGACATGCTATTGAAGATAACAATGGACCCGACTTCAGCAATCCAGCCGACACCACTTACTACAATCCATCTTTTTATAACATCACCGTTCGTGACTTCGCGGCACCAATGTCGACGAGAGATGAGAGCGTCAATACCGATCTGAACGATTTCATTGCTACGGTCGTCGGGAACGTCCGGGATAATCTTAGTGCTAAAGACCTCGTCTCTGGTGACTATTTCTATAGGGCTGATCCCGTTAAGGCCGCGGTACCATCGAATATGGAGCGAGATATCCTGCGTTCCAACCAACATTATGCCGCGCTCGCTGCCGGTGGTTTTAATTTAGCACGGGTTCTTGTGAAATCTAAACAACAGCTATTTACAGGCACAGCGGTTATTGACAATCCAGATCCTGCTGGTCTCATTACAACGCGAACCTTTATGGGGGCTCATGCTATTGCAGGAACGAATCGCAGAATAGTTGAATACTCTTTTCGTCAATTTGAGTGTATTCCCATCGAAAAATGGGCTTATGCTCAAGACAGTGACTCTTGGATAGGCCGTGATATCGACAGAGCCCCAGGAGGAAGTCACACTAAATTCGTGCAAAGTTGCCGCGCTTGTCACGCTAGAATGGATCCACTTCGTGGCGCCTTTGCTTATTACACATTTAGTAATAACTTCACTAAAAACACGCTCGTAGTTCCCCATGTGACCACCTTCAATACCAATGAAGATATGAATCTTGGTGCAATTACCGGCTTACGTAATGGTGATCCAGGAGCAACAACACTTCCGGCCAACAACTATGTTAACTACGTCGTCAAAAAAATGAATCACAATGATCATGTCTACCCTGGTGGCTATGTCATGACTGACAACAGTTTCAATAACGCAGCCACTGATACTGAGGGTGCTAAATACTTTGGTTGGAGAAGCTCGTTGGCTGGCAAGGGAGCCCATGACTTCGGACTGATGATAGCACAATCCGAAGGTTTTAGCCGATGTATGACCAAACGAGTTTTTAAAACGCTCTGTAAAAGAGATCCTGTGGCCAGTGAAGACACTTTGATTCGCTCTACCGCCACTGAGTTTGAAGCTCAAGGTTATAAACTGAAATATCTTTTCAAGAAGATTGTCGGCCTGCCGCAATGCTTGGGCAATTAGCTATAAGATTTAGATGGGGATTTTTAAATAAGTATTGGGTCTTTTAAAGTTAACGAGGGGGAAAAATGAAAAAACGAGTATGGCAGATTATATTCATCCTTTTAGGATCTTTGTCTGTTGGTATAGGTCTTGGCCAGGGTTGCTCACGTCCCTTCGGCACGTCTTCTGGTTCTTCGAGCAGTTCTTCTAACTCCGCATCTGTCGATCAGAACGGTTATCAGATCGATCCGAATGCGCAAACACTTTCGCTAATTTACAACAAGCAAGTGCTGGATCATTTGGTTTCTTGCTCTGGAGTTGGTGTTCCATCTGACGAAACACAAGCAACATGGAGCTCAAAGCGAGGTGCTGTCTCCATTGATGGTACTGTTCTCACAATTACCGCCCCCATGTTGATGGCGGTTACAACTATTTCAGGAGATGTCTGCCGCGATCTCATCAATCAGGAAAAGACAACTCCACGAATCTTCAATAATGTTAACTGGTCTGGTACTGTGCTTCCATCTGACACCGCATTGCGAGATTCCATTCGTGGACTAGCTCTTTCTTGCTGGCAGCGTCCAGAAGAGGATCTTGAACAACAAGTCATTATGGATGCTGTAAAATCGGAATTTTCAACAGGAACTATTGATGTGACTGATGCTTATTTGTTTCTTTGCACATCAATGTTGTCGTCGTTGGATACTTTGACGTTATAAAATTTTGAAATTTAATATTGGGGGAAGATATGGGTAAATCTAAAAAAGTAAAATATTTAATTGATAACCAACAAGATCACGATGAGAAATCATCAGCAATTGATACGAATCCGGAGAGTCTCGAAAAGAAAGCAAACGATTTCATTAAAATGCATGATCGTCTTCCTTTAAACCGACGGGAATTCCTCGGTGCGGGCATCATTCAATTTAGCGGATTTTTAGCTTTGAACCCAATGATGAAAATCTTAGGACCAACATCAATGGCTAAAGCGGCCGGGGTTGTTTGTGATGCGGCAAAAAGCTCTGAACTTCCAGCACTAGTAACGCTCAACTTGGCTGGTGGCGCTGGACTTTCGGCAAACTGGATGCCTCTGGATCAGGGATTACAACCTCTTCCGTCCTATTCAAAAATGGGTCAAGGTACAACCCCTTCTGCCATTCGTGAGTTCGCCAATCAAGCGCCATTCTTTGCTGGAAGCGGATTTTTGAACGCGCTGAAAGCTGCGGTGCCCGATACAATGGCCCTCCTTAACACAAACTTCGTTGGGATTGCAGTTCGTTCCCAAGATGATAGTAGTGGTAACCGCTTCGACATTACCGGGTTAACTAAAGCGGCTGGCCTCACAGGCTCATTGCTTGCAAATTTGGGAACCTCAAACACGGCTACAGGTAACAATACTCAACCCGCTTTTTTAACTCCTCCCGCTCCACTCGTGGTTGGAAGTTACAATGACATCGTCGGCGCACTCAGTGTTTCTGGTAGCCTTTCAAAAATAGCAACTCGGGCACCAGCTCTATTTGGTGCCATCCAAAAACTGAATACACTCCAAACTCAAAAGTATTTGGCAATGAACTATGGTGAACAGTTAGAGCAACTCATGGTATGCCGAAGCCAAGACAATACGAATCTCGTTTCGAATCCAAATGGTGCAGCAACAGATCCTCTTTTAGAGGCCCCAATTGCTACTGCGTGGGGCTTGACTGCCAATACTTCGAAAGCAAGTAGAGACTATGTTTTTGCTACACTAGTTTATAATGCCTTGAAAGGGAATGCGGGTTCTGCAAACCTGACGATCGGTGGCTATGATTACCACAACGGCACTCGTACTACTGGGGATACTAAAGACGCCGAGGCAGGCACCGTAATTGGTCGTATACTCACAACAGCGTATCGCTTACAAAAGAAAGTGTTCATTATTGTGACTTCAGATGGCTCTGTCACCTCAGCAGAATCTGATGTAGCAGGCTCTCCGTGGGGAAGTGATGGAGGTATTAGAGGGTCTTCATTCATGATAGCCCTGGATCCAACTGGTGGCACAACCGCTAAAGGATTCCAACTTGGACACTATGTTGCTGCACAAGCGGCAGACGATAAGACCCTCGTTGGAACAGCTCCTGAAAGAGCCGCCGCAGCGATGTTCGCCAATTATTTATCGTTCGGAAGGAAATTAGACTTATTCGAAAAAACGCTTCCAAGAATCTTCAGTGTTTCTGAATTAGATACGATTCGAGTGTTCTAAGATTACGGAATTGGGCAAAGGTTTGGATTTTCAGGGGGACGTATGAAAGAAGTGACACGAACAACATGGAAAACATGGCCTCGCATTTGGCCGTTTGTGCTCCTTGCCTTCATTTTGTTGAACTACAGCAACTGTAGTTCAACAAAGTTGGAAGATAAACCTTCTGCAAAAATGTCGAGCTCTACTTTAGAGCTCGGTTCCATCTGTACTCAAACTGAAGAAGATATTTTTGCGCAAGGTTATCATCAGTTTTTTAAAACTACTTGTAACAACTGTCACGTCTCTGGCCCTGGTAAAGGAACCTTCGCCCATCCAACGGTCGCAACGGCATTCTCCTCATTCCAAGCCATGGGATACGAGAAACTATCGGCCATGGCGGTGAGCGACTCCCACAATTATCCTTATACTGGCTCTCATAATATAGAGCGCATTTCTGCCTTAAAGGACCAATGGCGTACCTTCTTGGTCGAAAAACAAAAGTGCGGTGGTACTTCTACAACCACTACGGCGGCAGCAGCAACCTTTACGCCCAAGTTTATTACCATCAAAAAACCGGTTCCTGAAGTTAAAGGAACCCCAAAAACGGTTAATATCAACGGAACAAACACTCCCATTGTCGAATACAATGTTGTAAGTGTAACTTATAATCTAGATGGTGACTTATCTCCACTTGGTGACACGCCCGTACCAAACACTGGAGGCGCCACATTGACAATTTCAATCAGTGGTTTTTCCACACCATCGGGCTCTACCGGCTATCTTATTCAGATGCCAAAATTAAAAACTGGAACTCAAAGTTTGAAGTTTGATGGAATGCACATCCAACTCAATGGTCAACCCATTCGCTACACCTACACATTCCAACACATCCAGAAGACACTGTACAAAGGAACTGAGGCCCTACTATCGGGCGGATCCATGCTCGTACTCGGCCCATTGCTGACAACAGATCAGATTGCAGTTACGATTGGTACTCTGGACGTCGTAGATATAGCGGCACCCCCAGCGCCACCAAAAGTTCAGTTTGCGGCGGCAGCAGCGACAATATTGAAATCTGATCTAGGACCCACAACACCTTATAAAGTAGCGGTTTCAGTGCTCGGAGACAACTCTAACCCCATCACTGTAGGACTCACAACAGTTGGTGACGAAAAGCAAGTCGGCATCGCCAAAGGAGTAATTGGTGCCGGTGGCAAAAATCGATTTGATTGGGATTACAAAATTATTTCACCGATGAGCATCACCTTTCTCCCTGGTGAAACTACCAAGTATATCGATATTGTTTTCTCTGATGACGAGAGAGATGATGTTGATAAGGCGCTCACTTTAAAGTTGGCAGACCCATTTGGAGCAGACTTAGGGACCAACTCTACCATCGTCATAAGCCTTCCTGATTATAATCTCGCCCCCACAGGCACAGCCCCTACATTTGCCCAACTCATGAGTCCAGGTGGTATTCTTGAAATGAACTGTGTTCGCTGTCACAATAGCATCGAGAAGCAAGGTGGCTACGATATGACGGACTATAATATGATGGTGAGCAAAGGAATTATTGTTCCTGGAGACTTGACTCCGAATAACCATAAAATGTTTAGACGAATGAATCCAGATGCCCCTGGCGCTGGCACTATTACTTCTATGCCTCTTGATGGATTCTTAACCCAAGACTTGACGATCTTCGTTGAAGATTGGATCAAGGCCGGCGCGAAAAATAACTAAGGAGACGTCAATGGGATATATAAGAATTGCTGGAATAGCTTTAACTCTTGTCACACTCAACGTTGCATTTCAAAACTGCGCAAAAAAAAATATTACCAACGAAGGAGCGGCGGCTTCAACACAAGCGGTGGCTCAGGCGAAATCACTTAATTTAATTCAGCAAAAGTGTGCTGCTTGTCATTCTGGCACCGCTGCCTACGTCAATGCAGTCGCTGGCCATGATCCTATTACAGAAATTGCAAACGTGGATTATCTGCTAAGTGCACGACTTGTCATTCCCGGAGAGCCCGATATTTCTCCTCTTTTTCAAATGGTGCAAAATGCAGATATGCCTCCGGGGCAGCCCCTCAGTGTGAGTGAAGTCAATTTGCTGAAGGATTGGATTGCTGACTTTAACAAACAAGAAAATACGGGTGGTGGCCTCCAAACCATTCCGCTTGCGGCCAATTTCAATTCTTTGAGAGTGAATGTATTTTTGAGCAAATGTTATTCCTGTCACGTGAACCGCAATGTCAAACTTGACACTTATGCTAGTGTCTCCGGAGCTATAAATAACGCCAATTTACGAAACCGTGTGGCCGGCACTAGTGGAAATGTGATGCCGCCAGCTGGATCTGCGCAGCTGACCGCCCAAGAAAAAACCTTTGTGCTACAATGGATCGACTCAGGTGCCCTAAATAACTAGATTCTGCTGAAAAAGGGTTACGTTTTTCAGCAGAATCTAACTAGACAACGGCCCAAATAACAGATCCCAATTCCATAGTAAGGCCCTAATTAGGGTCGGCAAATCGACCATAGAAGTTGCCGCCGGACTTTCAATCGTGCAGACTATTGATACAGTCTGACTTTGAGAGGTAATGTTCGTGAGTAAATTAGTTTTATTTATATTCATCATTTTTAGTCAGTTAGCTTTAGCTCGACTTAAATCGGGAGCATCAGATGTAGACACCACGGAGAGTCTTTCGGAAACTCGATCAGAACCGCGCAAAGGCAGGACTCGAACACCTGGACTTTGGTCTTGCACGAATTGTGTCTGGCTTGGCGGTGGAGCTCATTTCCTGGTGATTCAACAAAAAGCTCCTAAAAATATTGAACCCATTGACTATCAGACCTTCGGAGCGCCATCGGCGTGGGGGCAGTTTCGTGTCAATTTGATTGGCCGCCTGGGTTTTACCGGCGAGTATCAGTCACAATCTGGTGCGGAACTAAAAACTAAAACCCTTACTCTCAAAGAAACCAAAGTTAACTGGACCTACTCGACTGTTGGTTTTGATTATCGCTTCAAAAATTATTTCAGACTGTTTGGCCACGCTTGGATTCCCCGCGTCCTTTTCGCCTACCAAATGCACTCGATGCCTTTCCTAAAGCAACAACCAGACGGCAGTTTTTCCATTGAACCGCTCCAGTTCAACAGTCTTTCCGTGGGTGGCTATGTTGATATATTGAGTTCTGAATCTTGGCACTTTTTTCTCACTAATCGTTTGCAAGTACCCATTCAGAGTCAGTCCAAGGTTCAAGTACAGCAGGGGCTCTCTTTCGATGGAACCATTGGTGCCGTTTATCACTTCAATCCTACAGTTGCTTGGGCGGTTTTTTGGGGCGGACAATATCATGGTCTCAAATATAAGACCGATCTCGATGAAGGGAACTACACATTGTGGACGTCCAAAGTGAATACTTTAATTGGCTTTTATTTTTAATTTCAAAAACCCAGCATTGTACTCATGACATTTCCGATGGCATAAGCAAACCCAAGAACTTCGCCGACAAAAACCGGAGCTACTATACCCACAACTGCAATGTACAGCTTGCCTGAGGAAGTCACGTTGCAGAGATATTCGGATGGAGTTAACCCGTCCCTCGTTAAAGCTCCCCGGCTTGTTATGCTCGTACTCCAATTGAAATGTTGATCCACAAACTTTGTTTGTTACCGGATC
>CAZYOE010000058.1:18261-25789 GCA_964648725.1 uncultured Pseudobdellovibrionaceae bacterium | reverse complement strand
GTAAATGGTACTGTTCAGCAAGTTCAAAGAATTTTGGAAAAAGGCGCAAATCCAGACATTCAAGATAAAGATTTGCGTTCACCGATTTCTTTAGCTGTAGAAAAGGATCAAATCGAGTTAGTGCAAGCCCTTTTGCAAAAGGGTGCCAAAGTCAGTGTTCGAAATAAAGCTGGGCAAAACTTGATGCACGCGGCTCATTCCGTGCGAATGGCATCGATCTTAAGTGATGCCAGAGTGGCGGTTGATGAAGTCGATGCGAGTGGTGAAACACCACTTTCACGGGCAGTTCGCCATGGTCAATTGGATCTGGTTCGGTTTCTTGCTGGCAAAGGAGCCAATGTTCGATGGCTGTCCTCGAAGAAAGAAACATTAGTTCATCTCGCGGTATCCAGTTCAGAGATCGGCGTTCTACAATACCTTCTTGATATTCCTTTGGATGTAAATGCAAAAGATCAAGAAGGGCGTGTGGCTTTATTTAGGGCTTCAACGGTTTCTATTATTGATAGGCTTGTTCGAAATGGAGCCAATGTGAATAGCATTGATAAGCGTGGTCAAAGCATTCTCGCTTCGTTTATAGAGGATTATTCAACGACGCTTCATGGAGGCGAGTTATTGCTGATTGAAAAGCTCATTACTCATGGTGCCGATGTCAATGTTAAGAATGATGAGGGTGAGTTTCTATTGCATGCAGCCATTCAACTGAGATTTGCGGAGTTTCGTCGTGGATCGAAAAAGAATGCGACGGCCTTTGATGCTTCTGAGTTACTTAAGGAACTTACGGCCTCTTCAAAAATCAATTTGGAGGTCAAAGATCTGAACGATGAAACAGCTCTTCATAAAGTAGACACTCCGGAGGAGGCAGAGGTTTTAATTGCTGCTGGTGCAGCGTTAAATCCTGTAAACAAAGATAAAAAACTCACTCCACTCAAGAAAAAACAAAGTGAGTTAGAGGCCTATCAAAAAGAGGCTGAGACTCTTAAAACTGAAGTCACCGAGAATCAACGCTTGCGCGACGAAGCGGAGCGCAATGGTGATAGAGCAACGGTTCGTCGTATAGAGCAGATTTTGGCGGAGCAAAGTGCTCGGCAGATCTTTTTAAACAGTGAGACTATTACCTACAAAGCTTTAGTCACTCTCCTTCAATCAAAGGGCGCCATTTAGCACTAATTTCCTCATTCCATTGCGAAGCCCCACGCATCAATATCTGGCGTCTGAGTCGGAATGGCTCGGCGCCCTCTATGTTCATTGTTATATTTATTTGATTAAAGTACAAAGTTTGGTGCAAATAGGTCTGCTGTTGATGGGGAGGGGATTTTATGATCGTGCGGGGCTTTGTCTTATTACTTATGATCGCTGCTTTGCCTGTGCTTGGTGCCGAAGAAGAATTATCTCTAGATAAGATCACTGATCAGGTTGCGCCCGTGGTGATTCAAAAAACGCCGGAACCAAAATTTACGTTTATGGGGCGCTTGGATCTGACGGCTGAGGTAAACTCCCTCCAGAAAAAGTCGGCTGATAACAAAAGTGAATTTAAAAATTTGCATGGTTTACGACTCTTTCTCAAATTGAAAGCCTCGCCAAAGACCTCCTTCTTCGGAGAAATGGCTAATCAGAATTTTTATTACGTTGATTACACGGGCTTTGAAAAACACACGATTAGTTTTGGAAAAATCCTCGTGCCTTTTGGAGACACTCGCTATTTCCATCATTTCTATGGAGGCATTCAAGGCAAAGGAACGGAGGGCCTACTTTTACCAAACGTTTGGGCCGAGCCGGGTGTGAATGTTCAGTGCAATGCTTTTGAAAATGCAATTATTGAGGCCTATGTAGTAAACGGAATCAAAGGGAGCCCAGACACAGATTTTCCTGATTTGAAAAAAACCGCCACGCAAACCGCTGCCAACCAGCGCCAAGCCCTTGGTGCTCGCTTACAGTGGGTTGGGTTAGATCATATGACTTTTATTGGTTCTGCTTATTTTGATTATTATTTGGAAAATCGCAGGCTCACTTTGTTGGGTGGCGATTTTTACACCGACTATGGATTATGGAAGCTTCCTGTTCGTGTGGGGATGGGTATCGCTGATGCGAGTGCAGAGAAGGTTCAAGATAAGGGAACTTTACAACGTCGGGGGGATTATTTGCTCGTGGCAGGAAATGGCTTCGGCCCTGGAGAGTGGCGCGTTCGCTATGGCACTTATAATCATATCACTAAAGAGGCGTCTGAATATGACACCCATAGCTTTGATTTAGCCTATTCCTGGAATGTGGATGTGATTCGGGTGATGGTTGAGCGCCAGTGGAATTTTGAACCTCAAAATGAACAAGAAGATGATGTTCTTCGATTTATGGCGAGCCTGGATTTTTAGCTGTTATCAGGTAAAGGAAAATTACAATGAGTTGGAAATCAATTGGAACCCTCAGGTTACGAAACGCTCCGCCTGCTTTTAAATGCTTTACTTTGGGATATGTCTTTGCGATTTCTCTTGGTTATCTTTATGCCTTGGGAAATATTGCTTTGGTGGTAGGTTTAACTCCTAAAGACATCGCGATTCATTACTATGGGGCACCAGCCAAAATCACTGACACTGTGGTTAAAAGTGGTGAAGAGCCTTTAGATTTAGATCAATTAGATGCCGCCGCTCAAGCCCCTACTCCAGGGCCAAGGCCCTCATTTAAGGCCCTCGTGGGCGAAGGGCATTTTCATTTGTTTGGAATGAGCAGTTTCTTTTTTGGCCTTTGTTTATTGGCACTCTTCACGGGAATCAATGAACAGGTAAAGTGCTGTCTTGTGGGCGGAGCATTTATTTTTATTGTGCTCGATAATATTAGTTTTATGGCCACACGGTTTTTAGGCCCCAAGTTTGCTGTTTTTACCGCCGTGTCGGGTGGAGTCATGGGGCTTTGCTTTGCGGCGCTTTGGTTAGCGATTGTTTTAGAGCTGTTAAAAAAGAAGGAGGGGGTATGAAAATAATGAGAGCAATAATGAGAGCAATAGTGATGGTAATGATGGGTTGGAGCTTTGGGGCTTCTGCAACGGAACTTTTGGCTTTAAAAGACTATCTTAAAAAAGAACTTTCAAGTTCTGCAAAACTATCTAAGGAGAGTTTTGCTCTCGACGCCAATCAGAAAAAGGAAATCACTAAAATTGCGCCCGAAGCTACAGAGGATAGTTATACTTTCTTTTATGGCAAAACAACCGAAGGAAAATTAGAGAAGGCTTGTACCATTGTTCCGCAAAATGGCAAAGAAGGATCGATTTCGTTGGGAGTTTGCTTTAATCCCATAGGATTGTTGGAGTCCGTGACAATCTTATCTCATAGTGAAGATCGTGGGCGCCAAATTACGGAAGAAACCTTTCTCAAACAATTCAAAGGTAAAAAAGTAACCGATTCTTTTACTGTTGGCAGTGATGTGGATGGAATTAGTGGCGCGAGCCGTTCCTCGAAAGCTGTTTCTGAAGCTCTTCGCAAGTCATCGTATGCTTATCGCACCTTTGTAATGGGGGTTGTAAAATGAAGAAGCATTATGTAGCAAGTTTATTAGGAGTCATAAGTGCGGCCTTAATGATTGGTTGTGGAAGCAGAACTCCATTTCAACGCGGAAAAAAGATTCACGCAAAAGAACAAGGGGTGATTGAAAAGCCAGTGATGGAGGGTACTGAAACTTCAACGCCCATCCCTGAACCAACGCCAACTGAAACACCATTGCCGACGTTAAAGCCGTCTCCAACAGTGACGCCAACCCCAACCCCCGGTGTATCACTCAACCGAACTTATTTTACCAAAGAAATTCTGCCGATGTTGGCTGCAAGGAAAATTAATGGGGACACCAAAGGTTGTACTTTTTGTCATGGAAATCCGGCAGAAACGTTTGAAGACGCTGAGAAGCTCGTGGTTTTAGGCCATGCTGAAGCTAGTATACTCTTTCAAAAGGCCACTGGGGCTGTGGGCTCCAAACATTCGCTGATTTGGAATCCGGATTCTCCCGAAGCCTTAAAGTTAATTCTTTGGATCAGTGGCAGAGCGATATTTTAATTGTGCTCGTCGTGCGAAACATAATTTTTGTTTATTTCCTTGGTCTGATTGTGGCGGCCTGTCAGCATGGGCCGCCGCTGGTTAGAAAATCTTTGCCCGCACGTTGTCTGACTGAACACCGTATCCCAAGTATGGGAACATTTTTTGAATTGCAGTTAGTTCATGCTTGTTCTTACAATCCAGAATCTGAGATTCTTAAAATCAGACAATTGTTTGATCAAATTGAAACGGAATTGAGCCTCTATCAACCCGAAAGTGAAGTCTCTAAATTAAACCGCGCGGGCCATCTTTGTACGTCGTCTATCCATCTCTTGAAATTGGTTGCTTTATCAAAGGAATTTACTCAAAAGACTAATGGAGCTTTTGATATCACCATTCTACCGGTTTTAAAGGAGATCGAGACGAATTTTAAAAGAACAAACCGACCACCCAAAGCTCTCGTACGTTTTCGTCCCCTCGTGGGAGGAGATAAAATACACCTGCAGGGAAACTGTATCAGATTTGAACTTAAAGGAATGGCAATCACTCTTGATGGAATTGCCAAAGGTTATGCTGTTGATGAGGCTGCTAAACTTTTGCCGAAGGCGATTGACGCTTACCTTTTAAATTTTTCTGGTAACATGCTTTGGAAAGGCGAGAAACCTGATGGGTCCTGGCGGATTGCACTCTGGAATCCTGTGAAACAAGAGGTTATACCAATTTCTCCCACCGAGGAAGGAGCGATTGCATCCTCAGGACCAGAGAACGCTTACTTTGATATCCACAAAAAATGGCATCATATTATAAGTCCAAAAACATTACGACCCCCAGAAAGACATGCCGCCGTCACCGCTAAGGGTCCAAGTGCAATGGTATGTGATGTTATGTCCACAAGTTTAATGAACCTCACTTTTGACCAGGCTGAAAAGATCAGGTCTGAGCGATTTCCTGAGTATTCCCTGTGTTTTTTTGACTCAGCGGGCCTCCTCAAAACTCTACCTTAATTCTTAATTTCCTAAATTACGTTCAAAAGTTATACAAATCCTAAACAAAACATAAATAGCCTTAAATAACCAATATTTAAGTCTCAATTCTTATCGTTCAAAGAAGTCTGATTTTTCAATAACACACATTAGTGTTAGTATTTTTTGAGAGGTGCAATTCAGCATGGATCCACATAACCTCGATTGATTCAGAAAGGCTTCTTATGGGTACCACACGATATATTTGTCGAATTTCAGTCCTTGCCTCCGACAGTGCCCACGATGGGCAAAGTAGCCATTACGCAAGTATAGTGCATTCCGATAAAAAGAATTTCACTATTGGGAGTTCCAATGAGGCCGACGTGCAGATTTCAGGGACGGGTATCGCGTCTCTTCACGCTGAAGTGACGGTCGATCCACCCCATCTTTTTATTAGAAGTCTGGGGGCTGCGCAGACTTTTGTGAGTACCCATCAGGTAGCCTCCGAGAACCTCGAGCCCTTTCGATCAGGTGAGGCCATCCGACTCGGTCAATCGAAGCAAGTTCTAATTATTGAACTTTTTAAAAAATATGTTGAGGCCGCCGAAGAGGGCGAACTTATCGTCCACGAAGTCAGTGAAAAAGCTAAAATCATTGAAAACTCCATTGCGGAGCAAAAACGGGAATTGAATTTACTGACAAAGCAATCTCAGGATCTGAAAGCTAAAATTGAAAAAGAGGTTAATGAAAAACTTCTGGATGCAAAACAAAAGGCTGAAGAGATTCATCAAGCGGCGTTAAGACAAAAAGACGAAATTATTCAATCGTCAGAAAAAGAAGCGGCCTTGATTGCGCAAAGGGCCGAAAGTGAAATCGCGCACGCCCTGAATGAGATTAGATTGAATTCTGAGGAAAAAAAGCGGGCATTGATGGATCAGGTACGGGTGAAGGCCAAAGAAATCAAACAAGAAGCGGAAACTGAAGTCGAAGCCATCGTCGCCTCTGGTCAACGTGAAGCTGATTTATTGATAGCGGCGGCTAAAAACAAAGCCAAAGAAATCACAGAAGAGAGTCAGCGAGAAGTTCAGGCACTACTGGACTCAAAAGGTTTAGTTCAAAATGAAATTAAGGAACTGCAAACTGCCAGAATTCGAGCGCACCAAGAACTCGAATCGAGTAGAGTAGAAGTTCGAACGGTTGAGGCTTCAAAAAATAAAGTCTATCGAGAATTCGAATTAGAAAAAGAGCGGCTAAGGTCAGCTAATGAGGCTTTGCGAAAACAACTTGAGATTCTGGAGAGTACTAAGCGGGGGATGGATGCAGAGCTTACCGAGCTGAAAAAACAGTCTGAAAAAGTCACGGACGCTCTGACCTTGGAAAAATCAGCGGCTCAAAAGTATTTGGACAATTGTGCGCAAGAGTCTCAACAAGCCATTCAGACCTATGAAAAGGCAAAATCCGAAACAGAGCAGCTTCAACGAGAATTGGGAGAGTTGAAAAAAAGTATCAATGATCTACAGCCTGAATTAACTAAAACGATGGAACGAATCTCAAATCTCAAGGTACAGGAAGTGAATGAACGGGAACAAACGCGAGCTAAGTTAAAAAAGGAATATGAAGTTCGGTTAGAGTTTGAAAAAAAGTGGTTGACCAAGCAGCGACAGGAAGAACTTGAACAAATGGTCAGAGAAAAAAAGGCCAAGGCAATCATCGAGGTTGAACGCTTGAATAAACAGGCGCAAACGATTTCCGAAAGTATTCAGTCGCTAATCACTGTGGAACTCATGACTCAGTTTGGCGAAGAACAGACGATGAACTTTAAACCGCAACTCGAAAGAGTCTTGCCGGCGGTGGTTCAGCGCTGTGTAAGGGAAGAATATGAATATCGTCGAGAGAATTGGGAGAAAATACGCCCCTTTAGTTTTGCGACCGAAATAGGACTGCGGGCAAAACGTCTTAAACGCCAAGTCGGAGTCACCACTCTGTCAATATTGTTTTTTATGGCTGCGCTATTGGTTTCGTGGTTTTCCATTGACTGCAATCGATTGCTTCATAGTATCAATCAGAGCTGTAGTTCCGTCAGTCCAATGAGTAAAAATCCAAGGGCGGTCATTGAGCCCACTAAAGTGACGACCGCTGCTCCCTAGATGTTAGAGTTGGAGAGCCAGAGTCTCTCCAACGTGTAGAAAATGATCAGTTCCAAAGTCCGATTGTACTATAAATGCTTAAATGAAAGTTGTTTGCGAGACAGGTTCATATTTCCGTGGCACTGCATGCAGGACTGAGTCATAAGCTGTCCTTTTTCGAAAGCTTCAACTTTTTCTTGATTGGCGAGTTCGACCACTTCCGCCGCTCTGCTCTGAACTTCATCCATCATTGATTCTGCTCCGTGGAACATTTTTTTCTCTTTGAGGTCAGTGGCAATGCGACCAAGCTCAAGTGCACTTTGTTTCAACGAAGCGAAGTTTTGACGCCCTAACTGGGTGGCTGAAAAAACACTAGCATAGGCAGTCATCATTCCATTCATGCTGCGACAAAGATAAGGAGTTCGTC
>CAZYOE010000058.1:0-18251 GCA_964648725.1 uncultured Pseudobdellovibrionaceae bacterium | reverse complement strand
GAAATTTGCTCCCAGTCATTTTTAAAAATCTCATCCCAACCAATACCACTGGTGGCACTAGTTTGGTTGTGGCAAGTGGCGCATTTTTTCTGAATGACGTTGGCAGTTGCAAGTGCCATTGGATCGTTGGCGGCAGCGTCATTAATCAAAGCCTGGGCTTTGGTTTGAATGGCTTGAATCCCCTCCGTGTGCTCTGAACCTACCAAGTTACTATGCTGAAGAAACTGAGTGATGGCGTTGATTTCCTGGCCAATCGTTCCTAAATAAGGATAGTTTACTTGCATGAGTTCGCGCTGTTCGCCAAGAGCCATTACCTGACTTTTTAGATAGTGCATGTTATAGCAAAGCTCCCCTTTGAGCGGATCAGAACAAATAGCTCCAAAAGCTGGTTTAAAGATAAATAGAACACTAATGATACTAAATAATAAAGACTTTTTCATAGTCCCCTCCCTTTGGGCCTTATCCAAGCAAATATTAAGGATAATTACAAAGGGAATTCATGACGGGTGGCTTAAAAGCCCCTGATTCCGAAATGGGAATTGTTAAGATATTTTAGTTACTCGATTCACTGCTCGTAATCGACCTTGCCGGAAGGGCTGGGCATCGACTCGCCACCATTTTTTCAATCGGTGTGGTCTTCCAGTATTTCGAGCGCAGATCTTTCAAAGTGACAATGGCACCTTCACACTGATTTTGTTTAAGTTGATTCAGAGTGCTAAGGAAATTGGATTCCTCTACCAGGGCCCAGGTTCCATCGAGCTTCTTAAGTTCAGCGAGTATTGTTGAATCTGGATGTTCCATATAACTCTGGCGAGCCTCTTCATAGTTCAATATTGAGTCTTTGGCGCGCTTTTGCGCTAGTTTTACGTACCACAGTGCCCTTTCCATAGAATGCTGTTGGGAGGCGGATACCGACAAATAGAAGGGTCCCCAGTGTGAGTCAGGAAATAGGTCGGAGAGTCGCAAGGCAGTGGCTTCGAGTTCCTTGTGTTGCCCTTTTGATAAGCACGCATTGGCTTCTCGACCCAAAGCAGAAAGGGAATTCAATTTTTGGATATTGGTCAATGAACAACTTTGACCACTGATCATAATTTCTGAGAGCGGACGGAGGAGTGAGGACTCCTCCCAGGTTGGAACAAATATTCTCATTTCCGAACCATTGAGTTCTGGAAATGGGGAACTGAGAGCGAGTTTTTCGCTTTCGTTATTGGCGTCATTCAGCTTATTAAGCTCAACTAAAACAGTTTCCAGCTCTTTGGGACGTTGAGAAAGTACCGGCAGAATTTGATCAATTTCCTGTTTTAGTGATGCCATATCAGGATTACTGGTATCGAGGGAACTCGCTGATTTTTGCAGCTGTATTACGTAATCGTTGTAAAGTGAGATCAGATCTTGAACGGCCTGTTTGCGTAGTTGAAGTACTTCTGATTTTTGCGAAATCGTAGTGAGAACTTGAACTGCCTTATCAAACTTTTCCGCTTTATAAGCCATAACCATTGCGATGCGCTCTGGTGAGGCCCTTAAACCTTGCGCATTGAACTCATTAATAAGGACTCGCGATTGTAAAAAGCGGGCCTGTGCTCTTTGAGGGGGAGGCGTGCTATCTTTATTGAGCTTCAAAGACATCTGGTAACACTGTTGCCATTTTTTATCCCGGCAAAGTTTATCAGCGATTTTGATCTGAGCTTCGCTGTAGAATGGCTCTACCCCTTTTTGCACGAGGGTGTCTTTGATCTTTTTGGCTTTATCAGGAGCTTGCTGTTCAAAGAATTTAATACGGTTCTGGAGCAAAACTTGTTTTTCTTCGGTGGACATTTGAGGTTCAAGCTGCTGCCAGGCTTTTTCGGTGGCGTCCACATTGCCATACCAGGAAGAAATCTCCGCTAGAAGTTCCAAAGAGTCTCTTTTCTTGGAATTATCTTGTGAATATTCAATGGCTAAAGGCAAAGATATTTGGGTTCTTGCAAGGTCTCCCAATTGCAAAAAGAGTTGGACCGCGTGTTGGCTAAGTTGTTCGGCTTCTGATTTTTTATTGAGAGTTTTCATCTCGTTAGCCAGAACTTCGGAGTTCTCCGCGGCCAAGCGGTACTGCTTGAGCTTTTCCCAGAGTTCAATGGCAAGATGAAGAGCGTCAAGAGCTTTGGTTTCTGGACGGTGCTCCTCATAGAAGGCTTTTGCCTTAAGAGCGGCTTGATTGAGCTTTTCTTTTTCTACGAGGTCTTGAATGATAGACTGTTGTGCCGCCTGGTAAACATCTTTAATTTTCTTTGCCCGTTCTCCAGTGGAGGCCTTTAGGATGAGCAAACTGGAGTCCACCAGTGCTTGGTAGTCCTTTTTCGATCGATGGATCTCTAATAGTAAATCTTCGCGTTTTTCTTTGAGGTTTGCATTTTTAGAGTCGATTTTATTAATCCACTCAAGCGACTGCACGTAGTCTTTCTCTTCATAAAATAAGAAGGCCTTTTTGTAACGGGCATCATCGATATAATCCCCCTTGGGGCACTGGACGATGTAGTTGTTGAGCGCACCGATAATCTGTTGACGGAGCGGAACATCTTTAGGTGATTCTTGCACTAAACGGTCAAGACTGACAATGGCGCCGTAAAGGGCGTTATGGAGAATTTCAGGCTGGAGCTTCTCGATTTTGCTGACTCCTTCGTAATGAAAGGCGGATTGTTTATAATCTTTTTTCGAGAATAAAAAATCGGCAACGCTCATGTGAACACCGACATTCCATTTATTGGCGGGTTCAAACTGAAGATATTCTTTAAACACAAATTCCAGATCAGAAATCATGTCAGGGCTTCGCTTGAGCTTATTCCAGTTTTCCCACCATTCGGCGACCAAGTCCTTGAGCTGATTGGGATAAGTTTCCCCGCAAAAAAGAGTGGTTTCTTTTTGTTTGGCTTTCCAGTTTTCATTTTTGCAAAGCTTGGAAGATTCTTTCAACATGTCAATCACAAGTTTTGATTTGTGCGCCTCATTGAGGTGTTGCACGCGTCTTAAAAGAATATCACCGGCAATGCTGTCTTCAGGGTATTCTTTGAGAAAAATGGCAAGGACTAAATCCATTTCACTCAGCTTACCATGTCGCTCGTAAATTGAGGAAAGATCTAGAACGGTCTGGCCAACTTCATTTTCCAAAAGGTGCTTGCTGAAATAGGAAATCGCTAGATCGGGAGATCCGACTTCACTGTAAAAGAGGGCAATGTCACGGCGGGCTTCCGAACGCACATGCGACACCAGGGGACGTGTTCGCGACTGTTCTAAGAGCCTTTCCATTTTTTTTATAGCCTCAGGAGTATTCTTTAGATTGTACGAACACCATGCGCTTTTGTAGAGTGCAATTGGCGCGATGGGAGATTTTGGCCACTCCTGAACTTTATCGTAATTTTTTTGGCTTTCTAAATAATTTTGTTTTTGAAAGTAGAGTTCACCCAGAGCCATGTGGGCTTCGGGCAGAAGTTTCGAGTTAGGGTGTTTGTCAAGAATCAGAATAAAAGTTCTAAGAGCTTGATCGGGCTCGCCTCGCTGCTCATGAGCGAAGGCCATATTAAACAAGACTTCATCCATAGCACTGTAGTTTGAGAATCTCTTTTGGATGGTTTGGTAATTTGAAATGGCTTGTCCCAGATAGGCTTTCGCGCCTTTTTCGGTCAATTTGGGAGTGAGAATCTCAGCCAGAGTCTTTTCGCCCCGGTAGAGATCAACAAAACGCCCTGTTTTGGCGCGACGGGAATAGAGTTCTGCAAGGCGAAACAGCAAGTCTGGTTCTTGGGTGGTGCCTTTGTATTTTTTGAGAAGAGCTTCCAATTGTTTGATGGCTTTTTCTTCACTCTTGGAAATCAGAGTTTCAGCTTCTGCCGCCGTTTTCAGATTTTCGGACTCTGATTTTTTGTTGAGTTTTAACTCAGGCAAGACCCCTTTGGGGGCAGGGGGCTTCGCGGAAGTGAAATTTGGTAACAATAATGTTGCTAGTAAGAAAACAATGAGTTGCATGGGCAGCCCCTAGTTGGAGGATATGGTCGCGAGGCGAACTTTGATAAAGCCGGCCATCGAGGCCGTCGATAAAATTTGTTTAACGTTAGGATAAGGGCAGTCTTTATCTACTTGTAAAATAACTTCATCTTTGTCTTTTTTCTGTTGCTTCAGGGCTTGTAACTCTGTGAGCAGGGGTTTGATGATCTGACCTTGATCTAAAGAGTCCGCAGGCAGCGAAAAGTTATTTGCACTCAAAAGTTTTTTCTGGTTCAGCACTAATTCATCTTTTGAAAGAGAAACCATCGGCGCTTCTTCAGCCGTTTTTTCAGAGGCCGACGTGGCCATCGTTAACCCTTTTTGCGGTAAAACCTCATACGCGTTGGTTGAATACGTTTGTAGCAGGAATACGAGCATGATGGTAAACATATCGGTCATTGAATTGATGTTGAGTGCAAAAGTCGTGTTTGGCTTTTTGGTAAATCGCGCGCGACGGTTCATTTATCCCTCCAGTACATTGGCGAAGACCACATCAGGGTACATATAATCAGTTTCTTCCAACGTGCCGGATTGAGGATTTTTAAACTTAAATTTTTCATTGGGAACCGAGCTCTTGCGAGCCGCATCAATGATTTTAATGATTAACTCGTAAGGGACATTCCCTTGGGGAATCAAATCGAGGCGAAATAAATGCGGCGCCTGCTTTTTGATTCTCAATAGATGTTGTTTGAGTTCCGATAAATCTTTAAAGTTAGTCGGGTAGCTCATATGCGCTTGATCAAGATTTTTGCCACCTTGTGTAAGTTTCAGATCCATACCCTGATTTGGATGTACAAGGAGTTCCAGTTGTGGCGTTTCATCGGTTTTTTGTTCGCTCACCGCCGCAGCGACGGGGGCCGGAAGTTCACTTTGAATGATCACGATCGGCACAAAAGCTGACGACACTATCAGAACCGGAACGAGTTTGACCATCACCGCTAACAGAGGCGCTAAGTCCAGTTCAAACTCGTGTGACAAACCTTCTACAGGAGCATTTCTACGTCTCATTTCTGACTCCTTAATTACGATGTGCGATAGTTTCCAGTGCCGTTCATTTTAGGAACTTCGGGACCAATATCCATGGCATTCGATGATGTCACAGACATCATGGGGCTTACTCCAGTGAGAGTTTCTTCGAGTTTTTGAACCTGCTCGTAAAGTTCTTCGCTCAATTGATTTTGGCGAGAAACTAAGAACGAGTAAACAATCATTACCGGAATCGCAACAGCGAGACCTAGTGCCGTAGTATACATTGATACCGAGATACCATGAGCGAGAAGGGCTTGTTTTTGCGAAGGATCCGCAGTGGCCACCGCTTGGAACGAGAGAATCAGACCATGGATTGTTCCAAGGAGACCTAAGAGTGTTGCGACGTTCGCTAACATGGATAAGTAATGAATGCGTTTGTTAAATAGGGGCATGTTTTCTGAAAGAGCAATGTCAGTGGCCGCTTGAATAGCTTCTTCTTCACGATCCGCTTTTAGGAGAATTGTTTTAAAAGCGCGAGCCATGGGCTTTTTAGCCAGTCCTTCACACAATAAGAGTGCTTCTTCAAAACGTTGCTGGCTCACAAAGTGTTGCACTCTTTTTGTAAATGAGTCGGTGTTCATGTGATAGTCGAAGAAAAGTTTTTTGATTCGTTCTGCAATAATGGCGACTGCGAAAAAACCAGTGGCGATGATGGTCCATCCAACAAAACCACTGTCGACGATAAAGTTAATTATTTGCTGTAACATGTTTGTCTCCTTGTACCGAATTTAGTTTATCAGATAGAATTGTTTGCACCCACTGATCGAGTTGCTCGTTGGCGGTATCATCTTTTTCTTCAAAGCGGATGCTATATTGAATGGCTGAGTTAAATCGCATTCGCTCGCTGCTAAAGCGTTTGCCAGTAATGACACCAACGCAGCTGAAACGTTTTTCCGAGAGATCTTGGCTTTGAAAATGAATGTGAATGGTATCGCCGGGTTTCAAGTAGGGAGAGCTGAGTTCAATGAGGGCTCCCCCTAAGCTTATGTTCAGGGTTTTGGCGGTCCAGAGTCGATCTTCATTGTGAACGATGATGGGAACTTCTTTGCGAACTCTTGGCCATTGGCGGCGATTAAAAACCGTACAGGCCTCTGCTTTGAGGGCACGCTCTGCCATTGCATGAGCCGAAAATTCATCGGTTTGAATCAAGGGCTTCCACTGCCGAAGTCCCTGTTTCCAGATGAGATCATATTCGAAGGCTTTACGCTGTTGACGAAGTTGGATCAATTCCTCCGTGGAGTAAGGACCGTATTTTTTATTGCCTCTGGCTATATACCATTCCTTCACGTCTTTACTCCGTCCTAAAGTTTAATTCCTGCGGGGTCAAAATCGATGGCGATTTGTGAACCCGCTGGTGGGATACTTGTGCCGTGGAACCAGATACTGTTGTCACTGGCTCTGTAGGTCCAACCGTTATTTTCATCGGCAGGAATGAGCTGTCCATTAATATGAATTCGAATCGTTTCAACAATGGGTACGCGAGTGAGTGGGAATATGGAAGAATAGTTAACAATAGAATCTGAAATACTCTCTAAGGTGTTGTTAAAAGGGGAGCAGAGACTACCGATTGTTCCACCAGTGGCATTCACTAATTCCATATAGCGAACTCCAGGATATCGGGCAAAACCGTCTTTATTGAGTTCGGTTTTGCATGCGTCATCCGTTACTGTAATGGCAGAGACAGAGTAATTAGCTGGCATTTTAACGTCAGTGCGTCCAGTATATGTATCCAAGAATTCAAGGTACTTACTCACAGGATGTAAATTCGGATCGTTATAGTTACTATTATTAAAAGTGTAGCTGTCATGGCTGAAGTCATCCTCATCGCTGACGATGATAACAGCAAGAAAGGCATCGGGGCGGCGAAAACTTGAATTGTTAGGATCTTCCAGGGTGGCTTTTAGTGATTGAAAAGCCCTTTCATCGCCAGTTCCCTTGATACCAAGCTTTGCGTTGGTCATAAAGGTGCTCACCACATCAGGAGTGTCACGATCAAGAACAAAGACTCCCGAATGGGCGGTCGTGTCTGCGCCGTCACGAAGTCGGGAAAAGGTTAATGAACTATCAAAAACACTTTTCCATGCATCTGTCGCTCCAACTCCCATATGATAGTCGAAGTTGAGATTGTGAAACTTTTGAATAAAAGATTGAAAGTTGTTTGCGAGATTCACTTGGGAGGTCTGCATAGAGCCAGAGTTATCAATAATCCAGAGCACGTCGATTTTTCGAGGTTTGTAAACACCATCCTGTGCATAAACGTTTGCATCTGCCAGAATTGAGAAGTTTGTTGCCTTCTTGGTTTCACATCCAATCATGATGAGACTGCTTGCTAGTGCTGCGCTTAAAAGTTGTTGTCTCATGTTTCCTCCGCTATCCGCGAAAAGTCTTTTTTTCGCTTGGTCGTTACTAAGTCAGTTTATGGGAAGATCAGTGGCGTTCTCAAACTCGGCGCTAAATGTCTGATGATACTACTAAAAAAGGGTCATTGATTCAGAGTGAGGCATGCTAAGTGAGCGAAACTACAGCTGGTCTTCTTTTTCGCAGAGAGAAATTATTTTTCAGTCGTCAACATCTTCGACAAAGAAGCTGAAACTCTCAAATTCGACCCATTGCCTGTAAAATCGATTTTAATAATTTTGTAAAACCTTTTGTCACTATGGCATTGCTCTCGAAATCAGTAAAGTTTGTGGACTTCCAGCGAATATTTGTTGGAGTTTTTTCGATCTTCGCCACAAGGCTCTTCTTTGAGTGCTACTGCAAGGATCTCACGGTGCAATGGGCCACCTGCGGAACTCCTCAATAAAAACTATTTCTTTGAAGTACCGGTGGCAAGAGGGCAGAGCTGTAGCGTGAGTCCATAGAACTCTTGCCCCTGGGTGTTTTCAATTCTCTTGGCGAGTTTAGACTTCATCTTTTGAATTTGTTTTTTAGCTTGCTCAAGATTTTTTGGATCAATTGCTAAAATAGTTGTGGAAAAATCGCGAAGTTCCGGATTCGTCTCCAGGAGGGCTTTTTCAGCTTTTTGCAAAACTCTCTGATGGTGTTTCTTGATAGCAAGTTCGGGAATATTGTAGTTGCTGAGAATACTCTTTTTAGTTCGGACAATTCTTTGGTCTTTAATGCGAATGAGGTTGAGGCGCAAGAGTCTTGCTAATCCCTCTTGCGCTTGGAACTCGCTAATGCCAAATCGTTGCGCGATCCAAATGGGATCGGCTTCATGATTTTTCACCCGTGTTAAATTCAAAATCGCAAAACAAAACCAATCAGAAAACAAATGAAAGGCATCATCCTTTTGCTGCAAGTTTTGGGGGTGAGGCACAGGTTCACGTCGATGGAGCATCGTCGCCCGCTCGATGGGTGGTAAGTTTAACGAATGACAAATTTTTAAAAGATTAGTCTTGGAAAGGTTTCTCTTCAAAGTGAGAAAGTCCGAAAGTGCTGTAACACTAACTCCAAGGTCCCGCGCAAAAGCTCTTAATGAATAAGCACTATTGCGCATTTTCCTAAGGCTGAGTTCGTCTTTTAAAATTTCATAGGCGGATTTCATACGCGACACAAGTATCGAGAATCGAAGGTTAGGTCAATATCGGAACAGGGCGTTCCATTTTCAAAAAAAACTTCATGCCCAAGAAAATTCGTGCCAGATGGATTGAGAACAAATATGAGATTTCTCTAGATCCCGAGAGGGGAAGGAGTGAATATGTTAAAAAGAGCAATTATGAGTTTTTCCGCTGTTATGGCTTTTGCAGCTCCAAGCTGGGCTGTTGATACCCGAATGATTGAGCGAGGCATGGAGGATTTGTCCTATGCTCGAAGCCAGCTTCATCGCTTGATTGAAGAAAATACCCGACACCACAACGGACCATTAATGGACCGCTTAGCAACGATTGAGGATCTCCTCGCTCAATCACATCAGAGCATTGCTTCCGGTTTGTATAGTGATCGCCCTGATGAACCAGATCGTGCTGATTATAAATATGTGTGCAAAAGCACGAGTGTTCCTGATGCGATTGGTAAAGGTTGGACGCAAACTGAAGCGCGGGCCGGTGCAGCAACTGGTTGCAAGGCACAGAAGCAATCTATCTATTGCGATGAGGAATCAGAGTTCACTTGTGAAGCCGTTCCTAATGTTTATCCGCGCCGGGGGTTAGATTATTCAAAATCGTGTCTTTCGAATGCCGTTCCTGGAGTGATTGGTTATGGTTGGACGGCTCTTGAAGCGCGGGCAACAGCAGCAGCTCTATGCGCAAAAGAAAAGCAATCTATTTATTGTGATGATGACTCTGAGTTTACTTGTGAAGCGGTCAATCCTGACTTCCTGAAAAATAATCGTCCGCCTTACCGCTTTGCATGCTTGAGCAATTATGTTCCCGGTGCAATTGGTAAAGGCTTAACAAAAACTGAAGCCATTGCTGAGGCTGCAAAAACTTGTAAAGCTACAAGGAATACTTTTTATTGTGATGATGATTCTGAGTTTACTTGCGAAGCAGCCCAGTAAATTTAGACGGCAATTTATAAAAAAGCAGGCCTGCCAAACATCCTATTCAGCAGGCCTGAACTTTAAAATCTTAAAAATAAAATCGACCACCGAATCCAACGTTAAAAAAGGCCTCGGTGCTTGGAGTTAGTTCCAGAATTGCGGCAACCTCCGCAAATAACTCCACTGCGGGTTTTCGAAATTGATAGGCCATTCCCAGAGGCGCTCTGGCTCCCAAGCCTGAACTGGATTTGTTTTTTCCGCTATAGCTTGAAAGTCTGCCACCAGCTCCGTAATAAAGGTTCATAGGATAACGGCCAAGACGAAAGAACGATAGTTCATGAACAAGGTAATCACTTTGAATATGGAGGGCATTAGGACCACTGAGGCTCCATGCAAAAGCGCCGTCAATGGCGTGAGTTTGATCGAGCCACATTTTAACTGAAATCCCCGTTGGCTCCCCAATAATAGCTCCGAGTCCGAAGGATCCAGCTTTAGTTTGAAGACTAAGTACGATTACTGCGAACGGAAGTAAAAATCTTTTTAGCATTGGTTCGAACGTCCTTAATTGAGATGAAAATATAATTCAAGTGTGGCGAAAATCTCAAAGTGAAGCAAGTGAAATAGTTAATTTTTGTTTATAATATCGGGTGCTAAGTAAAAACCTAAACAAATTAAACCTCTTAATTCATTTGGGGTGAACTTGTCTAAATATTGATAGTTACCGCGATTAATCAAAAAAGATAGGCTATAGGAAGTGGAGGAGTGCGGGGCATGCTTTTGCGAAATCTGCGTTGGTTATTCATCAGGAAATATTCTCTCAGTTTATTTTTGATGTTGCCTCTGTCGCTGCAGATGTCGGCGCAGGCCCAGGAGTATGTGGAAGGTGAACTCATTATAAAGACAAAATCAAAAATGATGCCTCAGATTCAAAAAGGCTTCTTTGGTAAAATATCAGGCCGAGGGATCACCTTAAAAGCCAGTTTCAGCAAATTAAAAATGCATCAGCTTAAACTTTCTCCCGGGCAAGACCTGCGAGCGGTGATAGAAGAGTTGGCGCAAGATCCTGAAATCGAATTTGTGGAGCCGAACTATATCATTCGAAAAACTGAAGATCCCAATACCACCATTCAACCTTTATCTTATGAACAAATGATGGCCAGGGTTTCTTCTATGAGTAATGGCGCTTATTCCCAATCGAGCGCGTCGGTGGGAGTGAGCGACGCTTGGGCTGAAGCCACTCAGACCAGTCCTCTGCGCCCAACAGTGGCAGTCCTCGATACTGGTGTTGATTATAATCATAATGTATTTTCACAGGCGCATGCGATTTGGGCAAATTCCGGTGAGATTCCAGATAATGGTATTGACGATGATGGTAACGGCTATGTGGATGACATTCATGGTTGGAACTTTTTCGCCAATCACAACAAACCTTGGGATGATGATGGTCATGGGACCCATGTTTCCGGAATTGTGGTTGGAGTTTCAATCGACATCTTTGAAAATCCCATTCGGCAATCTAATGTTCGTGTAATGCCATTGAAGTTTCTGGGTTCAGATGGTTCTGGAGACACGGCGAATGCGGTGCGTGCCATTGATTATGCAATTGCTAATGGCGCTAGTATTATTAATGCTTCTTGGGGCGGGACGTCTTATAGCCGCTCTCTTCATGAGGCCTTTAGTCGAGCTTATGCCGCTGGGTTGTTTATCGTGACAGCCGCAGGGAACTTTGGAACCAACAATGATTCATCGCCAATTTATCCAGCTAACCTCAATCTTCCAGGTTTAGTGTCAGTGGCGGCTTCCAACAGTTGGGATAACTTAGCATCTTTTTCTAATTTTGGAGTTAAAACCGTACATATCGCCGCGCCCGGTGTTACTATTGGTAGCACCTATCCACAAAATTTATTTGGATATTCGAGTGGTACTTCTATGGCGGCCCCTTTTATAGCAGGTGTTGGAGCACTTTTATTGAGGGAATCACCGCATTTGACCGGCTACCAGCTCCGCGAGTTGATTTTAAATTCGGCGAAAGCCTCGGTGGCCTTCTCTCAAAAAATTTATACCAGTGGCCGCGTCAGCGTTCTTGATGCTTTGCGAGCCGCCAAAAACATACCTGAGGCCCAATCATTCATGCCAGCTTACAATTTTGCGGTTCCAGATCGCGCGATTGCTTCAGAACAAAGTGGCTCATCATCAAGTAGTGGAAGTGTGGGCGGAGGTTGTGGAACCATTGGTGTTGTTCGCGCCTTCGGTGAGGGGCATGGCAACTTTCCTGGGCCTAATGCCATACCTATTTTATTGTTTATGATGTTGCCGGTGGTTCTTTGGGTGTTGTTGAGGCAGGGATCCAAAGAAGTTGCGGCTCAGGTGTCAGTGTTTGATATGCGATTTGCAAAACGGGTCGACGTCTCAGATCAAGTATTAGTTAAAACTCGTCAGGGCAATTTTGAAGCCAGCCTTAAAAATATTTCTAAAGGCGGTTTGGCCTTCACCTTCAACGGTAAGCGTGTGGATATTGACGAACAAGTCAGTTTTGTATTTACTAGCCGCGATGGCAAAGAGCAGGTCGAAGTTGCCGGTAGAATTGTTTGGACCGATGATAAAACGGTCGCAGGCGTGCAGTTTCACATGCTCAGTAAGTATGTGCAGAGCTTCCTACTCCGTTCATTCGCTTAACTATTGCTGCCTTTGCCTTGAATTTGGTTCTTTTTCAGCAAAATATAAATAAACTTAAATTATAAATCTCTGCCAGAAGTCTTTTTATTGACTGACACAAAAGGGTTCTGGTTTGAAGTGCTCACGGAAAACTCAACGCTTAAGGGCAGGTGGTCGGAGGTATTGATTTTGGCAAGGACCTCAGAGTTGTTCGGAACTAATCCCCGATAAAAAATATGGTCAATGGGATTGTTTCTCGGCTCTATTTTAAAATCGACCATTGAAAGTCCAAGCTTATCACAATGAGATTGTAAGAAATCCCGTCGACTCGAATTCCAGGTATTAAAGTCTCCTGCAAAAATTAAAGGGCCTTTGTGTTTTTCAATGGCCATCACAACTTGAGTGACATGATCGTAGAAAGTGCCATTGGTGACAAAATTGATTCCATGAATATTCGCCACCAAGAGGTTTTCGTCAGATCCGATGATGTCGAACTCTGAAAGAATAGTCATTTTAGGAGATTGCACTAGGGGTTCGCGGCCAGGACTGCGGAGCCAACGGGTGTTGACAGGTTTGGCGGAAGATCCCGTGACCACACCAGTTTCAAAGCCTCGATACACAAAACTTGTAGCAAAAGACCAAAGCACATTGGGCAGTTGTCCAATCACTTCTTTATATGTTTGAACTTGATAGCCTTCTTGAAGGAGAATCACATCATTGTTTGATGCGAGATGATGAAAGTCTCGCTGCCATGCTGGGCCGTCTTCCGCCTTATGAATATTCCAAACCAAGATTTTGAAATTAGAGGGGAGTTTTGTTTTATTGGAATGGCCTGTTTGAGAAAGCACCTTGTCGTCGGCAGGGATTTCCGGTTCGGCTGCGCTGGGGCCGGCTAATAATAAAACGGGAGCAAATAATAAATATTTAAAGAACGATTGATTCACGAAACCCCACTTTATTGTTGTGGGCAGGCCATTAAAAGTTAATCGCCACCCCACCTCTTTCAGGATAAGCTACAGTAAGGCTAATGAGAAGGGGGATGGCAAGAAATGATACGGCCCAGAATGGATCTTAATTGGCACTGAGCTCAGTAGCAGGAAGATCACATTGGTTTGAGTTCGTTCCTGGAGTTTGGTTCAGGTAATTAGGATCGATATCAAGCTTCAAAAAACCAGACCGGCAATTTTTCATTAGAATATTTTTAGCATTGTGGGCGTTTGCCACAAGGCCGCGATTTGGGTCATTGATATCCTTGGTGGTGAGGAGAAGTTCTTTTTTCATAAATTCAAGGGTTTCATGACGGTTTAAATTTCGCGCCCAGGTCAAAAAGAGTTGGTAGGTCTGCGGACTCATGTGGCGTACTTTTTCTAAAACCTTAAAGGTCTTAAATCGATTTTCTTTAATGATGCCGCAGTCGTTGTCTTTCAATAACATTTGGTTAACAGGCAGGGCTCCATTAATGGGTTTAGTAGAAATATGCAGTCTCCCGCTATCAATCGTGGCAAATCGTTCAAGATAGTGAATGTTACCAATGCGATCGGCCTGGTTGAGTAAATAATCAAGGAGAACCATATCGGCTACATCCTTCATTTGAACCAGATTTTGAATTTGCTCTTGGGGAGACAAACCGGCATTAATGGCTTCCAATGTTCTAGAGTCAGCCACTTTCTGAAAAGGTTGCAGCTTTTGAAAGCGGGCCTCGCGGGTGGCGTATTCCCCTTTGCCATTAACTTCGCCATAATACTTTTCGTCCAGATTATTCAGGACTAAAGCACCGTAAAGAAATTTTTGGTTTTTCGTGAAGACCTGAGGGTACTTAGTAGGGTTCGAATGAGCCGAAGAAAAATGCAGCCAATTCTTATAAATCAATTCTTCGTTATCTTTAGGAAAATAAGAAACAGCTTCTTTGGTCCATTTTAAGTGTTCTGCTTTATCAACGGTTCTTAGCACCGCCACGGGAATATTTAAAATGCCTCCCAGGCGCCGTGAAAGGTGATAATAAGTTAAAATCGAAGGAGCATAAGAACAAGAAATGCTTTGCTTATGCTTGGCGATAAGTTCCAGAGATTTATCTTTTTTCTGACAGTTGATTTGTCGGGAGGGAAACGAAAGATCCACTTTATTCAAAAGTAAATTGAGACCAGGATTGGTACTGTTGATCTTGGGGCAAACCGCCACACGTTGAGAATTGACGGTGGTGCCATAGTAATCGAGGTTACAGAGGAAGGCCTCATCGGCCTCATCTTGGCTAGTATAGTAGGAATCAAGAGGATGATTGGGCAGAACACAAATTTCTTTTTTAGAATTCGGAGAGATAAAGGGAATTATTTGTCGTCCTTTGGCATCGATCGGATCGAAACCGTGAGCAACCGAAATAAAAGCAAAGACCGTCGCAACGAAAAATTGAAACTTCATTTTCACCCCCAGGATCTAAAAGACCTTGAGGGGTCTTATCACAAGATGCGCACAAGACGACGTCAAGTTTTTAGAAACGAATTTTTTTCATTTACGGTTTCAAGTTCGATCGGCGCTTTTTAGTTTTTCTTTTGGTTCCAGGGATGATGCCAAAACGATAATCGCCTTTTCTGATCAGGCGAACAATTCTGATGATTAGTTCTTCAAAGCCTTCTGTTTGTTGGGGGAGATAAAGCCATTTTCCCAAAACTGGATGCGAAACTAGCTCCGGGAAATCATAGAGTATAAGTTCGTGGTACTCCCGCGAAGTAGGGAGAAGGACTCCGTCCCAAATATCAAACTTGTACTTTATTTTTCGATAGGTGCGTTCACCAGGTTCGGCAGCTAAGAGGGTCACGTTGAGGCCTCTGTAATAGATCGCTAAACACCCAAACATGGGTTTGGTCGAATAGGAGCTGTCTGGCTCCAAATCTTCGAAGTAAGCGAGGTTTTCAAAAACCTTTTTAGCCTTACCCATGTTTGGAAGAGATTTCTAGGTATTAAAAAGAGGTTTGACCCACAAAGTTTGCTCGCGGCCTGGTCCCACGGAAATGACATCGATCGGGCAGCCTAAATGGTTTCCAATAAAATCAATGTAAGCGGTTGCAAAGCGCGGAATATCTTTAAGGGAAGTGATTTTAGTTAAATCCTGATTCCAACCCGGTAGATATTCAATGACTGGTTCCACATTTTCAAGATCCGTCAATGACGTTGGAAAATCACTGAGGATCTCTCCGTTCAGCTTGTAGCCTGTGCAAACGCCGATCTCTTTATGGCTGCTAAGGACATCAAGCTTCATTAAAGCGAGGCTAGTGATTCCATTCAAGCGAATCGCATATTTTAGAGCAGGCAGGTCAATCCAGCCACAGCGACGAGCGCGACCAGTCGTGGAACCAAACTCAAAACCTTCCTGACGAATCTTTTCACCAATATCATTAGCCAATTCCGTTGGGAAAGGGCCCGAACCCACTCGCGTGGTATAGGCTTTGGTAATTCCGATGACCTTATTAATCATCGTGGGGCCAAGACCAGTACCTGTGCACGCAGATGCCGCTAACGTTGATGAGCTGGTCACGAAAGGGTAGGTACCATGGAGAATATCTAATAAAGTTCCTTGCGCACCTTCAAATAAAACTCGTTTACGAGAAGCAATTGCTTTTGTGATAATTTGGCCAGCGTCTTTGCAACGATAAGGGCGTAGTTCTTCAAGTAAGCTATGAATATGGGCCATCACAGATTCTGATTTCACCGGCACCTGATTGTAGAGCTTTTCAAAGAGGACGTTTTTCTCAAGAAGATTTTGATCCAATTTGTGTTTAAGAGTTTCGTTGTCAAAAAGGTCACTCATTAAAATCGCCTTACGGCCGGCGCGATCTTCATAAGCAGGGCCAATGCCTTTGCCGGTGGTGCCGATCTTATTTTTTGCTAAAGCCATCTCCCGCGCGGAATCTAAGGTTTTGTGGAAGGGCAGAATAACCGTCGCGCCATCTGAGATTAAAAGTTGTTTTGGATTTTGCAACAAACCTTGAGATTTAAGCTTTTGGATTTCTTTGATGAGAATTTCGATATCGATCACGCATCCTGAACCAATCACACACACTGTTTGTGGGTGCAGAATTCCAGACGGGATCAAATGAAGGATTGTTTTTTCGCCCTTAACAACAAGAGTGTGTCCCGCATTGGCGCCACCTTGATAACGAACGACGTAATCGGCATGCTCGGAAAAAACATCAATGATCTTACCTTTACCCTCGTCGCCCCATTGTGCCCCAACAACCACCATCGCAGACATAGCATCTCCTAATAATTAAAAAATACATTACAAAGTCCCTTAAGCTGAGGTCATTTTCAAGATTCGTTGCTGTGTGAGATTAAAAAACTCTTAAGGCTCTGCATCGCTTTGGAGCAATTGCGTCTAAAAACACACAGAAGGTCTTCCCAAAAACATAAAATGCACTTCGGCTGGGCATAAAGATTATGGAAAGCGAGAATCGGCGGGGGCTTAAAAACAGCAAAGTACTTTCATGGCGTCTTGGGTGAGACATTGGCGCAGAACGGAATCCGCAAAGAATTGTACTAGCTTGCGCATGCCACACTTTCACTTACAATCTAGTCTAATTTGCAGTTCAATCGATACTCTTTGAGGATTTTTGGAGCCACTCGAATCGAGTGGAGATAAACATCGCGGAAGTAATAGGGCACATCATTAACTGGGGGCAGTTCGCCATTTCTAATCACAGCAGGATTCGTTTGAGGGTTCATAATTGCGAAGTGCAGAGAAATCTCTGGCATTGTTTTGGGTACCAATAGACCTCGCATGTGCAAGCAACTTGCAGCAAAATCCCTTCCCCCCAGCATTTGAAGATCCCCACGGTGTTCAAGAGTGGCCGTCAAAAGAATCTTTATACTATACAGGACCAATGGTTCTGTCTGTTCAAGATCAGCAGTGGGTTCGTGAAAAACTGGTTCAACTTATAAAAGAGATTTCTGAGCGTGCTCGGAACTCTCATTCAGAAGTGCCCTTCTGTTTAATTGTTGATTGGTTTTCTTTAATTCGGCCATAGTCACCCACTAATTTTCAAAAAAACGGTGTATGCATACTCTCCAGAACCTAATACATCGTCAGAATGCGTTTCACGCCACCTATCAATCGAGTAACCCCTTTCGCACTGGAGAGTTGAAGGAGTTCATAACTTTTCACAGTGCGATCTCGTCGTGTGGAAATCATGGTTTTCATAATTGATAGCCCGCAGGATGTAAAATCTAATGAGCTAGTCAAGAAGGTGACGCGGTTGATTCCGAATGGGATAAAGCACTCCGTTTGGTAACGCGATCAGGGGTGTTGCCAATTTGTGGGCCCAGCATGGGCTTGAAGGGAGGTGAAAGTCCTCTGGGAAACCTAACGGAATCTGGGCCTCACCGCGGTGCTGTTATTGGCAGTGGTACATTTCGCTACTTTTTAAAGTATTAAAAACTAAACCTTTTTCATAGGATCGGACGGTAACCGTTTTATTAACAAAGTCGGCATCAACCTCCGATATGTTTTTGCTACCCATGAAAACGCTTTGGTCAGATGAAAATAGAAGCCCCGTAGGTGTTGACTCAGCCTCGCGAGAACTCGTTTGCCACGCGCCAGGTTCGTCGCGATGAAACTGAAGAACCCTATATAAATGTCCGTTGTCATCTATAAATTCCCCATAACAGAGGGAATCATAAAATTGGTTACTTTCGCTGCTTCGACACAACAGCAATTCTTTGACCGCTCCTCGATCGTGACCACCCACAAGCTTTTCAAAACAAACTTGCTCAGTATCAGTAATGGCTACGGCAAAATTTGTGTAAATTGTAAATGCCAAAGCTGTCAGGGTTCCATGGTAAAGACAGTTTCCTAAATATTTCATATTTACTCCTTGGTTGAGTATTCAACCACTTTTCGTTTGGTATCGTATACAGTAATTGATGGCGTTTTTGTTAAAAGTGAAAAAATTAAGTGTGGCAAAGTTTTGCCACACTGGTACTTCCATCGGCAAAGACTGCACGTCTCACTGAAGTGCCATTTGCGTGGATTCTCCATCAAAAAAGTGAATGAGTGTCTAGATTTTCGTCGAGTTTAAGC
>CAZYOE010000057.1:0-25848 GCA_964648725.1 uncultured Pseudobdellovibrionaceae bacterium | reverse complement strand
AAAATTTGTCGTGGCAGACGAAATATTAGTCGCACTCAAGGCCACTAATGAATAGTTATAGGTGCCGCTGATGGTTTCGCTGAGATCAAAAGAAAACGTGCCATCACTACAAGGAGTTGAACTAATTAAGTCTCCACTGACCTTAATCGAAGTTCCAATCGTACAAGTGCCACTCAAAGTTAACGTTGTATCACTAGAAGTATAAGGACTGGAAACTGGTGCCGTTATAACGGGAGCCGCTGGAACAACGGTAGTCCGAGTCCAGCTCGTTTGCACTCGTGCTGACTGATTACCATAAATATCGGTTTGGTATAATTCAAAAGCATAAGTGCCATCACTAGTTGTATTAGTAGTAAATGAATAGGTGCCGGAGGTGGTGCAGGTCGTTGATTGAGTGGAATCGCCAGTAATATTTACAGTGAGGTCGGCCAAGCAGCCACCAGCAATAGTGAGGCTATTACCTCCGGATACTACTGGATAAGAAGCGGGTGCGGTGATTGTTGGAGCTGGTGGGGTCACGGTTGAACGTCGCCAAACCAGCGTAGAATTATCAGAGGGGTGGTGAATTAACGATTCTTCGCGTAGGGTATAGTTAAAGACACCATCATTAATTTTGGTCACAACAAAACTGAAGTCACCGTTGTCAGAACAAGGTGTTTGTTGATCCTCATCTCCGCCAAGAAAAACTTTAGCGCCAGGACCAGCTGTGCAGCTGCCCGAAATAGTAAGAGATGATGAGTTGGAGGGGTGGGTGGTGGTTGGCGGAAATGTTAGGCCTGGCGGATTTAGTTTTGCAGCCGAAGGGAGGATCGCATTCCCTTCAGCGGGGGGAGTTCCTGATTTCTTACCTCCACCACAAGAAGCTATAATTAGGCTTGCTGAAAAACAGAGTAGCACCGCCAAATAATTTGGCTTGCTTTCTTTTATCCGAACAACGAATGTTCTTTCTAAAAATGATTTTTTCATAAGTACATCACCTTCCGGAACGTGCTTTTGATTAGGATGCTTCTTTTCTCCATAATAACTCTTATCGTCGAATTTTTAAAGATACTTGAGACAAATTTTGAAGGTGCCGGAAAAAGAATAAATGAATCTTATTTCTAAACAAAAAAAGATTAAACAATGTTTCAATCTAGCTCATAAGCCAAGCGGTTTAAACAAAATCTCCATCTGGAGCGTTTCAAAATCCACATAGCCAAGTGACTTCGTGTTTGTTTACATAGAGGTGCAAAAGCTTCGAATTCGGAATTGCAGCAAATTTGTCGAGTGCTTGAAAATCACTTTTTCCTTGAAATTTGATGGTACAAATAAAGTGAGTACAGAGGCCAGAGGCCCGCCACTTTTGCACTAATTCATAAAGTTTTTCGGGATAGCAAATGATGTCCGAAAAAAAACAGTCGATTGGCCCAACGTCTTCAGGTTTAAGAGCAAAAGCATCTTTTTTGAGATACTCAATGCCCGGAAGCTGAGCCACCCGATCTTCGAGAGGAGCTTTATCAACACTGACCACCTTACAGCCAAGTTGTTGTAGAACCCAAGTCCAGCCGCCAGGACAACTTCCCATATCAATGACCCGTTCGCCAGGTTTTGGACTGTATCCATAAAGGGTGAAAAGCTCCCAAAGCTTCGTATAAGCTCTTGAAGGGGGATTCACTTTGTCTTCAATAAATCTGACTTCTCCCAGAGGAGGCCATGCTGGAATTATTTCGGTGCTATAGCAAAGTGTGTTTGCATCTTTCAGAGTCCACGCTCCGTAGGATTTATTCTCAATTGAATCTAAAAAGTTCAAAGGGGGTATTTTAATGGCCTTCAGTTCCTCTTGAATCAATAAACTTCGACGATGGGAATTCGTGGAGTACAAACTCCAGCGCGGAAAAAGCTGACGCAAGATTTTTTGCGCTTCACCAATGGATTTGATAGAAACTTCTTTGGCGTTAAGCCACTGTGACTGTGCCCAAATGGCTGGGCGAATTTGTCCTTCGACAAAGAACAGTCTTTCCTGTTTCCAGATGATTTTAATTTGAGAATTCATCTTTAGTTCTGCAAGAAGGTCATCTTCATAACCTTCAAAGCTCAAATAGACGCATGTTCCCTGAAAGAGGGGGAAACCATTAATAAGGGATTGAGTGTAATCAGGAAGTATCAAAAGCGTTGTCCTTTATTCTGAGAAGCAACGCTTTTAAAACTGCTATTGACCGCTATCAGCCGGACCCCGCGTTTTTGCTGGATCATTGATGTATCTCTCATAAAAGGCTTGCTTCTTTTCTTTTAAAGCTTGCCTTATCTCATTGCTTAGAGTTTGCGTCAACAACTGTAAGTATTCACTCTCTTTTTCACGCATTCTCATGATGCCTTTTTCAGGATTGCGGCCGTCAATTGTAGGCACTTCCCGCTCGAGGGCAATGATGAGAGAGCCTTCTTTAGAAATGATCTCGTCGGCTTTATCATCGATCAGCTTTGCCTCCTGGATGAAGAATTCCTTGGTTGCTACAATCCATTGATTGCGATACTGATCATCTTTTTCAAACTCGACATAGCGAGAAGTGTATAAGACGTTGTCCGTATAACTATCTTTGAACTTCACGTCTTGGTCTGGGCGATAAATTCCAGCCTGCTTGATCTGTTCAAGCATAGCGGCCTGATTCTTTTTATTTTCCTGATCGAGATTATTTACTGTTGCTGTTACGGCCTCAGCGCCTTCTGAAATCTTTTTCGGATCTCGGAGAATAAAAATAATAGTAGCCAGCACAACCGCACCGATAGCTGCGAACTTAATCCAGAACTTCTTATGCTTTTGCTCAATATTGGGATCATATTCATAGAGTTGGCGCAGTTGCTTGTCTTCACCAGTGAGTTCATTAGTGAGTGCCTCTTTTAGAAGTTTATTTAACTGACTGTGCAGGTTAGGGAGATGATCACGCATACTCACTGGTGATGTCTTAATGTAATCAGAGAAGAACTCATTAAAGGTTTTTTGTACGTTTTCGTTCTTGATGTTAAACTGTTCGCGGATCACCCGACGAGATTCTTCGACCATAGCTTTCAGTCGATCCTCTTCACGCTTTTTAACATCCATGAGATAGGCGTCTTGTTGAGTTTTAAGTTCTTTGTATTCTTTATCACGAGTGGCACGTAGCTCTTGGGCCTCCCGTTCAATAATGGCTTTTTTCTCGGTGGACTCTCGTTCAAGTGCTTCCCGGCGTTCCAGCAATTCACGTTCAATGCTGGTGCGTCGGTCTGAGAGTTCGCGCTCCAGAGTATCGCGCTTTTCAAGAGTTTCTCGTTCAATTTGCGCTCGTCGATTTGTATACTCATTTTCAAGTCCTTCCCTGCGAGTGCGGAAGGCACTTTCGAACTCCTCGGATTTTCGTCTCAGAATGTCGTCGATCTCTTGAAGGTTCTTGAGCTTGACACTTTCAGTATTTTTTAATTCGTCAAGAATGGTTTCTTGGCGTTGTTTCATTTCCTGATAAACGCGATCTCTTTCTTCGACAATTTTTGTAGTTTCTTGCTGTAGCTGATCAAGCTTCTTTCGCACATCCAGCTCAGTAGCTTGGCGAGTTGTGGCGGCCCACTTTTCGGTTTCTTCACGAGTGCTTGCACTCCATCGATCTGTTTCTTCACGTGTAACTCTAGCGTAACTATCGGCTTCTTCGCGCATCATTTTGGCGTAAGACTCCGCATCGGCTCGATGGCCGGTGGCGAACTCAACTGCGGAATCTCGTTCGGTTTTTGCTGACTCAATAAGTGAGTCAAACTCGGCTTCCCGAACTTTTGCTCGTTCTAGAGCGGCCTTAGTTTCATCCACGAGAGTCTGATTGGCGATGACCGTGGCTTTATATTTTTCTTCGGCGTCATTGGCTTTGATTAGATTCAATTCCAGTTGCTGTTGAAAATTTTTAAGTTGCAGCTCTTGGTTCTTAATTTCAGAAAGTAGTTTTTCCAAACGGATGGTTTCTTGCGTGAACTGAGATTCAGCTGTGACCTTTTCTGTTTGGTATTTTTGAATTTGTAATTTGAGATGGTCAATTTGACCCGATAGATTGGGGACGGTTTGCTTGAGTGTTTCAATGTCCCTTTGAATCATTTCTTTTTCTGCATTGATGGTGGCGAGGACCCGGTCTTTCTCGCGATGGGCCTCTTCCACTATAGCGTCTTTTACTTTTTGTCCCTCGGCATTGGCGTGCTGGATGATGGTTTGAACTTGGCCTTCGGCATCTCTGATTTTTTCCAAGGCTTTAGTTTCAGCTTGTTGAATGAGTGCTTGTGCTTCGCCTTCTTTATTCCTTAACAGATCACGCGTTGCCATTTCGGCTTCGATCTTGGCTTTCGCGATAATTCGATTGGCGTCTTCTCGAGATTGTTGTGTCAATGGTGCTGCCATCGATTCGGGATTAGCGATGATTTGGGGTTGTGCCGGCTGTACCGTTTGAACGGGTGCATAGGGCTGTGCCATATTGATTGGTTGTGCTGCAATCAGCTGCTGCTGCTGAACAGGTTGATAAGGCTGTACCGTCTGAACGGGTTTCGCGGATTGGACCGTTTGTATCGTCTGAATGGGCTTTGCAGATTGGACCGTTTGTATCGTCTGAATAGGTTGTGATTGTGGTGCTGTGTTATAAACGGCTGGTTGTTGGGTGACTGAGGCTGCTGCCGAATCTGGGAAAGATTGATAGCCTTTATTGCTGAGCTGTTGCATGGCTTTGGCGGAAGGATTGTTCTTTCGTTTCTCGCGGTCTTCTTCGAAGAGTTCAATGGTCAAACTGACGTTGGAGTGGCCAAGCCAAATAACCTGGCCTTGTTGATAGGGAACCTGGATATTACTCGGAATTTTGTGTCCATCCAACTTTGTACCGTTGGATGTTTCCAGATCCATCACGAAGATTTGCGAGTCCTGGAAGATTACTTCCAGGTGGTCTCTACTGATGCTATTATCGGGAATTGCCACCAAATGAGTAGGTTTCCGCCCTACAATAAATCTTTTTTCAAAGATTGGGATTGGTGGGACTCCAGTCTCACTATTGAAGTGAACGATAAATTGTGGATTCCGTTTAAACATAATACCCTCAATCGATAATCACATTGTTCAAATCTTAAGAAGCTTTCAGTCCTCGCGCATTTGGACTAAGTTGACCATTCTGCCGGTCAATTTCATCCTTCAAGTATTCTGAAGCAAGTGCTTCCATCGGATCCTTATTCTCATCAAACTCAGGCAAAGATGTGAGTGATGAGTTTTGATCTGACATATTCCAGATAGTATCGAGACCACTTTCAAAAAGATCCACGGTCGTAACAAAAATCCGTTCTGGAGCTAACCAAGAATTGATGATACTGAAACCCACCGAATAGAGAATTCCGAAAATAGATGAATTCATCTTGAATGTGATGGCGGTCAGGAAATTTGCAATCGCCGTCTTGGTTGAGTCAGGGTTTTCAAGGTCAAGACCCGCTAACTCGGGGAGAGCGTTCTTAATACCCAGAAAAGTTCCCAAGATACCGCCGATCACAAAGAGACCTGGCAGGAGGTTTGTTAACTCCGTCAGCGTTCCAACTGGGATGATTCCAAAGATTCTATTGTAAGCAGGGTTGGCCTGAAACATAGCTTTGGTCATCTCATGCATTTTGGGCTGAGCACCAGGCTTCAGGAACCGAATGTTCCTGAGCACTTCGTGAATCAGCCAAGCACTGCCTTGCTTTACTAAGAACCAACGGTCCATTGGATCAAGCAATAAATCGGGGCGTCGTCTTTTCATGACTGAACGAACCTTAAAGACTTCATAATAGGTCTTTTCAAGAAGTTTACGAGTGTTGACATAGAAAGAGGATGGTGGCGCATCATCCTTTCTTGTGTCAAGGTAGGCGCGAATTCTCTTGACGAATTCGTGCGTAAACCACTCATGGCGTTTAACGGTAAAGTAGATGAGAATTCGTGATACGAGTCCTACCATGAAACCGAAAAACATGAACCACATTAAGCCCATCGACATTAATTTGAACATTATGTCGAGTAAGCTAAGCTCTGGTGCTGCTGCTCCTGTTCCTGTTGTCATTTTCTTTTCCTCCAAAGTCGTTCAATTAATCTTTTAAATTAAACTTAATAATAACTCTTTGTTCTTTCATACAGTCGTTAACTTTACAGAAATCCTCACCGGCATTAGCTTTCTTTCCCTGGGCCAGAAAGCTTCGTCCGGTCACTTTAACAAGACTCATGAGGCGCTGTTGGTTACGATATTGCATTTTGTCGGTGTTGAAAATATATCCGAAAATAGCTTTAGCGCGGTTGTAACTTAGATCGAGGTTATAGTTAACCGCAGAACGGTTGGAGGCATCTAAGCTCGAAGGATCAACATACTTTCCTTTGTAGGTTGGTGATGCGAAACCGATGATTTCAACGGAGCCAATTTTGCTGGCGGTCTTTTCGTTTTCAAAGAGACCTTCCGTATAAACGGGCACAAATTTTTGCAGAGTTTCGATCATGTCTTTCTTAAGGACGGCTTTGCCCGTATCAAAGTAGCTGTTTTTGAAATCGAGCACGACTTCGCCGGTTTTATCATCGACATCAACTTTGATTCCGCTTTTCGCAAAACGATTGCGAATCTGATCGGCCAACTTTTTTCGTGTGTTAATCTGATCAATAGCTTTTTTAAGTTCACCTTGGGTGTCATCGTATTTTTGTTTAAGGGCCGCTAAACGACCTTGATACTCTTTCTCTTTACCGGCCATCTCATCACGAAAGGCTTTTTCGCGAGCAGCTCGCTCGGCACCCGACAAACGTTCCTTGTTGAGAGTGTCATCAAATCCAGCTTTCGCCTTCGCAAGTTCACCTTTGAATTTGCCTTCGGCATCAGATAGAGCTTTTTGGTATTGTCCTTGGGTGGCAGCCAATTTGCTTTCGAGTTCACCTTTTGCCGCTGCCGCATCAGCAAGGGCTTGGTTAGTGGCCGCTAAGTCAGATTGAGCTTTTGCCAGGTTTCCCTTGGCTGCCGCAAGATTGCCTTGTGTTGCCTCAAGATCTGATTTGGTATTTTGTAATTGTGCCTGTAATTGATTTTGAATAGCTTGGGCTTGGCCTTGAAGCTGAGCCACTTGGGCTGCTGATTCAGCTTTCAAGTTTTGAATGCGCTTATCCATCTCTTGTTTCGTCATCTGATTAGTCTGATAGGCCTGCTGGAGTTCAACCATTTTGTTTTGGAGGTTCTGGTTAACTTGGTTGATTTGATGTTCTTTGTTGGCCAGCTCAGTTCGTTTAGCAGTCACATCGGCATCGAGCGAGGCGATCTCAGAGCTTTGTTGATCAATTACATTCTCTTTCTCAGAAATAATGTCATTACGATGTTGAATTTTTGTCTTCGCTAAAACGTTTGAATTGATGATGTTGCGAATAAGTTGTTGATATTTGTTGAGGGCCTTTTCTTTGCGTTCATTTTCAAGTGCTTTTTGGCGAAGTGCTTCTTTTTCTGTCTTTGATTCCTCTTGAAGCAGATCCAATTTACCCATCAATTCGTCATACATTTCAGTTTCTTCGTTCGAAGCTTCTTTTTTCATATAGTCATCTTTGAGTGCTTCGTAAACTTTGATTTGCTGTTTTAGGTCTTCGATTTGATGGGTGAGATATTTTTTGTCTTGCACTTGCTCAAGTGTTTTTGTTCCCTGGCGGAGCGTAGAACCCACATAAATAAAGAGAAATATAGTAAAGAGCGTGGTGTATAAATCCGCATAGGAGGTCCAAAAGTTTTCCGAATGCTTATTCTTGTCATGCTGATAATTGAAACTCATAATTTTTCCCTCAATCACTTGTCGGATGAATCTTTTAAAACTTTATAGTGAGGTTTTTTAAACAGCGCATCAGGGGTGCGAGTGTTAAACTGGTGTATAGGATTTCGACACTAGACCCACCTAAATAAGAAGTATTGAATTGTTGCAACGAATAATCTGGCCTCCCCCCTCTGCCAAAGTCTAGGTAGATTGCCCAGAAAAAGTCCAACGTCTGCGTTAACTTCGCTTCATCTCGCGCTCAACGTATAGCAAGTACCCCGCGTTCGATCTGAAGCTTGTCGCTTTGAATTTGGTTCTCTTTCAGTAAAATCTAGGTACAATCAAATCTAGCTGGAAGGCTTTCTAGCTTAAGGTCGGCTTAATGGTTCATCGGAGGGATGATGCGTAAATTAAACGTGTTTACGTCCGTGTTCATGGTTTTACTGGGTAACCATAGCTTTGGGGAGATCAGCATCATATTAAAACCGGCAAAAGAGCCAGTGACTGAAGTGAGTCGAAAGCCTTCGAGCGTAAGAACATCTATGGCAAAAGATAGAAAAAATGCTCAGCGTGATTTAAATTCGGAGCTTGCCGAATCAACGGCAAAGACAAAATCTGCGGGGCAAGCGATGCGTCCTGAGGAGTTCAAGAAAGATAAAAAGAAAAAGCGTAAGCGTAAACGTATAATCTCTGGTCCTGCTGAAACGGTCAATGTTCCGGATGGGGTGGAGTGGGATCACAATCGAAAGATACAGGAAGATAGAGCCTCTGAGCTCAGTGAGCGTGCTAATCGCGAATTTTCCAAGCCGCCAGAAGAATAACATTTTAGAGAAGCAGAGAAGTGTAATATTTTTTTGTTTATAGGTTCGGCGAATGAACTCAACTTCAACTCGCCTTTGACCAAAGTTCTTTCCAACTGAAATAGTTTCGGCGTTTGCCCCTCTGATTGATGACCGTTGGAGTAGACAGAAGGTGACGGCTTTTAGTCGCTGCGAAATCCTTTTGAGCATTGTGGCAAAATCCTCACTACATGTTGATTTTGATTGCCTCGCTGTTGCAAAGAATGCTCCACTACAGAGATCTATGGAGGGTATATGGCACGACTTCTGGCTTTTTTGGTTATTTGTTTAGGCACTCAATTTTCAATGGCCGAAACCATTACTGGTCAAGTTTTCAAGAAAGACTCAAATCGTAAAAACTTTTTATTTAACTTCAAAAGTGTCATTACCGATGCCAATGGCGTACAAAAAGCGGAAGCGCAGTTTGTGGATCTCGCTGGTCAAATTGCTGTTGTTGAAACCTCAGAACGCCAAGGTACTACTCTTAAGCGTTATGATATTGATCATCGGCAGACTGGCCGTAAGGGCTCAATTGTTGTTGATGGCAAAAAAGTTATTTTTAATTATGAGGAGACCGGAAAGAAACATGATGTGGAAACTGAGGAGCTTAAAGATAATTTTGTCGTAGGTCACACCATGTCTGCTTACATTAGTAGTCACTGGAAAGAACTCATGGATGGCAAGACCGTGGATGTTCGTTTTGGAGTTTGGGATCGGCAGGAAACCGTCGGTTTTTCACTTTCTAAAATCGGCCAGGAAAAGCTGGATGGTAAAGATGTTATTCTTTTGAAATTCGAGGCAACCAATTTTGTGATTGCAAGACTTGTTGATCCGGTTATTTTCAAATTTAGCCCCGACGGCAAGGAGCTAATGGAAATGATTGGTCGAGTGGTTCCAAAATACAAAGACGGAAGCAAGTGGAAGGATCTCGACGCAGAGGTCACCTATAAAACCGCTCCGTAAGCAAAGAGCCAAGAATTTATCAACGCAGATAAAAGATTTGTCTTTGGCCGTGAAAGTCTGTTAAGTGTCGAAGACTATGAAACAACATTCAAAAACTTATTATAATGACATTCTTTTAAAGCTGGCTCAAAAACTTTTTGGACTTGAATATCTCCACTACGGTTACTTTGAGCCCGGCATTCCAGTTAATTTTGATGGGCTTAAAATTGCTCAACAAAAATATACCGATAAAATTCTTTCCTCTATTCCTCAAGATGTAAAGTCGATTCTGGATGTCGGCTGTGGGGCCGGTGGGAACGCAAAAGCGATGGTGAAAGCTGGCTATCAAGTGGCATGCGTCGATCCAGATCCATACCTCCTTGAAAAAACACAAGTTGCGACCAACAATCAAGTGAAGACCTATGTTGGTTTGTATGAGAATGTCACTGGGCTGGAACCGCAGAGTGTTGACATGGTTTTAATGTCAGAGTCGTGCCAATACATCAATCCCCAGGAAGGTTGGAAATTGCACGCGAAGCACGTAAAGCCAGGTGGTTACGTGATGGCAGTTGACTTTTTTATTACTCGTGAGATTGATCAACCATACTTGAGTAAGTCGGGGCATCGACTTCAGGCCTTTATTGAGGAGGCCCAAAAATGGGGTTTCGAACTTGTTAATAAAGAGGATATCACTCAGCAAACAGCTCCTACCATGGATCTTTACCAAGAGCTGATTTTCAATAAAGTATTTCCGGTTTGTGAAGCGGTTTTTGAGTTTGTACGTCGGAAATTTAATTGGCTTTATAAACTTCTTTCATTTTTCATGCGTGAAAAGGTCTTGTTCCTGAAGGAAAAATACTCGCATCAAGATTCAAAGACATTTACCAAGTATAAAACTTATTTTGTTTTAGTTTTTAAAAAGTGTAAGTAACTTTTTATGAAGCGAGGCAGGGCCCAAAGTTTGCCTCAACGTTATGAGCTGTAGATTCCATCAGTTGGAGACTATCTTTACGGTCAAGTTCTTCGTCAGCCGCACCTAATAGTAAACCCACGCAGTCGCGTTCAAAAAACAAGGGGATGATCGTGAGGTAAGTAGGGGTGTGGCCACCAAACCAGTTTGCAAAAAATTGACTATTGACTTCATTCGGTGCAATAGCGCCGTGAAATGGTTTTTGAGTTTTGGCTGCAATTCTAAAGACACTCGGTTGATTAAGCTCAATGGTTTTCAAGGCTTTTGGGTTTTTATAGCTGGGGTCCCAGCGAAACGGGATTACCGCATCGTTGCTCAATTTTAAAATCATCAAATTTCGATAGCTTTGATAGGCTTTAGCAAAGCTAAGTTTCAGGTCCTCTTCAAGCTCCATTTCTGGAGGCGGCTGAACTATACTCGGGGGATTTATTGCTTGCTCCGGTGCTACAGGCACTGCGGGTTTCGGTGAAAAATTAAGGCCCTCAGGCATTTCAAATACGGCTTCAGACCCATTGTGTTCGCCCCCATTCGCTTTATGTTCATTGCTCTCGTTGTTTGGAGCGGAATCTTCTAGCTCGAATAGATCCTCACTCTTTGGAACACTGAGTGTTGGTGAGGGCGAAGATGTTGAAAAATCAAAATCGCTTACAAGGACCGGCGCGGCTTCCATCATCGAGAGAATGTCTTCCATCATCGGGGGCGCATCTTCCATCATCGGGGGCGCATCTTCCACCATCGGGGGCGCATCTTCCATCATCGGGGGCGCATCTTCCATCATCGGGGGCGCATCTTCCATCATCGGAGGCGCATCTTCCATCATCGGAGGCGCGTCTTCCATCATCGGAGGCGCGTCTTCCATCATTTTTGCGGGTTCTGCCGTGTGATTATGGGGGCTATGGTTCTTTGCTAGCAAAAAAGTTTCGTTGCTAGTCACTATCTCCCAGCCTCTGATAAGACCCTCATAACTGGCTAAGAGAGGACGACACACCACTTCTAGATGACTGGGAACGGAGTGAGGGTCTACACAGGCGACAAAAACAACTCCATCCCATTCAAAAACGGGTAGGACTTGGGGCCCCCAATTAAATTGAGCTTTGTATTTTTCATAGGTCTCTGGCGTAAAATGCTCTACAAAAAAGATGTTTTCCAGAGAGGCAAGACCATAAAAAGGACGCGCCCAAGTCAAATGATCTTCAGAATTGAGAAATCCACTTTCTAACGACAGAAACATCCATTGCGCCGGGGGTAGATTCCGGGCCAAAGGAATCTGTCGTACCTTTTGATAAGCTTGAGGAAAAGTCGATTTCCAATAGACATCACGCATATCTAGTCTATCGGTAGTTACAGAATTAAGCTTTAGGGTCTAGGCCTACTTTGCTAAGGTGCGAATTCTTTCATTGGCTGTGCCTTCATCCACTTGCGTCGTAGGGGAACTGCGCCTCGTTCGATTTGAAGCTTGCCGCTTTAAATTTGACTCTTTTTCATCAGAGTCTACTTGTTAACAAAGTGGTCTAGCTTGGTTGTCGCATTAAGATCTCTCTCTTGGGTGAGCTCATTTTGGATTTCCTGCGATTTCAGATCTGTTTCTTCCCTTGTGGAAAGGGCCGTATCTATGGTAGGTTGCCGGGCGTCATGACCATTGAAGTTTTAAAGCCCACCCAAGGTCGAGTTTACCTTGACCACAATGCCACGACCCCGCCTTTAGCCGATATCTCCAGAAACATTTTGGAGTGGCTGGAAGTCTGGGGGAATCCTAGCTCCATTCATTGGGCTGGACGAGGGCCAAAGACCATTCTTCGGGAAACCCGAGAGAAGTTGGCTGCGGCATTAGGATGTCATCCCTTAGAGTTGGTATTTACGAGCGGAGGCTCCGAATCTAATAATCTCGTTTTACGAGGGACGGTGGACTATTATTTGCGCCAAGGGCGATCCATAAACAAAATTCATTTTGTTTCCAGCACCGTCGAACATCCCAGTGTTAAAAAAACTTTGGATGAACTGGAAAAGCTTGGAGCGAAGGTGACTCGGATTGGGCTGAATCGTGATGGCCATTTTGATTGGGAGGCATTTGAATCAAGCTTTACGCTCGAAACTGTTTTAGTTTCAATCATGGTGGCAAACAACGAGACGGGAACGATATTGCCGATCGCAAAGATAGTAAAGTTCGCCCAAGAAAAAGGCGTTCGTGTTCATACGGATGCCGTTCAAGCTCTCGGTAAAATTTCGATTAATTTGCAAAAGTGGGGAGTGGATTACGCTAGCTTTTCGGCCCACAAGTTTCATGCGCTTAAGGGTGCTGGTTGGCTCTATGTGAAAAAGAATGCCCCCTATTCCTCTCAAATCACCGGCGGAGGTCAAGAGCGCCATCGCCGCGGTGGTACGGAAAATATTCTTGCCATTCGCGCCATCAAAGAAATCACGCCCTATTTATCTCAAGTCGGTGATGTGTTCCCGCGCATGACTGAGTTGCGCCAGCATTTTGAAACTAGATTACGTCAAGTGCTTGATGGTGTTTCCGTAACGGCGGAGGCCTCTCCTCGTTTACCCAATACGAGTTCATTGATTATCAAAGGCGTGGATGGCGAAACTTTGCTCATGCGTTTGGATTTAGCGGGCTATGCGGTAAGCACGGGAGCTGCTTGTAGTAGCGGATCACCAGAACCCAGCCCGGTCTTGTTGGCGATGGGACTATCGCGGGAAGAGGCGCAAAGCAGTCTACGCGTGAGTTTCGGTTGGGAGAATACCATTGAGCAAGTCGACGCCTTTATTTCGGTACTCAAAGAAGTGGTCAGTCATTTACGAACTTTAAAGAGCTAATAAGTGGTGTCGTAGATACCAGATATGAGCAGTCAGTTAGAGAGAGCTATGTTAAAAGAGAAAAAAGACAAAAAGCGAGTCTTAGTGGCAATGAGTGGCGGTGTGGATAGTTCAGTCGCGGCCGCGCTGCTGGTGGAACAGGGTTATCAGGTCATTGGTGCAACCATGCAGGTGTGGGATTATACTCAATGCGATATTGAGGAAGGTCATGGAACCTGTTGCTCAAGTATGGATGTGGATGACGCCCGCAGTGTGGCGGATCGTCTTGATATTCCTTTTTATGTGATCAACTGCGAAGACAAATTTAAAACGGAAGTGATTGATCCTTTCTTAAAATCCTATCTCAAAGGGCAAACACCATTACCTTGCGTGAACTGCAATACGTTTTTGAAATTCGATCATTTGATCCATAAAATGCAGGAACTGGATTGCGACTATCTGGCCACTGGGCACTATGCGCAAGTGCTGCCTAATGCGTGGGATGAGCCAGCTATTTTTACCAGTACCGATGATTGGAAGGATCAAACCTATTTTCTGTTTACTTTGAAAAAAGAAATCCTTTCGAAACTTATTTTTCCGATTGGTCATTTAAACAAAACGGAAGTCAGAGCCATTGCCGAAGCCAAGGGACTTTGTGTTGCCAAGAAAAAAGATTCAACCGGAATTTGTTTTGTGGGCGATAAAGGGTATGCCAAATTTGTTGAAGACCATGTACCAATTTCCCAGATCCACAAGGGTTTGATTCGTCGCTTTCCCGATGGAGAGGTGATGGGTGAACATCCAGGTATTTATCAATTTACTTTAGGACAAAGCAAAGGTTTAGGGATCACTTTTCATGAAAAGCTTTTTGTCATTAAAATCGATGCGGATACGCAAACCGTATGGGTTGGTGATGAAAAATATCTTTTCCATTCGGAGCTTGAAATACATAATGTCAATTGGTTAACGGATTGGACTGAGGGCGAAAACTTGCGCGTGAAAATTCGCTACCATCATCAAGGAGCTCCGGCGCAAATTAAGAAAACTGATCGGGGTTATGCTTTAAAGTTTGATGAGCCCCAGAGAGCCATTACTCCAGGACAAGCGGCCGTGTTCTATCGAGATCGTGAATTAGTGGGCGGAGGTTGGATTTACTAATGGAACCGACACCAACAAAACCAAACTATAAAATCTACACCTTCGGCTGCAAGGTAAATACTTACGACAGCGGACTGATAGAAAAAAACCTTCAGCACTGGGGCTTTAACGACCAATGGAAGGACCGACGCGTTCACATTTTAAACACCTGCGCGGTGACTGCTGAAGCCACAAAAGAAGCGGTTAAAAGTATCCGTCGTTTAAAAGCCAAAGATCCTTTTTGCACGGTTGTTGTGACAGGGTGTTCAGCGCAAGTGGATACGAGTGCTTATGAGACTTTACAAGGTGCGGATTTGGTGGTTGCAAATTCTCATAAGAACTTTTTACCTGAGATTATTGAGAAGTACTTCAAGGGTGATATTAAAGAAAAAGTATTTAAGTCGAACATCTTTCGTAAGGAAGATCTCGAAGCCGGTGGTGGTGAAGAAAGTCAGCACACTCGGGCCTTTTTGAAGATTCAAGATGGCTGTAATAGCTTTTGCACCTACTGCATCATTCCTTATGCGCGCGGCAAGAGCCGCAGTATCCCTGTGGAAGTTCTGGTGAACCGAATCAAAGACCTTGAAAAGCAAGGATATAATGAAGTGGTCCTTACCGGCGTGCATATTGGGGACTACGTTGAGATGAAATCAGAAAGAGAATTAGTTTTGGAAGATCTGATCGAGGCTGTTTTAGCCCGAACCTCCATACCGCGAATTCGGCTAACCTCGTTGGAGCCGGTTGAGCTCACAGACCGTCTCTTAAATCTTTACGTCAATGATCGTATGTGTCCGCATTTTCACATGAGCATTCAAAGTGCTGAAGATCAGGTTTTAAAAGACATGAAAAGGAAATATTCGGCGGAGCAGGTGCGTGAATCGTTAATGGTTATTAAAACCAGATTGCCACAGGCCTATGTCGGCATGGATGTGATTGTGGGCTTCCCAACTGAAACGGAAGAAAAGTTTCAGCAAACTTATGAACTCTTAGCTTCGACACCGTGGACGCGCTTGCATGTGTTTCCCTACAGTGAACGTTCAGGCACCAGAGCAGCGCAAATGTCGGAAACCGTTGTTCCCAGAGAACGCCAACGTCGCTCGGAGCTTCTGCGCGATCTTTCTTGGCATCGGCTGCAAGTGCAAGCGGATTTGCAAAAGGGTACTCGTAAACAAGTATTAGTTTTAAAAAACCAAGAGGGTGTGGTTCATGGTCTATCAAGAGATTATTGGCCTGTGATTATTGAAAGCTCTGCTTCTGTTGTGCCTGGTGAGGAAGTTTGGGTGCAAGTTACTGACTGGGAGCGGCCCTCGCTTTCAAACTTTGAAGTGCGCTTAAAGGGCTCAGTGGGAGGTCACCCATGGAACATTTAATGGAGACCATCAATTATCAATTTAATAATCCGGCGTTACTGCAAAAGGCCCTCACTCATCGAAGTTTTGCGGTTGAAAATGGCCATATTTCTGGTTTGGACAATGAACGCCTTGAGTTTTTGGGCGATGCCGTTCTTGATTTGGTCGTCAGCGATTTATTATGGCGCTCCTATCCCAATGAACAAGAAGGCCCCTTATCGCATCGACGTGCGGCCCTTGTCAGTGAAGGAACATTGGCCGTGGTAGGGCAAGAGCTTCATTTGCCAGACCTTTTGATTTTAGGAAAGGGTGAAAAACAAAGTGGCGGGGCCTTGAAACCACGATTGGTGGCCAGTGCCTTTGAGGCACTAGTGGGCGCCATCTATTTGGATAGTAATTACGAAACTGCGTTTCGGGTGATCGCGCAGTTTTTTCATCAACGAGTCAAGGAACAAGGCACAGAGGCTGATTATCGCAAGGACTACAAGACTCGTCTTCAAGAGGTGGTACAACGTGATTTGTTGCAAACTCCCACCTATGTTTTGGAGGAAGAAACCGGCCCTCCCCATGACCGCCGGTTTAAAGTGAGTGTTCGCGTGAGCGAACGGGCCGTCGCGTTTGGCGAAGGTAAAAGTAAAAAACAAGCAGAACAAAATGCGGCGCAAGTGGCATTGGAAGGTAAAACATATGAATCTATTTAAAGCAGGCTTTGTGGGGCTGATTGGCCACCCCAATGCTGGAAAAAGCAGTTTTCTGAATCGCGTGGTCGATGAAAAAATCGCCGCTGTGACTCCGAAACCTCAAACCACCCGCCGTCGGGTTTTAGGAATTGTCACTGATGACCAATCTCAGGTTGTCTTTGTTGATGCGCCTGGTTTGGTAAAGACAAGTACGGGGATAAACCCATTTCTTCAGAAAGAACTTCAATCGGTGATCGAAGAGAGTGATGTTCTGTTAGCGATTGTGAGTCTTGATACCGAAACTCCCGAGATGGTTGATGAAATTATTGATATGGTGGCTCATCATCGTAAACCCTGGTGTGTATTTATCAATAAGACTGATTTGCAAGAAAAAGCTCACCGCTTAGGAAAGATCATTGAAAAAGTAGAGCTGCGCCAAGGTCGTTACTTTACGGGAACCTGTTCGCATGATGAAGGTGTGCCTAAAGAGGATTTGTTTAAGTTTCTTCGCGAAAGTCTTCCGAGCAATCCGGGTCCCCTGTATGATACCGAAATCTATACGCCTCATAGTATTCGTGAACTCGCAGTCGAATTGGTGCGTGAAAAATGTTTTGAGTTTTTAGAAAAAGAGCTGCCTTACCAATTAGCGGTTCGTATGATCAAGTTTGATGAAACCGACGCTCTTCCAAGATTGTCGTTTGAAGTCCTAGTGTCTAAGGACACCCACAAAGGAATCGTTATCGGCAAGGGCGGGGAAACGCTCAAAAAGATTGGTACCGAAGCTCGTAAGGAAATTGAAAAGCTGATGGGTACTAAAGTATTTATTCAATTTCATGTGGCGGTTCGACCTCAGTGGATGAGGAACAATCAAATGATGGAGGAGTTGGGTTATGTCGTTTCCTCAAAGTGAATCAACTCAAGGTGATTACCCCAAAGTTGCGATCATTGGTCGTCCTAATGTCGGTAAATCCACATTATTTAACTTACTCACGGAAACTCGCAAAGCGGTGGTGAAAGACCAGCCTGGCGTCACGCGTGACATTCAGATCGAGTCCTCCGAAGTGTGGGGTAAAAAATTTCTGATTGTGGACACGGGTGGATTAACTGAAGCGCCTGATACCTTTTCCCAATTGATTCGCGAACAGGTGTGTGAATTCTTGTCGGATGTGGACTTGTTGATTGTGGTGATGGATGGACGGGCGGGATTGATTCCGGAAGACCGTGAAGTCGTGCGCATCGCAAAGTCGGTGGGCAAAAAGATGTTGATTCTGGTCAATAAGGTGGATAGTGGCTTTGAAGAAGATCTCGTCAAAGCTGAATTCTACGAGTTTGGTGAAGATATCGTTGCAACTTCTTTTGAACAACGCCGTAACTTGAGTGAAATGCTCGAATGGCTTCATAAAAATCTACCTGAGTTTAAAGAAGATTACCGCAAAGGTCCGCGTATTGCGATTGTTGGAAAGCCCAACGTTGGAAAGAGTTCGATCGTGAATGCATTACTTGGTGAGCATCGTATGATCGTGAGCGATATTGCCGGCACGACGGTAGACTCCGTGGATACGCCATTCATTTTTACTGAACGCCAGTATATATTAGTGGATACAGCAGGGTTGCGGCGCTCGGCTCGCCGTGACGATGATATCGAAATTTTGTCGGCGTTTAAGTCTCAAGAATCCATACGCCGGGCGCAAATTGTTTTGCTTGTGATCGATGGAAATATTGGGCCAACTGATCAAGACGCCAAGATCCTACAAGCTATTCTTGAAAACCATAAGGCTTGCATCGTGGTGGCTAATAAATCCGACACCGCTAAGGATAAAGTAGAAGGGTATCGGGATTGGTTCCGTAGTCGGGTTGATCAGGAGCTTCATTTCTTCTCTGATGTTCCAATTGTTTTTACGAGCGCAAAAACAGGTTCGGGTTTAGAGGCTTTGTTGAAAACGGTCGAGGAAGTTTCTGAAAAACTGGAGATACGCATTCAAACGGCTGATCTCAATGATTTCTTTTTTGAGACTATTCGTAAAGCGCCGGCGCCAGTTTGGGGAACTACCAACGTAAAGTTTTATTATTTAACTCAGACCTATCAAAAGCCACCGTCTTTTATTGCCTTTGCCAATCATCCTGATGGGGTAACGCCGCAGTATCGTCGTTTTTTGATCAAGCACTTGAAGGCTCGTTTTGATTTATATGGTATTCCAATCCGAATCTTTGTCATGAAGAGTAAGGGACGAGACGAGTAATGAAAACCAAGCGCGGCCTGTGGGCAACTCGTTTCGGATTTTACCTTGTGGCCATAGGCTCGGCCTGTGGTCTGGGTAATATTTGGAGGTTTCCTTATGTGGTTGGTGAAAATGGAGGGGGTGCCTTTGTGCTTTTGTACTGGGTGCTTGCTTTGTCCGTGGGTTTGCCTTTACTGATTGGTGAACTGATGCTGGGTAAACACACTCAGCGGAGTTTGATGAGTGCGGCCAAGCAGATTAAAGGGCCTAAAGTCTTTTTATTGAAATGGATGGCTCCGGTGAGTATTTTGCTGGCGCTTTTGATTCTTTCTTACTATGCCGTTATTAGTGGTTGGGTTATGCACTTTGTGATGCAATTTGTAGCAGGTCTTGCTCACACACCCACTGAACCCAAGGATTTTCTTTCGGCTTTGATGTCCAATGGTTTATTGCAGGTGGGCCTCGCGAGCGTGCATCTGGTGGTTGTTTTTATCGTTGTAATCAAAGGGGTGCAAGAAGGGGTTGAAAAGTGGATTGGCAATATGATGCCTCTCTTCATAGTGCTCCTTACCTATTTAGTAGCGAAATCTCTCTCATTGCCATCAGCAGAAAAGGCGATGCGCTTCTTATTTTATCCCGACTTTTCGAAGCTCAATTCGTCGTCGTTGATCTCAGCACTGGGGCATGTGTTTTTTACGCTGTCAGTGGGTTTCGGCACTATGGTTACCTTTGGAAGTTATATGCATAAAGAGGAGCATGTCCCCACTGCAGGATTTCGTGTGGCCATGACTGACAGCATGATTTCAATTCTTGCCGGATTGTTGGTTTTCCCGATGGCGTTGCAGGCCTCGCACTCTCGACTCACAGATCCTACTTTGATTTTTGAAGCCTTGCCGGGATTTTTTATGTCAGGAAAAGCGGGCACATTAACGGGCCTGGTTTTCTTTTTATGTCTTTATATTGCTTCGTTGGGCGCGAGCATTGGATTACTCGAAGTAGTTGTTTCCAATGTGGTGGATCGCTTGCCGCAGTTGGGGCGCCCCAAGGCGGCTATAATGACCAGTGGAATTGCTTTTGTGATCGCAACCATTCCGGCGTTTTCAAGTAGTAATCTGCGTCAGGTGCAGATCGCTGGTCGGGGCCTACTCGAGAATATCGATATGGTGCTGATCACTTGGGTTTTGCCCTTAGTGGCTTTAGGTGGCAGCATTGTGCTGACTTATATCTTGCCGGAGGCTCCTAAAGAGGTTGAATTCCGTAATCCCTCTCATCTCAACAGTGCCTCTCTCTATGGGGCCTGGAAGTGGAGTTTAAAGTACTACATCCCGTTCATGATTCTTTTGGGTTTTGTTTTGCGATTACTCTAATTGCGATTGAAATTCTTAACCTGAATTTCTCAACATTGGGCTAATAGCCTTTCTCATAGACCCACTAGATGGCAGTGTTTTTCTAACAGGTAGATAGTCACTGTTTAAAAATTTAATCCAATGGACCCCGTGAGATTCCACATATCTCCCTTGGAAGTTCCATAGTCACGGCTGTCATAGGTGAAAGGGACGTTCTCATCCTTAAAATTAACCATATCATAGGTGAGTTGCGCGCCCCAAAAAAGCTTCTTCCGTAGCATGGGAAGTTCTATTCCCATGCCGCCGCTAAATCCCGAGGCACTATCTTTAAGACTGCCGCTGATGGCACTAAAGCGAACGCTTCGTGAATGGTTGGCCATACCTATTATAAAGTAAGGGTTAAGATCCGCTAAACCTTTGGTGACATTCTGGGTGTTCAAGAAATACTTAATAGAAAAACCCAGGGAGCTTAGGTTAGAATTGCCGGTGAGATTGGTGTCAGGCGACCGAAAAGAAGTCGGCGAATCGGAATTGAGCCAGTTCAATTGGACGGCAAAATGCAAATCAAAAAAATAGCTTATAAATAAACCGTATCGAAATGATGACTGATACTTTTGCGCCATTTCGCCAGTGAAGTTGAGCATGCCGCCCTGAAAACCGAGGGTGAGCATTCGCCCATTTTTAAAAAAGTTTATGTCTTCTTCTTCGTCGCGATTGGATTCAAATTCTGAAAAATCAGCAAAGGGGTCAAAGACATCTTCTTCCCCTTCAGCGTCAGACGCTTCTTGGGCTGGATTTCTCCCAGCACTGGATGAAGTTTTGCTTTTTCTCTTTTTTGCTTCGGCATGGTTAGGTGCAAAAACTAAAGTAACTATTACAAGCCATAGGCTCAAAATACGAAACACCAAGGATGCCTCCTTTACTCCATTATGGTCCAATATTGGTCGTCCAACTAGTATAGGATCTCATCGTGTCTCAATACGACACAAAAATTGACCAATTTTCAAGGGGAAGCGCCCCGTCTTGCTCGGATTACTGGTCCATGGTCTAAGGGCTTTATGAGAAAAGACTTACTTATCTCAATCTTTTTGGGACTGTTAATATTGTGGGGTTATCAGTACCCTTATCAGTGGTGGCTTAAATATGGTCAGACCGAATCCGCCGATCAAGAACTAACTAATAATTATTTGAATAAAGAAAAGGAACCGCAGCTCCCAGCTCCGTTTTGGGGTTCAAGCCTTGCGGAACCTGAAACCATCAAAACTCCAGTGGCCACTAAAAAACCAGAGGCGACCATTGGGGGCGCTGATTTAGCCGGGCCCGTTTTGGATGAAATCAAAGTTTGTTTTGGTGAAGGCCCGTTGACCAATTTATCCTCGAGCGGGGATTTAAGTACGCTCGTTATGTCTCTCCAAAATCAGTTGGGACCCGTGCAAGAGGATTTGCTCTTGGAAAAAAAGGTCGCTCTGAAAATGAATGACGGTCAGACGAGAACTTTAGTTTACGAATGGATTAGCCCAGAAGAGGGTGGCGATGTTTACTGGCATGATACTGATGAAGAGGGTTTTCCTCGGCCTATTGATTTGCCGGAGGGATCAGGTCATGACCTAGCCACTTTTGAAAAACTTAAGCAACAGGGGAGTCCTACTAAGCCCTCTGAAACTCGATTGATTCAGTTGCAAAGTGGCATGCAGCTTGGCGTAGAAAAGACCGATGATACGATTCAAAGTTTGTCGCTCAAAGACGAAGGACACTTGGTTAAGTGCCGACGTGATCCGGTAAAATCCTTTGTTTGCGACTGCCTTAATTAAGATACACCCCACATTTTTTCTGTATGAGGTTGTTCATTTCGGTAAATTTTGCCGGCTCATTGCCAAGAAAAGGCAGGGAGATTCGGAAATCGTAGGTCCTAAAAAGTTGTAATTTAAGATAAGTGACAGAGCCAAGTTGAAGCTTTTCTCACTTCGATTCCTTGAGCAGAAACATATTCTCTTTTCAATTCCTGAACCAACTGAATTTTTTGACTGTTCTTAAAGGCTCCGGCAAAAAGTTTAAAACTAGGAGAGATTTCATGGTCAGACCATTTTACCTCAATCAGTTGAGCTTGATCCTCTTTGCTTTCAGGTACCAGCGCGAAGTCAAGCTTTCTCCCTCCTTTAACTTTTAAGAAGTAAAGGTCAAATCTTCGTGGCTGTTGGAGTGCGCAAAAGGTGGGGGTGTTTTGATTTGCATCCTTGTCGAATAAGTTGGCTAAGGTTATATTATTTCTCTCAATCGAAGCTAGGCTCAAGGTTTTAAGGAAAGGTACAGTATGGAAACAACTCTGGTGAAGTCGCTTTTTAGAGAAACAGATAAATTCCTTGATAAAGAGATCCATCTTTCGGGATGGATTCGCAAAATCCGTGACCAAAAAAACTTTGGTTTTATTGAACTGAATGACGGAACTTTCTTTAAAGGTGTTCAAGTTGTGTTTGATACCAAACTTGCTAACTTTGAAGAAGTGGCAAAACTTCCTATCGCCAGTTCTATTCATGTTTTTGGAAAGCTCTTGAAATCACAAGGCGCGGGTCAATCTTTTGAGGTCGTCGCAACAAAAATTGAAATTTACCAAAAAGCCGATCTTAAATATCCACTTCAGAACAAGCGGCACAGCTTTGAATTTTTGCGAGAGATTGCTCACTTACGTGCTCGAACTAATACTTTTTCGGCTGTTTTTCGCGTGCGCTCCGTTCTCGCCTTTGCGATTCATAATTTTTTTAATGAGCAGGGCTTTGTTTATGTTCACACCCCAATAATCACTGGTTCCGATTGTGAAGGCGCTGGCGAAATGTTCCGAGTGACCACAATGAAACTCGATAAGCTTACACGCAAAGAGGATGGTTCGATTGATGCCTCGCAGGACTTTTTTGGTAAGGAGACTAACCTCACTGTGAGTGGTCAGCTTAATGGTGAAACCTATTGTGCGGCCTTCAGAAATATATATACATTCGGTCCCACCTTCCGAGCCGAAAACTCGAACACCTCTCGTCATGCGGCTGAGTTTTGGATGATCGAACCTGAGATCGCCTTTGCTGATTTGTCAGCTGATATGGAACTCGCTGAGGCCATGATCAAGTACATCGTTCGCTATGTGATGGATCAATGCCCTGAAGAAATGGAGTTTTTCAGTCAATACATTGAAAAAGGTCTGTTCGATAAATTAAATAATCTTTTGAACAATGATTTTGCGCGAGTCACTTATACCGAAGCCCTTGATATTTTAAAAAAGTCAGGCAAGAAATTTGAGTTCCCGGTTGAGTGGGGCATTGATATGCAGTCCGAGCATGAAAGATATTTGGCCGAAGAGCATTTTAAAAAGCCTGTCTTCGTGACCGATTACCCTAAAGGCATTAAAGCTTTCTATATGAAGCTCAATGAAGATGGTAAAACTGTGCGTGCCATGGACCTCTTGGCACCAGGAATTGGTGAGATCATTGGTGGCTCACAGCGGGAAGACAATCTTGAACTTCTAGAAGCGCGTATGAAGGAAGTAGGATTGAATCCCGAAGATTATTCGTTCTACTTGGACTTGCGTCGTTACGGAAGTTTCCCTCATGCTGGATTCGGTTTGGGGTTTGAACGCATGATGATGTACTTGACAGGAATGACTAACATTAGAGACGTCATCCCCTTCCCGAGAACGCCTAAAAACGCCTTGTTCTAATTTTTTTGTAACGGGTCAGCCCGAATGAGCGTTGTTCTGGGTTTGTAGCAAGGGGGACGGGATTCACATCCAGCTCATCACCGTCCTTAGTATCAGCACCTCTACGGCTTGAGATTCGTCGCCTATCATTTTCATGTTAAATCTTTCACAAAAAGTATGGTTCGAAAATCGGAGATATCCGTTTTTAAATGTTGGCTAATGGAAATAGCCTTCGTCTCGAGCTGAGATCAGAAAGTGCACGCGGTCCTCAGCTGGCATGGAAGCTTTAAAGTTACTCTATCAAAGGTGCAAGCCAGAGCGAGGGCTGCTGTTTCAAACAATTGAATCCAATGCCGATTGTTATTTTGCTGAGCAGTTGGCAAAGTGGGTCAATTACCCAGGTTTTATTTATCAGACCTTTAGTGCGTTTCTTCACTGTGGAATATTAGATTATGGTTTTGTACGCACCTATTGCTCCAACTGCAAATCAAGCGAACTGGTTGCATTTTCGTGCAAGCGGCGAGGGTTTTGTCCCTCTTGCCATGGCAAAAGGATGAATGAGGCCGCCCATCATTTGATGGAGAATGAATAGCGGTTTTTCAAGCCCTTCGGTTGTTGCACAATCGTTGCTTCGCCCCAAATCCTCAGCTGGAGCCAGTTACGAGCAAAAATAATCCTTTTGTGACCGGCTTTTGGCGGGAGCTGAGAGAGCCACTTTCCGCTTTATTTTTCTTAATCATAGTATGGTGTAGGTGTTAAAGCGACCTCAGTTTATTTATCTCAATTTCAACTTATTCCGCAGGCTCGAGTTCAGGATTTACTTGAAACCCAATTCGAACTCTCCGTTACAAAGGGTTCGGTCAATAACTCACTGATAGGTAAGCCACTGGTTTGATCAGTTTGGCTCTCAACAACTGAAAATCAGACTGTCAATTATTTAACTTCTTTACCTTGCTTCCGAAGATACTCAATTAAAACCGGATTAGCTGGAACTTCTTTTGAATACAAAACTTCGGGGACGAGTTTAACCACTGAATTGAGTCCGTAGAGTTGTGCTTCAAAATAATCTGATGTTGGTCCTGACATAAACTCATCTATCATTGTTGGATGGGTTCGCGGTTCAATATGAAGTTTTTCATGCAGGCCGTCTATGAAATCAGGAAGCACATCTGTACGGCCATAGATATTTTTTCTATAATCAATTACACCAAAGTCGTTGTTATTCTCATCATTTTGGAATACACGCCGATACTGTTCTATAAAAGGCGCCGCAAGGTAAGGAAAGTCTTCTGCTAGAACTGGCCGTCCCCACCATTTTCCTGAAACTCGCATGGAATCACCGAGGGTAAAAGTCACAAGTGATTGTTCGTTGAATGGATCGGCAAGAATGTTATCCAAGGAAATAATATAGTTATCATCTCCGTAGACCTTAACTTGTCTGACTCGGTCCTCTGAGAGATTTTTACTTTCCAAATAAGCTGAAACAGGCCGATACGATTTGGGAAGATATCGATTGTAGTCCTCTTTAGAGAGACCAAACATTTCAGCTTCAAAACTATTACGCGCATCTTGATAGCCAACCCCCATATTGGAAGAAGTTAGGGTTTCATTCATATTTAGAAACCCAGCACCAAGAATAGACAGTCTATTTGAAGACGGGGCACTTATTCGAATCCTCTTACCTTGCCAAAACTCTTCTATCATCTTCCGATAGGCTGGGATAGAATTCACAAGTTTTTTATAGTCTTCAAAGGAAGCAAATTCAGTATTTCGCGAGAAATCGTCATAAAATCGATTTCTCACGTAGGTCGATATATTTCTCAGATATCGTGATTCAATTTTTCGCCCCATTCTCTGACGAACAATTTTTAAAGCGATTTCAAGTTCATTATTGTTCTTAACAACACCTTCGGTAAAAGATTCAAGGGCATCGATCGCTGCCTTTATTCGAATCTTAACTTGAGAAGCAATAAGTGGATTCAAGTCGAGTTCTTGGACCACTTGATCCACATAAGTCAATTTAAAAGATTTCAACTGCTTTGCTACTCGTTTTCCATCGTCTGGGTTTTTAAATATATTTATAAATTCCATTGGACTACTTGGGCCTGTCAAAGACGAGCCAATACTTTTAAA
>CAZYOE010000056.1:0-26011 GCA_964648725.1 uncultured Pseudobdellovibrionaceae bacterium | reverse complement strand
CAAGATACATCAAGCCCAATTATCAATAGGTTACACTTTTTTGATGGAGACCCCCCATCCTGTCTATGAAGTTTGCATCTGACTAAAAAATACTAATCACTCGCACTTGTTGCCAATTGTAAATGCCTGAATTGACGACTGCCGGGTTGGGACTTTTTTTTGCATATTAGAAAACTAGGGAAGGGGGGTAGACCGTGAAAACACTCATCGGATTTACCATACTTAATCTTATTCTAATCACTGCGTTTCAAAATTGTGCAAGGAATCAGGCGGTTCATTTTGATTCTGTGAAAGTGAACTCGGTGGAAGCCACTGTTGATGATAACCAAGCTATGAATTTGCCCCCACTCCAAAGTTATAAGTCATGCACAATGCCTAATGGCACAGTGGTTCCTCATCTTTATGTTACTTGGAACCTAAAAAATGCTGCCAATGGAATTACTTGTGATCTCTTTGAAGTCCGGCAATGCTTTGATGGAATCATGAATCCAACCTCTGGCTCCTATACTAAAGAGCATTGCGATATCGATCCAATGGGTGTCGTGGCTGGTAAAGCCCCCTGTTCTATCGATGGTACCTCCGTTGCCCATGGACAAATAGTTTTTGCCTACAATACAAGGCTAGCCACAGGATCTAATAACTGCGTGGCACAGATTCGTCGCTGTAACAACGGTACTCTGACCGGCAATAATGATTATAGTAATCTGACATGCGGCGAGAGTTTTTATAAACCACCAAATGGACAGGCCTACGACTGTACTCTCAATAACCTCAAAATCCCTGATGGCACAATCTCAATTGCCTTCAAGGAAGATACGCCGGCTGAAAGCTGTCTCTTTGAACCGCGCCGCTGCATCCAAGGGCGTTTATCCGGAACCTTCACAAAACTTGGATGCACTCCAAAACCAAAATAATTTAAAACTTATTCCGGCTATCGCGAAGAGTCTGAAACTCTTCGCGGGGGCTAGGTGCTTTCAGGGCGCGTAAAAATAGGTTTGTTGCTAACTCCTCGGATAAGGTGAGAGGAACGGTTGGTATTCCCTGGCCACGTCGCTCGCGGATTTCAATAGCCCGCATCTGTAAAGGCATGAGATCAGGCGCCATTTGCAACGAAAATTCGAGATTCAATTCTGTGTATTCATGGCTGCAAAAGATCTTTGTGGTCGAAGGTAAACTCGAGACTTTCTCTAAGGAAGTAAACATCTCCTCATAGGTCCCTTCAAAGAGCCGCCCACAACCGAGACCAAAAAGCACATCGCCAGAAAAGAGTAAAGAATGCCTCTGATCGCGGACCCAAAATGCAATATGATCATGAGTATGCCCTGGAAGTTCCAAGACCGAGATATCAAACGCACCAAGGTTCCAATGCGAAGAGGCTGTCATTGTCGTAGTGACTCCCGGAATACGTCCGGGTATTTGCTGAGAGCCTCTGATCAATGGAGAAAACAACTCTTTCAGCTCCCTGACTCCGCCAATATGATCGTTATGATGGTGGGTGATCCAAACTTCATCTAAGTTCCATGAGTGATTTTTTAAAAATTCACGCACTTTATCTGACTCGCACGGATCGACAACAATAGTTTTATTGACTCCAGAATGATGAATTACAAAAATATAATTGTCTTTCAGACAAGGAATAAGCCAGACCCCTATTGGTCCAACTTCGTATTTGAATTCCATATCGCCCCCCACAACTGATTTCGACCTTTCTTTAACCCATTAATCGCGCTTGTCCCAGAAGACACGCGCCTCATCGGAAGCCTCTTCGAACTCAACCAAAGACTTCAACTTCCAAAATCGCGCCAGCAGTTCAAGCGTGTCTTGACGAATTTTTTGAAACGGATTGCTATCGCCGGCCACAAAATATCCTTGGAGACTCATCCCGGGGGGGCTCATTGTCGAGGCGTCGATAATATACTGTTGGATCACTTTATCGCTAGCATTACTATTGAGACCAGCCATACTTCCATCTTCATCATGGAAAAGCTTTATTTCAGCTTGCAACTTGAAATAGAGTTCTGACTTTTTCTTCAGGATTCCTAATCGATCCACTAAACCAGATATATAAAAAGAAGCTTCCGGTGTTACCACCGCAGTGCCCTCCTTATTAATGGCAAAATCTAGCATCGCGGACTTACGCTCAAGCGCATCTTCAAGCGAGGCTTTGGCCACGTCAAGTTCAAGACCTGTTAATGCCAAATTTTGTGGGTCAAGCACTTTGGAATAGGAAAATGCTTCAGGCCTCATCTGCATGATAATCATCACCCAACGAAACAAACGACGAACTTCATGAAGGCCTCCTTCCATGTTTTCCATGTACTTCCAGTTTTTAGCTTTCAAAACTGGCTTCATTTCCTCTTCCATTTTCTCATGGTAAGCTTCAAACGTATCGCGCAAAGCACGAAAGAATAACTTGTGATCGCGGCCTTTTTCCTCCGACCATTTTAACTCCGTGATCGCTTCTTTAACTTCATCCAGCTTTTTAAGATTCTTTCCTAGCCAACCTTCTTCGACCATAAAATCATAAAGTTCAGACAAGGCCTTTTCAGTTTTTACATCTAAAAAGTCCGTAAAAGCCGGATCCATCTTAAAAGCTTTTGCGGCATCAGCCACTTCGATGTGCTCTGTATACTTACCAATTTTATCTTCAATAACTTTAAAGCTTCCATCGACGATCTCACGGAAGTTGTTGCGTATCCCTTCACCCTTTTTATAATGTCTTAGTATTTGGCCATAGGCTTCTAAGAAAAAGAAGTCTCTACGTCCATCCTTACCGCCCGGAACTTTAGGGTCAGCGAGATACAAACGGAGCTCATCTTTTGACTTAATGGCCGACAGACTATCTCCCAATCGGCTGATTTCTGTCTTAAGGGTCTTTTCCACCCTTTTCAGCTTATGCTGTAAAGAACCTAAACACTCATTCCCTTTCGCGCCACTTGACAGTGAAGCCATCATTACCGTTCCCATCAATAAAGCCAACAATATCCGTGACATCATAATAATCCCTTTTCAAGGAGGTGTTCAATAAAACAGTTTTATTTATAAATAAACAATCTGCGTGCCAGAGTTCACAGGCCGGAAAATCCAATTAATGAGTTTGTTTACTTTGACTTTCAATCTGTTTTAGCAAAAAAATTATTAAATCAAAAAGCTTCCTCCTGTTAGGACCCCGTCAGGTTGGCAAAAGCACGTTGATTCGGTCTTTGAAACCTAAGTTAACTATTAATTTAGCCAGACAAAGCGGCTTCCATTGACTCACTTGCGTTGGATGTTCCATACATGGAGTATACAACAATCAGTGACAACCTAGTTCACCGAAAAGGTATTCTTGAGCTCCTTAGAGGAGTCTTTTGCGCCAGATTGAGACACTGATTTTGTAAGCGTTTTTTTGTGTGATCCAAGTATTGAGTCATAGCGGTAAACTTAATAGAATAGAAGAATGAAACTGACTTCCTATTGCCAAGGAAAAATCTATACCCTCGAACAGATCAAACCGGTCACGGCTCAGCTAAAGTATATTCTTTCTCGCTCTTCTTCTTACGGTTTGTTTTTTCTGTATAAACAAAAAGGCAATAACCATCTCTGGATCGGCGGCCCGTTTCAAGGTCAAGACTCTAATTTCTTTCTTTATTTGGGTAAACAAAATTTACCTAAAGGGCTGACCTCTTCATTTTCTTCAATTATTCTGCGGAATCTAGAGAATGATTGGAAAAAACTCAAAGAGAGCCGGGATTGTCAATTCCTTGATCACCCTACCTATGGGCGTTTTCATTACCACCATTGGGCCATCGACTTCTTCTCTTTTGAGAATAAATGTTTTTCCGATAAATTTTACGACTAAGCCGCAAGACTATTCAAAGGGGCAGAAGGAATACTAATCACAAATGTGGCATTCACTTTGGACCCTTCAAGGTAGAGGTGATCGTCATGACCTTCAACAATGCTGCGATCGTGCCACAAGTCCAAACCTGTGCATCGAACGAGGCGTAGTTCCCCTACGTTGAGTGAGAGATGAAGTGAAGGCAACGCAGAAGTTGGACTTTTTCAGCGGAATCTCCATAAAACCTAGGACATCAAGAATTCCACCCAGTGTCTTTTTTCTTCCGGAATAAGTTCTTTTGGCATAAACAAACCGGATTTTAATCCCGACTCAGGGGCTTTGGAGCCATGCCAAAACTCATTACTCGACAAAATCTGTTTAAACATGCCAAAGGCCTTAATATTATTTCCTTTCATCACTTTAATAACCTCGTCTACGGTAACATGGGGAATATTGTCGTCCCAGCAATCATAATCGGTCACAAAGCAACAAGGTAAATAGGGCAGTCCTGCTTCCCTCGCTAAAGCATATTCCGGAAAGTTGCTCATCCCAATGATGTTCGCCCCCATTTGTCGATAAACCTGACTTTCTGCTTTTGCAGAAAAATAAGGGCCTTCAATGCATACATAGGTTTTAGAAAAGTGAATTTTGAATTCCGCAGTGCCAGCGATGGATTGGAGATTTTTTTCCATCACATCGCAAATGGGATGGGCTAGCGAGACATGTCCAACGACCCCTTCACCCAGAAAAGTATGTTTACGGACACCTTTTGTTCGATCAATGTATTGATTTGGAACAACCATATCGCCCGGAGCACACTCTTTTTCCAGAGAACCGACAGCACTAAATGAAACTATGGCCTTAGCGCCATGTTTTTTTAGAGCAAAAATATTGGCCCGATAGTTTACTTCAGATGGTAAATGTTCATGATGTTCTCCGTGGCGGGATAAGAACAAAAACTCTCGCCCCTCTACGCGCACTTTTTTAAATCCGCTGGCCGCCAATCCAAACGGGGTGTTTCGATCAAGTACTTCGATAACTTCAAAACCCTCAAACTTTTCAAACCCTGACCCACCAATTACTGCAAACATTTTTTAACCCTTCTATTTTCAAAATCCGAACGATCATAAACTCCACTATCTAAAATCCAATGGCTCACTAAGCTGGATGGAGTGACATCAAAAGCCGGGTTATAAACCGGGCTATCTTTGGGTGCCCATGCAATAGTCCCAAAGCTTCCTTCAACCCCTAAAACCTCTTGGCTTCGTCGTTGCTCGATAGGAATTGCCGCACCAGAGGGACATTCCCAATCCATGGTGGTATAGGGGCCCGCCACATAAAATGGAATCTTATGATACTGACATAAAACTGCCACCGAATAAGTTCCAATTTTATTAGCAAAGTCTCCGTTTGCGGCAATACGATCACAACCCACAATCGCCTTCTGAATTTTTCCAAGATTCATTAAATGCCCAGCCATATTATCAGTGATTAAGGTGTAAGGAATTCCCAATTTTTGAAGTTCCCAAGCGGTCAAACGTCCACCTTGAAGGAGGGGCCTGGTTTCATCTACATAAACATGAATTGTTTTCCCTTGGGAGTGGGCTTTTTGAATCACCCCTAATGCCGTCCCGACACCCGCAGTTGCAAGGGCACCAGTATTACAATGAGTTAATATTGAATCGCCAGTCTGAAGGAGTTCGGCCCCATTAGCTGCAATTCGATCACACAATTGCACATCCTCATTAAAAATCGCAACAGCCGCAGAAAGCAGTTCACTCGCTGATGCACCTGCTCGCAAAAGCTTGCGCATTCGCTCCATGCACACCATTAAATTTACAGCAGTGGGACGAGCTTCATAAAGTGAATCAGCTTCCTCGAGTAACTGTTTTGCATCAGTGCCTAGATCTGCAGACTGGGCCAGACTCAAACTCGCTACGACCCCTATCAGGGGTGCTCCACGCACTCTTAAAGCTTTGATAGCTTCGATCGTCTTGGCAACGCAATCAAGAGTTATCCATTTTTCCTGATGAGGTAACAAAGTCTGATCAAGAATCGCCAATTCTGCCGGAGCCAATCCTTTGGTGAATTTGAGGGCCAAAGTTTCTAATTGAATCACGAAATCTCCCTTAAAATTAAACGCACTCTATTTTCTGGCGGGTTCGCTGTCAAAATAACCTTAATGGCTAAATGGCATTTATTTTGAACCCAGGTCGCATCACAAAAGTCTTTCGCCAAGTTTTTCTCGCATGGAACGCAAGACAGCGATTTCTTCCGCAGGAAGAATGGATAATCCACCCAATTGCTGAGCTCGCCAAAGAATTTCGGCGGAATGTTCTATTCGTTCCATTCCACGCCAAGCCTCGTCGAGGTCTTCGCCCCAGGCTAGAGCACCATGGCGAGAGAGGATCAATGCCCGATACTTTGGAATAAAACTGGGTAAAGCAGTCCCCATTTCAATCGTTCCGGGCCGAGCATATGGCACAAAGGGAATATCACCACAAGCTAAAATCACTTCACTTAGTGACTCTGCAGGCAAGTGTCGTAAATCAGGACGGGCAATGGACCAAGCAATCGCCGTTGGCGGATGAGCATGAACGACGGCGACAGCTTTTTGGCACTGGCGATAAATTTCGAGATGCATCAAGCGTTCGGATGAGGCACTGCCAATAAGCAGTTCATTATTCAATGTGATCAACGCCATCTGGGCCGGACTCATAAAAGCTTTTGCCAATCCCGAAGGAGTGATCAGAATTTCATTCTCACTCACTCGCCAGGAAATATTTCCATCAGCCGCAGCGAGCATATTTCTTTGATGTAAACGCCGTGCGATTGCAACAATTTGTTCACATTCATTTTGATATTTTGCAATTCCCGCGGGATAAGTCATAAGCCCCTCATCTTTTCTTTTTCTCAAACCTCGAGGTGACGGAGAAAGCCCAAGGACGATAGGCCAACAAAAGCCATTGGCGAGTTCCATTGCTAACGCCTAATTTTACTTCGGTTTCCGACAATTCCAAAAATTCTCCCAACAAACGTTCAACTTTTACCGTCAGCAACTTCAGTGCGCTGTCTGAAAAATAGCCTGATAAAAATCGAAGTTTTTCATTTTTTCCTATGAAAGCGGCACTTAAAAACTCCCTCTTGATTTCCTCTTCGTACTTTTCATTCAATGGCCCCCTGGGTAACCAACGGACGTTTGTCGCCACTAAAAGTTTAATCCGGTAGTTAGGATGAACCTCTATGAGTTTCAACCGATCAAGCTTCATCAGCAATTGCTGAGACTTTCCCAGAAAATCATAATCAATATCAATTTGTTTAAGACTCATACCCGATAAGCCTAAATAAAACATAGTGAATAAAGCGGGGTCTTGGGCGAGCGCGCGTTCCTGCTCTACATTCAAACTTTCCATCACGTCCTGAACATGCCCTCTAGCTTGCTTGGCTAGCTCGTAAAAATCGATTTCAAGGATTTGACATATGCTTTCGAGGCGCTGAAGTGTGAAGGACTGTTTTGAAAAAGCCCTCTTCAGATTTGCCTCACTGAGCTTGAGGCTCTTGGCCAAATCCTTATAGGTGACCCCACGGGACTTCAAGACTTTCTTCAAAGTTTCAATGAGACGGTGCGTTTGTTCCATGCTCCAAGTATTGTAATTTAATACCTTAAAAAAGTGTATTGAATTTTACTGCTGGCTCCCTAAAACTATGCTTATGACCGTTTGAACGCGGTTATTGCGATAAGGAGAATTCCTCATGAACTTTCAAGGTGGCAAAATTATACAGAGTGCCTTTGAACCCAACGCCATTCTGAAAAACCAACACTTACAAACTCTATGGCCCACCCTCTTTCGAAAAGATATTCCTCTACGCTCTATCCGCGAACGTCTCACTACGGCTGATAATGATTTTATCGATATAGACTGGCTGGAGCAGGGCCACCAGCCTCTCATCTTACTTATACATGGCTTAGCCAGTTCTTCAAAAGCCAAATACATTAAAGGCCTGCAAAAAGCGTTGAGCACTCAAGGTTTTGCCTCCGTCGCGATGAATCTCCGTGGTTGTAGTGGTGAACCCAATAAACGATCGCGCAGCTACCATGGGGGCTCCAGCGATGATCTTAACCTCGTCATAGAGACTCTTCGCGCCCGTTTTCCAAATCGCCCCCTTGGAGCTGTCGGTTTTTCATTGGGCGCCAATATCCTTTTAAAATGGCTCTCAGAAACCTCAAACAAATCCCATTTGTTTGCCGCCATCTCTGTTTCCGCGCCTTTGCAGCTCAATTTGGCCACCGAACGTCTGCAGCAAGGCTTTTCAAAAGTTTATGAGCAATACCTACTTAGTTTCATGAAATGGAATCACTACCAAAAACTCAAACATTTTCAGGAAAACCTGCTCCACGGAGAACTCAAAAACCTCCAAAAGATTCCCTCCCTCTGGAAAATTAAAACCATTGCAGACTTTGACGAGTATATCACCGCCCCCCTTCATGGATTCGATGACGCCAGCGTTTATTACCAAACCTGTAGTTCACGACAGAGCCTTACTCAAATTCACACACCCACTTTAATTCTGCACGCCAAAGATGACCCGTTTATGCCGCCGCAAATTCTTCCGCAAAAAAAAGAGCTGTCCTCTTCAATCATTGTAGAGACATCTGATTTCGGGGGGCATGTCGGCTTTATCGCAAGCGATCGGTTTGGACTACCCTCCTACTGGCTCGAAAGCAGAGTGCCTGAATTTTTCAATCAGCTTTTAGAACAAGCTCATTATAAAAAGCCAGAAACTTCAATTTTTGCCTATCCCTCAAATCAATAAAAGGGTCTAAATATTAAGTTTTCCTAAAACTTTCCCGCTAACTCTATTTTGTTTGGGAAATGTTATCCCGCTCGTTCATGAACTTATTGTGCGTGAGCGAAAACTATATTCTAACAAATATAAGAGCTACTGACGGCTTGAATTCGGAGAGGCGGTTTAACTATGGAAACGGTACCAATGACTCTTTCAAATGACGAATCTGTTCGCTGGAGAAATCTTCTTGAAAAACGCAAAAGAGTGATTCTAGAGACCGATGAATCACTCAAAAGACATGCCTTCAAAGAACTGGGAATGGATGAAACTGGCGAAATCTCAAAAATACGGTCACATCCGGCCGATTTAGCCACCGATACGCAAACAGTTGAGGTCCTTGAATCCCTTTCTCAACGAAATGTAAAGAGCCTGCTCGACGTGGAAGACGCCATTGATCGCTTGGATAAGGGTCAGTATGGAAACTGCCTGAGCTGCGGCGAAATCATTCCCCCAGAGAGACTCGCCGTTATTCCGGAATCGCGATTCTGTATTGAGTGTGAACAAGACTATGAAGAGGTAAAGAACAAATTTGCCTCCCCTAATGGCCCAAAATCCCCTATGCAAATCACAGATCTCGCCAAAGGCTTCGAAGCCTTAAAACAATTAACGGCTGCAGACATCATGCAGAGTGATCCAGTTTCGGTAAACATGACCGAAGATCTCAACACTGCCATTGGCTTACTATCCGATAACAATATTCGCCATCTTCCGGTGATTGATTCTAAAGGCGATATTCAAGGGATTATCTCAGACAGGGATATTCTCAATACCGTCTTGCAAATCAAACCATGGAAGACTGCCGAAAAAACGAAAAATCCCTACCATGAAATTCGGGTCACTTCGGTAATGACCAAAACACCGGAAACAATCCAACCCGACACCAACTTGATGGATGTCAGCAGTCTCTTACTTGAAAATAAAATTAGTTGCCTTCCTGTGGTTGACGGCAATCACTTGATCGGCATCGTCACAGAAGCTGACTTTGTTAAACTTGTTGGACAAGGAATCTAAATAAATTGGAAATGGAGGCATGATGAAAGGTCCAAAAAATGAAATTCAAGATAGTGCAACACCCTACGAAAAATACGAGGCACTCGTAAAAATCACTCATCGTCCTCGCTCTAAAAAGAAAGTACACAAATTGAAAGATATCATTTTCCAACTTGAGAAACTTTGCTGTAAAGAAGAAGCCCATCTCCGCAATGCCCTTCGATATGCAAAAAAACTCTTACGCCGAAAACATGGAAAATAAAATCTTCAAACACGTTGAGCTTGGGCACCATGCAAGTGCTCTCGCCCATTTGTTTCATGCAGAACAAGGAAGCGTCAGCAAAGATCTTTTGTTGAGGTTCAAGGCCAATAAAAATATTCTATTTCAAGCTTATTATATTTTGTCTGAGTACTCTAATAAAGAACACACTTTTTCACCATCCACTGAATGGTTCTTAGACAACTTTTACTTGATTCGTGAACAAACCCAACTGATTCAAAAGCATTACTCACACAAGTACAACAAAACTCTACCGCTCAGTTCGGAAGGGCAGATCAAAAATGCCCCCCGAATTTACAACATCATTATCGACTTTGTCGAGCACATGAATGGTCACTTTGACCTTGCTGATTTAAACCATTTTATCAGCTCATTTCAAAGACATGAGTTATTAACGATTGGAGAACTTTGGGCGGTACCCATCATGCTGAGAATTTCAATCATTGAAAAGTTGCGACGTCTTTGCGTAGAAATGGTGGCACAAAAACTTGACCGCGAAAATGCTCAATTTTGGTTTAAAAAATTTGTGGCAATCACCAAAGAGTCCTCATCTGCTACCATCAACCTCATCCGAGAGTTAGCACACTCGGAGCCGACGTTGACTCCGGCCTTCGTATCAGAATTTTCAAGATGTTGCCATAGCCAAGAAGCAATAATGAAAATCTCTTTGGCTGCACAGTGGATAGAGATGAAACTCAAAGAAAGTGGTAGCTCCACTGAGCATTACACCCATGTCCAAGGACAAAGATTGGCGAAAGAGCAGATTGAGATGACAAATCTCATAACAAGCATCAGGCTGATCAATCAAATCAACTGGCAGGATTTTACCGAAGACCATAGTGCTCTGGACCAACAACTCAACTTAGACCCAGCCAATATCTATTCGAAGATGGATTTTCACACTCGAGACCGCTATCGGACGGCCATCGAAAAGATCGCAAGAGCCAGTGAAATACCAGAGTGGATCATTGCTGAAAAACTGGTTGATTTTAGCAAAGTGCAAAGTCAATCCGTTGAACAACATGTTGGCTATTACTTAATCGATGCCGGTCAGGAAGCGTTTCTCCATTCACTCGGTATTCAACCTTACTTAAAAACTCGTGTCCTCAAACTCATTAAAGAAAACGCTTTCCGCTTATTCTTTTTTGGTTTTACGGCGAGCAGCCTTTGGATGACCTATCAATTGACTCGATTGTATGAAATGCAATGGCAAACCCAATGGGGAATGCTTTTTTTTGTGGCACTTGGTATTTTTCTTTTAACCAGTCAGGCTCTGCTCGCTTTTATTTTTTCCTTCTTCCATCGGTTTATAGCACCTAAGCATTTACCCCGAATGGATTACTCCAATGAAATACCTCTCACCGCTAGCACACTCGTGGTGGTGCCAACTCTGTTACTTAATGAGTCTGGAGTGCAAAACTTGCTCAAAGACCTGGAGATCCGCCATTTAGGCAATCAAAGTCCTCATTTACAATTTGCGCTTCTCACTGACTTCCGCGATGCCGACACTGAATCAACGCCATCCGACACGCCTCTCTTAAAGTTGACGGAAGAAGGCATTCAGTCACTTAATAAAAAATATCAAAGCAACTCTAAGTTCTTTCTCTTCCATCGCCCCCGACTATGGAACCCAACTGAAAAAAAATGGATGGGCTACGAGAGAAAGCGGGGAAAACTCGAAGCCCTCGGACATCTTTTGAATGGGCAAGGCGAGCATTTTTTCTCAAGTATCATTGGGCAACTAGAAGGCTTGCAGGACACTAAATATATCATCACTTTAGATACTGATACCCAACTGACCCCTGGGGCGGCCCACAAACTGATCGGGAATATTGATCATCCCTTAAATCGTCCCATCTTTGATGAACAAGCTAAAAAAGTACGGCGTGGCTATGGACTCCTGCAGCCGCGCATTGGTAGCGGCATGCCCCTAGAGTTCTTTTCTCTCTATTTCAAGCTCTACAACCCTGAGCCTGGTGTTAACCCTTACACTAAACTCGTTTCTGACATCTACCAGGATTTTTTTGAAGAGGGCTCCTTTATTGGTAAAGGCATTTATGACCGCAAGGTCTTTCATTGCATGATGGAGAAACGATTTCCAGAAAATCGTATTCTAAGCCACGATCTTATCGAGGGTTGTTTTGTAAGGTCAGGCCTGGTTAGCGATGTCGTCCTCTATGAAGATCAGCCTCAAGAGTTTCTCACCGATGTCTATCGCCGCCATCGTTGGACTCGCGGCGACTGGCAAATTGCTTCCTGGCTTCTTCCACAGGTTCCTGGCTTTCAAAATAGACGCGAGAAAAACCAATTGTCAGGGCTTTCGAAATGGAAGATTTTTGATAATCTGAGACGAAGCTGCGTTTCAATTGCCGCCATGGGCCTGTTTACTTGGTCACTCTCTTCTCCTGAAAAACCAGGGCTCAAACTAGCCACTTTTATCCTTTTGATTCTTGGCCCCTTTGTCTTTGGCGCGATTGACCAACTGATCATCAGTCTCAAAAAATCGTTCTCAACTTCTTTCATCAGTTTTTCCTTCAAAAAGTTTTACAAACCTTTGATTCAAGGCTTCCTGCATGTCGTCTTTTTGCCTATCGAGGCTTTGCAAAATATCGATGCCATTGGTCGCACCCTTTTTCGTCTCGTGTTCTCTAAACACCTTTTGTTGGAGTGGACCTGCTTCCACAGCTTGAAGTCGGCTCAGCAATCGACTTTAAAAGACTACTTTCGTATTTTTTGGCTGGTGCCCGTGTTTGCAGTATTGCTATTCTTTCTATTGACACTGAGGATGAACACTCTTTCCTGGCCGACTTTGACTTATGCTCTTCTAATTGCGGCCTGGGGATTCTCTCCTGGAATTGCCTGGTGGATCAGTAATCCCACCAATAAGAAAATTCGAAAGCTCAAAAACTATGAGCGTTCTTATCTGCAAAAACTGGCTCAAGATATTTGGAGCTACTTTGATACCTTTGAAACGGAAGAAAATCATTGGCTACCGCCCGATAATGTTCAAGGACATTCCTCTTTAAAGGTTGCTAATCGCACCTCGCCGACCAATATTGGTCTTTCTCTGGTTTCCGCTCTGGCGAGTTGGGATCTGGGCTTAATATCAAACGATAAATTGGTCGATAAAATTCAAAAACAATTCTCGGCCCTTGATACCCTGGAACGATACCGAGGACACTTCCTTAATTGGTATGACACAGTCACGTTGCAGCCTCTTTTGCCCAAATACATTTCTACGGTTGATAGCGGGAATTTTATTGGCAGCCTGTACGTCCTCAAGCAAGGATTAAAGGAAGTCTTAGAATCAGCCCAAGGTGAAATCCTCAGACAAAAGATCCAAGCTCTCCTTCTAAAGTTGGATAACTATCTTGGGGCGGACTTTTCATTTCTCTTTGATACTAATGTAAAATTATTTACCATCGGGTTCAATGTCACGGATCAGCGGCGCGACTCAGGATACTATGATTTACTTGCCTCCGAAGCACGCCTGACCAGCTATTTGGCCATCGTCACCGGACAAGTTCCGATGGACCATTGGTTTGCACTTGGCCGCACACTCACGAGCATTAAGGGTAAGGCATCGCTTCTTTCTTGGAGTGGTTCCATGTTTGAGTACTTGATGCCCAATCTCTATATGCCTCTCTATAAAAATAGTCTAGTTGAAGTGAGTTGCTCCTCAGCAGTGGCTTCACAAGTAGAATACGGCAAGGTTCTCGGCATTCCATGGGGAATGTCAGAATCTGGGTATTTTGCCACCGACCAACTCATGAACTATCAATATCGGGCCTTTGGCGTTCCCGAACTCGGTTATAAGCGTGATTTGCAGTATGAGCTGGTTATTGCTCCCTATGCCTCAGCTTTAGCGTTGATGGTTGACCATAATCTGGCCCTCAGTAATCTACAGGATCTTGAAGAAAAGGGTTTTCGCGGGAGTTATGGCTTCTTCGAAGCGATCGATTACACGCGACATCGGCTCCCAAAAGGCAATCGCTGTGCCCTCGTTCAATCTTTTATGGCCCACCACCAAGGTATGTCCATGATCGCAATTACAAACCTGCTACGCGATAATATCATGATCCGACGGTTTCTAGCTGATCCCAAGTTTCAAGCCTTCGAAATTCTCATGCAAGAAAGTGTTCCGGAAACAAGACCCATCAAAGCCCTCGAATATGAAACCGCAGCCCTTACCGATGATAAATCCATTTCCAAAAAGTCTGATATTCGAGTGTTTAAAGGTGGAGATTTAAGACTACCAGAGGCGGGCCTACTCTCGAATGGCCATTATCACCTACTTTACACTAATAATGGGACGGGCTACTCCCGCTGTCAAAAAGTGGCTTTAACTCCCTGGCGAGATGAACAACTTCAATGTTTCGACGGCCTGTTTTTTTATGTCACTGACATAGAGAATAAAGAAGTTTGGTCCACCTCATACTTTCCTACAGAGACCCCAACAAAGGTTTCAGAGGTCCGTTTTTTTGACTCCCATATTGAAGTTGAAAGGCAGCATCTTGGCATCAATTGTAAAACTCATATCTCTATATCGCCCGTCGACAATCTTGAAATTCGGAGTCTCTCACTCACCAATACGACTGATACTTTACGCGAACTTAAAGTTACGAGTTTTGCTGAAGTTGCCATGGCCCCTAATATCGCATTTTTGAGTCACCCCTCCTTTTCGAAGTTGTTTATCGAGTCATTTTATTCCGATAAACTAAATGCCATTATTTGCCAGCGCCGCAGGCGGTCTGCGAAAGAGCCAAAAACTAAATTGTATCATTTTATTTTGAATGAAGAGGGGGTGCCTCTTTCAGAAATCTCATTTGAAACGGATCGTATGAAATTTATTGGCCGTGATGGTTCAATTAAAGAGCCCCAGGCCCTTCACCGTTCCTTCGCAAGTTCGTTAAGCAATGGGTCGGGAGCAACGCTCGATCCTATTGTCTCTTTACAATGTGCCTTTAAACTCCCTCCAAAAAAAACCATCAAATTGCACTTCTGTTTAGGATTCTCAGAGAATGAACAACAGGTAGAGAACCTCATCATGAAATATTCTGATATTCCTACAATCAAAAAGATTCCGCACATGGCCTGGACACACAGTAAATCTTTTTGTGAACAGTCAGGAATCAGCGATGAGGAAAGTTTTCTTTTTAACAAACTCAGTAATTACGTCGTATTTCCAACGCCACACTTTCGTGGCTTCCTCCCCAGTACCGCTGAAATTCGCTCCAGAAATGTTGCGTCCCTCTGGCAGTATGGAATTTCAGGAGACCGACCGATCATTTTAGTATCGGTCTCCTCAACCATGGTCCATGAATTTGTACGGCAAATTCTCAAGGCCCATGGTTTTTTGAGGCACAAAGGACTGCTGGTCGATCTAATCCTTCTCAGCACCGAGGAGGTCTCCTATCGGCGGGAAATCTCCGACTATTTGACTTCTCTGACGAGTTCGTTCGTAAGGATGGAGTTGGTTGACAGACCAGAAGGAGTTTTTGTAAGACGAGCCGGGGATATCCAGTCTCAGGATCGTATTTTCCTGAAGCACCTTGCGGTAATTACCTTGCTTGACACCGAAGGGTCGCTCGAAGAACAACTCGACCGTGTGGACAACTTAACCCGGCAAAAGAATCCCCGTCCTACCTTTTCTAATCGTAACAAAACTTTTCCATCAGAATTTAAAAACATAAGACCACCATCCTTGCGACTGGAGAACAACTTTGGCGGTTATTCCATGAGTGGAAATGAGTATTGTATTCGCCTTAGCAAAGACAAAATACCCCCTCTTCCCTGGGTTAATGTCATTGCGAATCCTTACTTTGGAACCGTTATTTCGGAACGCGGTAGCTCTTACAGCTGGTACCAAAATTCTCATGAATATCGAATATCTCCTTGGTATAATGATTTTGTCGAAGACAAAACAGGCGAGTGTCTTTATTTACGCGATGAGAATTCGGGAGCGGTGTGGTCTCCACTACGATTTTCACCAGAACAGAATTCTGACTTCGTCATTCGCCATGGCTTTGGCTACTCACAATTTGATACCATTCATAACGGCATTCATTCGAAAACTACTGTTTTTGTTATGCCGAATTCACCCATCAAAGTCGTTTTGATTGAATTGGTCAATACAACCAATCAACCGCGGCGTTTATCGGGGACATACTTTGTCGATCTCACTTTGGGTGAACATCGATTTCAATCTCATCATCATATCCTCACCGAAGTAGAAAAAAGTTCGGGATTACTTTTTGCGCAAAACCCAAAAAACGTTGATTTCTCCAACGAAATCTCGTTTCTCAAAGTCAGCGCGGAGCACCCGACTTACACCTGTGACCGAAGCGAATTTATCGGACGCAGTGGAAGCCTCGATACACCTGAAGGGCTAAAAAATCGCACGCTCTCGCTCACAAAAAGTGGAACCATCGATCCCAGTTTTGCCCTTCAAGGAGCCGTTGAATTTGGCCCGAATAAGAGAAAAGATCTTTGTTTTTTTCTGGGAACCTCACCCTCCCTGCATGAGGCGCAGGTCCTTCTCGATAGATTGGGCAACATCAGTTCCGCGCACCGAATGCTTCACTCGGTGAAACAGCAGTGGCAGAGTGATCTAGACGTTATCGAGGTCACAACAGGAGATCAGGCCTTCGATCTTCTAGGGAATGGCTGGTTACTTTATCAAACCATGTCGGCCCGTTTTTTTGGGCGCACGGGTTTTTATCAATCAGGTGGCGCTTACGGTTTTCGCGATCAATTACAAGATGCTATGGCTTTTGTTTACAATCGTCCCGATCTCTTGCGTGAGCAAATTATCCGCTGTGCTTCAATGCAATTTATCGAAGGTGATGTTTTACATTGGTGGCACCCGCCTCATCGAAGAGGGGTCCGCACGAAAATAACCGACGACCTACTGTGGCTACCTCTTGCCGTTAGCCGCTATGTCAAAGTGACAGGCGATGTAGGCTTGCTCAATGAACGCACCGCCTTTCTGGTGGGCCCCGAAGTCCCCGCCACCGAGGAATCGCACTATTCTATTCCCGCCACTGCCGACCAGGACGGCACCATCTATGAGCATTGTGTAAGAGCTATTCGTAAATCCTTGCAGTTTGGACGCCATGGTCTCCCGTTGATGGGTGGAGGAGATTGGAATGACGGAATGAATGATGTGGGTCACCTCGGTCGGGGTGAAAGCGTCTGGCTCGCTTTCTTTCTCCATGATGTGCTCCTGCAGTTTCGCGAGGTCGCAGACCTTAAAGGCGATCACTCTTTCATAAATAATATCAATTTACAAATGCAAGAGCTTGTAAAAAACATTGAACTTCACGCCTGGGATGGAGAGTGGTATCGACGAGCATATTTTGATGATGGTACGCCACTGGGCTCCTCTCAATCCCCCGAATGTCAAATCGACTTACTTCCACAATGTTGGTCAGTGCTCTCAGGGGTCGGCAGTAGAGAGCGAATGGCTCAGGCTATGGAATCTGTCGTAAGGCGTTTGGTTGATCATGATGGTGGCCTCATTCGTCTGCTCGATCCACCTTTTGATGGAAATCAACTGGAGCCTGGTTACATTAAAGGCTATGTCCCTGGAACACGCGAAAATGGAGCGCAATACACCCACGCGGCGATTTGGACTATCATGGCTCTTGTTAAACTTGAACGCACCGATTTAGCTTGGGAGTATTTTGCAATGGTCAATCCGATCAATCACAGTCTTGATTCTGTGTCCGTCGAGAAATATATGGTGGAACCCTACGTGATTGCCGCAGATGTTTATTCTCGAGCCCCTCACCAAGGGCGCGGCGGTTGGACCTGGTATACGGGGTCGGCGGCATGGGCCTATCGACTGCTCATCGAGTTTTTCATCGGCCTTGAAATGAAAGAGGGAAAAATGATTTGTTTTAAACCATCACTTCCCAAGCCCTTAAACACAATTAAAGTGAATTATCGTTTTGGCAAGGGCGTCTGGGAATTTCAACTCCAACGAATCGCTCCAAGCCCCCAGACGAGCAGCTCAGAAAATAAACTAGGTTTTGAAACTCACATCGAGATTGATGGGCAGTCTTACAAAGAAGGACCATGGATTGAACTTTTTAGCGATGGTAAATCCCATAAAGTGAACTATGCTTATGCGAAAACAACGCCATCGACTTAACTCTCCTTCGATTAAATGGTGGATTTACCTCACCCTATCTTGTTTTAAATGAGTGATCGGGATCAGTCGGTAATTTACCAATAAACATTCTTCGTAATGCTTCCAAAACCCAATAGACTCCACTAAATACCAAATTCTGCTAAGAGAATGGGCAATAAATGTGGGCTCTATCAAGGTCCAGTTTTCTATCGGAGTTCGCCGAATAAACGTTCAACCGTTTATAAATAAATTGAGTTTGATACACTAAGTTAAAAAAAGAGGTTGAAGATGCCCAGCATTCTGATTGCCGATGATGAAAAGGAACTTATTGAAACTCTCAAAGAAGCATTTACTATGTCGTTTCCAAATATCATTATCGTCACGGCCAACGACGGTATCGAGGCCTACCGAAAAGCCAGAAACCAATCTTTCAATCTTATCTGTACTGATTTAAGAATGCCAAAGCTAAATGGCTGCGACCTAATCAGGGCCTTGAGAGAACAGGTGTCCAATCAAGAAACTCCCATTTTTCTAATCTCCGGTCATTCCAAAGAAGATCAAAAAATAACCAAAGAACTTAAAAATATTTTTATCTATGATAAACCTTTTGCGATAAAGGAGATAACAACGAAGGCAAAAGAGATCTTTGACAACAAGACAGCAGCTCCTCCCGCCAAAAAAATTCAGCTCGACGTGAACTTTATCAATCCACTCATTGAGGCAACAAAAACGACCCTCGTTTCATTTGGAAACCTCAAAGACCTAAAACCACTAAAGCCTTACATTTTAAAAAAAGGCGATAAACTTGGAATCGAAATTAGTGGTGTCATTCCTCTGGTTTCGCCTCATTTTAAAGGTACACTTGCCGTTGGATTTCCGGCGTCCACCTTCACAAACGTGGCGTCATCCATGCTTGGAGAAACCTATACGGCCATCACTCCCGAAATCGAAGACGCCGCCGCCGAGTTAGCAAATATTATTTATGGACAGACGAAAACCAAACTCAACGAAAGCGGCTATGAACTTGGCCTTTCCAGACCTTCCATCATAAGGGGGCATGATCACGCGATTAGCACTCCTGAGGGCTTGATGACAATGGTTATACCTTTTGATAGTTCAGCAGGGCCTTTTTACATTCAGATCTGCTTATAAGTGGCGGGAGACTTCCTCAGCATTCAGAAGTTAACTTTTCTTAACCACATTTTATTGCTTCCCTATAAAAGCTAAATTTCAAAATGAGATTGAAACTCAAATTTTGCTCAAGATTAGGCTCATTGGTTTAACATTCGTTAACGAAGTATGAGAGAATGCAACTATGAGTAATACTTGTAAAATTTTGATTATCGACGATGAAGAACAGCTTTTAATTGCTTTGGCGACCATGCTGAACGGGCGTCATGAAGTTTCAACCACGACTTCACTTGAAGGAGCCATGGAACTTTTAAAGCATAGTTCCTACGATATTGTATTGCTTGATATTCGTTTAGAGAATGGAACCTCCGGTTTGGATCTCCTCGCCGTCACTCATGAGCTACAACCGGCTCCAGCAGTGGTGCTGATGAGTGCCTTTATTGATAAACCCATAGCAATCAGTGCTACCAATAATGGGGCGCTAGGAATCTTGGAGAAACCTTTTGACTCGAGTGAAGTCTACGGACAAATTGATCGCCTTATGAAACTTCGGGACCGCCAAAAGCACCCACGTTCGATCAATATCGACGGAAGCTCAATATCCCTTGATTCTAACAACTTTAGACTTAGAACGCCCACTGGTTCTCTTTCACTGACAAAAACTGAGTATCAGATTCTTTCTCTATTGATGGCTAAACCTAACCAATGGATCCAGCGTGATGCCCTTGAAATTCAAATTTGGCCTGGGATTCAGGTGTCTCGCAACACACTCGACACCCACTTTTCGAACTTGAAAAAGCGCATCCCAGAATTGCGAAACTACTTTGAATCACGCCGAGGCCTCGGCATTCGTTTTGTAAAAGACCAAACCAAAAACAAAGATAGCAATCCTTAGGTCGATTCGGATGCCAAACGACCCAAAAAAGTCGAAGACCTGGCCTAAAAAAAGAGGAACCCTTTTAGGTTCCTCTTTTTGCGAAAAAATCATTTTAACATCAAAACTTATTGTTTATCAGTTTTCATGTTTTTCAATTGATCTCCGAAGATATCGCCGAAGCTAGTTTTAGAAGTGCTTGTGGCCTTCTTAACGTAGTCATCAACATCTGCCTTTTGTTCACGAAGTTTAACAAGCTTAGAGCTAAGACCGATCTTACGAGCGTCCTTATCAATGCTGATCACTTCTGCTTTTACAGACTCGCCCACTTTAACGAATTCGTCTGGGTGGTTGATACGATCTGTAGTCAGTTCAGAAATGTGGATTAAACCTTCGATATCACTCTCAAGCTCAACAAACACACCGAAATCAGCTGTTTTAACAACTTTCACATCGTGTTGAGTGCCTACAGAGTACTTGTTCTCAATGTTTGACCAAGGATCTGCTTCAAGCTGCTTGATACCCAACGAGAATCTTTCATTCTCGATATCAACTCCCAAGACAACCGCACGTACTTTTTGACCTTTAGTGAACATTTCAGAAGGATGGTTGATTCTCTTAGTCCAAGAGAAGTCAGAAATGTGCACAAGACCGTCGATACCTTCTTCGATCCCAATGAACACGCCGAAATCAGTAACCGACTTCACTTCGCCTTCAATGATCGTTCCAGGAGCATAAGATTCTTTCATTTCAACCCATGGGTTCGGTTGAAGCTGCTTCATGCCCAAGCTGATACGACGATTTTCAGCGTCGATTTCAAGAACTTGTACATCAACAACATCGCCAACATTCACGATTTGTGATGGGTGCTTCAAGCGCTTAGTCCAGCTCATTTCTGAAACGTGGATCAAGCCTTCAACGCCTTCACCCAATTCTACGAATGCACCGTAGTCAGTGAGTGATACGATCTTACCTTGAGCCTTAGATCCAATTGGGAATTTTTCACGAACTGAATCCCAAGGATCAGGTTGAAGCTGCTTCATACCCAATGAAACACGCTCACGCTCGTTATCATATTTTAGAACTTTTACTGTGATTTCGTCACCAACATTGAGCAATTCAGATGGGTGCTTAATGCGGCCCCAGCTCATGTCTGTAATGTGGAGAAGTCCATCCATACCACCAAGGTCAATGAACGCACCATAATCAGTGATGTTCTTAACCAAGCCAGTAACGATTGAACCTTCCTTCATAGTATCAAGAGTCTGGTTGCGGAGAGTTTCTCTCTCTTGCTCAAGAAGTGCACGGCGAGAAAGAACGATGTTTCCACGTTTTTTATTAAACTTGATAACTTTGAACTTATATTTTTTGCCGATATAAACATCCATATTACGAACTGGACGCAAATCGATTTGGCTGCCAGGCAAGAAAGCCTTAACGCCGATATCAACACTGAGGCCGCCTTTAACTTTAGCAACAACAGTTCCTTCAATAACTTCTTCGTTTTCTGCGGCTTTAGAAATATCAGCCCATGCACGAAGCATATCAGCTTTATCTTTCGATAAAACGATCATGCCATTTTCATTCTCGATACGATCGATAAGAACTTCAACCTTTTCACCAGGTCGTACATCACGAACGCCATCAACCATTCTGAATTCAGAAATTGGGATAAGACCTTCTGATTTGTAATTGATGTCCACAAGCACATAATCGCTCTGAACTTCAACAACGACTCCAGAGACTACGTCTCCTACTTTAAAGTCGTTTTCTTTGATTGAATCTTCGAAAAGAGATTCGAAGTTCTGCCCCTTGAATGGAGCTTCGTCGCCAGGATTGGCTGGTACTTGGCCGTCAGCGGCATCAAGAAGCGCTAATACGCTCAGCCGTTCCTTCTCGGACTTGCTTAATTGTTTTGACATGAAAAAAAGATCCTCCTGTGGAAGCAGGCTCTACCCCGCTTCCGTTTTTTAGCTCGAATTCTCAGAATTCGGCCACTCGTATGATGAGTATTATCAGCTTTTAGAGGTCTTGAAATAGCTTGTCAAATTTAAACCCCAGTAAACAATAAAAAAACTTGACCAAAGTCGGATATTTAGTCCTCTGACACTAAACAAGAGCCTCATTATGACTACTATCTTGTGGAAATTGCAGAGATTATTTAACAATTACCTGTTCATTGACTCGTTTTTCAATCAGGCTTACCGCCTCCGCCAAAGTCAAATTGGTCGTATCAAGAACCCATGCATTCTCTGGAATCTGCAGTGGGGCGGCCTTTCGAGTGGAATCTTGATGGTCTCGTACCTTTTGAGACGCCACGGTTTCCTCCACCGACATGCCCAAATCTTGAGCCCTGCGTGACGCTCTTTGCACGTGATCTGCTGTTAAATAAACTTTAATTGGCGCAGTGGGAAAAACCACAGACCCACAATCACGTCCTTCCGCCACTAGGCCTATGGTTTTGGCCTCGCAATCGCGCTGATTCTTTAAGAGCCTCGATCGAACTTCTGGAAACCGGCTCACCTGACTGGCCCACAGGCCCACTTGATCTTTGGCCACTTCATCAGTGACTTCCCGCCCATGATAAAGAACTTCGGTTCTCTCTGGGCGCATCTCCACAGACCAAATTGGGGATTGAGTTAACTCAGCCAAGGTTTTCTCATTATTGAGATCGATTCCTTCTTCATGGGCCACAAATGCTAAACCACGATAAAAGGCTCCCGTCGAAATCCATTTCCAGCTCAAGCGACGAGCAAGCTCCCGACTGACTGAACTTTTACCTGATGCGGCCGGACCATCGATTGTTACAACATAACCCATAATAAAACCTGCTCCTTCAATTCTGCTCACGCAATGGGATTAAACCTAGGAAGAATATCCTTCAAGGCTTTTAATACTGCCTCGTTTTCTTCTTTGAGTCCGATGGTCCATCTCAGATGCCGAGGCAATCCATAATTGCCGACCGGCCTTAAAATCAATCCCAGACGCAATAATTGCTCATAAATTTGTTGAGCGTCTCGGTCGGTATCAAATAGTACAAAGTTCGCCTGAGATTCAAGATAGTTTAAATTTAATTCACGCAAACCCTTATAAATTTGATCTAATCCTTCCCAAACGACTTTTTGAGAAGCCTGGAGGTAATCTTTGTCGCCTAAGGCGGCAATGGCCGCCACTTGAGCAAGCTCATTGGTATTGAAAGGATTGCGAACACGGTGATACAAATCAATCACTTCTGGATGAGCTATCATCACTCCCAAGCGCAATGCTGCAAGGCCATAAACTTTACTGAATGTTCTCGTCACAACCACAGAAGGATAATCCTTCAACCACTCTTGCCCTGAAGCATAGTCGGAGGCGCGCACGAACTCATTATAGGCTTCATCAAAGACCACTAAAAGATCCGGTCGGCTTCCAACTTTTTTCATAAAGGCATCGATTGCAGCCCTGCCAACATAAGTGCCGGTAGGATTGTTGGGATTCGGCAAAAATACCAAGCGAATACCAGGATCGTTCAGAGCAACCTCCGCCATGGCATCCATATCCATCGTAAAATCCGGCCGTAACGGCACGGTTACGGTCTTGACTCGCGCGGCCTGAGCACAAATCGGGTACGCGAGAAAGGCCTTCTCGGTGGTCAGAATTTTTTCACCGGACTCACAAAAAATTCGAATCAATAAATCAATAATTTCATTGGAACCATTGCCTAGTGCTAAATATGATTTATTTATACTCCAGGCCTGGGAAAGTTTTTGCAGGAGCTCAAATCCTCCTGGGTCTGGGTAACGATGCAAATCGGCAAGATGCTGACGAACAGCCTCCAGAGCTTTGGGTGAAGGGCCTAAAGGGTTTTCGTTACTGGCGAGCTTTATGACCTTGGCTAAGCCATATTCTCTCTGCGTTTCAGATATGGCTTTGCCTGGCTTATAAGGGACAAGTTTCTGAATGTCGGTCGATACTCGCATAGGTCTTCCTTTTTAAGATAGAAATGCGACAAATATAGTAATAAGTTGATAAAAATCACAACATTTTTATCGAAGTCATTCTGGGGTCGAAAGCTTCGAAAATATGGTGGACCCGAAGCCCGAAATTGCATAGATAAACTCATGCCTAATTGCACAGAACAAACTCCCGCAAAACCCTATCGCGTTCGTTTACTCCTATCCTACGACGGAACACAGTTTTGTGGGTGGCAATCCCAACTGATTCATAAAAATAAACTGAGCGTGCAAACACATTTGGAATCAGCCTTGGCGCGCATTTACAAAGAAACCATCATGTGTGTGGCCTCAGGCCGAACCGACGCGGGGGTTCACGCTACTGCACAAAATGTGCACTTTACTCTCACCAAGGATCCCCGGACTATTCCTTTAATTTTAGCCCTTCGAACACTCTTACCGCCGACCATAAGCGTGCGCAAAGCTTGGATTGTCCCTCCTCATTTCTCGGCAATCTCATCGGCCGCGGCGAAGACCTATCGGTATTATATCTTTAATGAACAAACTCCTTCGGCCATAATGCACCGATTCACTTATTGGTACCCGTACCCTTTGCGAGCTGAAGAACTGCAAAAATTTGCGGATCAACTGGTGGGCCACCATGATTTTAAAAGCTTCCAATCCGCCGGCGGACGGCCCCCTAAAACCAGCCATCGCCGCATATACAAAGCGCAATGGACCAACCCTAAAGAGAATTTATTTATCTTTGAAATTTCCGGCAACGGCTTTCTCCGCCAGATGATCCGCAATATTGTAAGCACCCAATTGGATCTCTATAAAAAAGATTTTCCTCCAACTGAGCTGCAACGAATTCTTGCCCAAAAAGACCGACGCGTGATTGGTAAACCAGCTCCACCTTCCGGACTTTTTTTGGCGCGGGTCCATTATCCCAAAACGCTACTCGAGCAGAGCGAGGTTATCGCGTAGCACGACTTTCCCAACCCAACGATTTCTGAAATTTGTAATGCACTTAAAGTTTCTAAAGGCACCTTATACAAAAACCAGGGGCTTTAATGACCTACGGACGTTATGTAGATAGATTCTGCTGAAAAAGGCCAACTTCTGCGTTGGCTTCGCTTCATCTCTCACTCAACGTAGGGGAACTACGCCTCATTCGATTTGAAGCTTGCCGCCTTGAATTTGGCTCTTTTTCAGCAGAAATTCCCGATACGGTCTCGATAGGTTCTATTTATAAGTGAAATTATTGGGTTTAAATGAAAATTTCTTTAAAAAAAAGGGCGAGGCTCTTTTTTGCTAACAGCTAGACAACGGCATTCCATTTTCTGAAAAATTCATTTCTCAGAACAGCTCAAGTTTAGGATTTGTTTTACCTCGTCAATGTTTTTTGTTTGCTAGTTTCAACCAGAATCAGTTTCTTTTATTTTGCTGTGAGGATTAACGAAAAACTCCAAAAAGTCTCGCCAGGAGTGGTACTGCAATGGAAAGAACTCAAATATGACCTTTAATTTTTCCCACAGGCGGGATTTTCTAAAATAAACTTTTTCAATGGCTTTCTGATAGAGTGGGCACTTCATTTCCTGATGCTGATCGATCAGAAATGCCAAAAACATGAGGTTTACTAGCCACTCAAAGGCGAAACCGAAAAGTCAGTGCTTTTCATGTTGTTCACCTCTGGCGTCTAAATTCAGGCACTCGACGTTTTGCCAACGAAGCAAATTATGGAACTTGCAGAACAGTTAACTGGCCAATCTCTAGGTAGCCACTTGTTTTTCTGAGATTTTTACGATTCCGTAGTTTTGTTTGGATTTGTTTTTTTCTTAAGATTTTTTCCAACGAACCGTTAAGTAAAAAGCCATGTGTTGTTTCACATGGCTTTTTTTCTGAATTGAAATGTTGATCCACAAACTTTGTTTGTTACCGTATCCCGAAATTAGCAACACCCCTGATCGCGTTGCCAAACGGAGCGTTTAATCTCATT
>CAZYOE010000055.1:16453-26620 GCA_964648725.1 uncultured Pseudobdellovibrionaceae bacterium | reverse complement strand
TCTTTATAGCTTTTATGACTTTATTAACCTTCACACCCGCTCGATTATGGCGGGGGCATTAATGGGAGGTGCATTATCCGCATCCTTCATGGCCTATACGACTCAAACTGATAGGTGGATTTTAAAGAGTCCGAGGCTCTTTGGGCAATTTACCCGTTATATATTTCTTTCTATTTTGTATATGGCGTCCATTAAAGCCGCCTACCTCACTTCAGAGTCCTTGGTTTCAGGAAGTTCCATTTTCACCGAGACTCTCCTGCATTCTGAATTGAAGGCGATAATGATGGGGTTGACTGGTTCGGTAGCCCAAATGTTGTTCACATTTTGGAACGCCTACCGCAAAGAAAATCGCGATGCGGAAATAAATTCGAGGTCCCAAAGTCGCGAAGAGAAAGATGCTGAACTACTAGTTCAGAGTAAAATGTCACAAAGCAATTCTTTTTATAATTCTGTTCTCAATAACACGCTTTTACTTCTTATGAATACGGTAAAGTCCCCGATTCTGGACGGAGTTAGCTTGACGTTAATTCTTACGGGTGGTGCATTATACGTTAAGGAAGCCCTGCAGCGATCTAAACGCATCAAAACCTGCAGTTTATTTCTTCAGAGAGCCTTTTAGAAATCCCCTCTCGCTCCGAAGACCGAACCTCACTAATGAAACCGCATAACTTATACCATTTCCAGCTAGAAAGTAGACCAAGGCGCACACGAGGCGGGGTTTCCCTCCTGTGAAGGAGTGCCTCGGACGACGTAGCCAACGATCGGGCTACGAACTAAATGAAACTTGTTTAAATATTTTGGAACTAAAACTGTTCTCTACGGTATTGATAAGGAGAAAGGTCTTCCACTTTATGGGGTATCTGAAATCCTCGAGGAACCAATGGTGGGTCTTTTCGTAAATGCTCAACGAGCACACCTAAAGAAAACAATAACATCTTCGTGGAGTTTCTAAAGCCTTCAAGGGGTGCCTGCATAGAAACAGGACGTTGCAAAAGACTATCAATATTCTTCCAGGAAAGCCATGGTGCTGTTGCTCTTGCCGACTCGATGTAATTACGAATGGGTTCTTGGTTTTCACGTAAATAAAAATACTTTATTGGTGCAAAAAAAGGATGTTTGGGTCGTTCCGCTATCTCTTTTGGAAATAAGTGCCCGGCCACTTTCTTTAAAACGTACTTTTCATTAAGGGTTTTTAACAAAGTATTCTCATGAATGCTTGCGGCGACTTTAATAACTTGCGGATCCAAAAAGGGCGTACGACCTTCAAGAGAATGGCTCATTTCTTGGCGATCACCAACGTTAGCGAGAATATAATGAAGTAAATCCACCCGCGCCCCAAACCAAGTGTTCAAATCCCAACTAGAACTTTCTTGACCGTAGGAGGGCCAATCCTCACGAATCATATTGGAGAGTTCGGCACACATATTGTCTAAGCGTTCTGTCAGAGAGTCCCCGGTAAGATAATGATAGGCGCGATGTTTTGAAACTCGACCCAAAACCGCCGGCTGGTGCCCGAAAAAATATTTTTCAAACAAACTTTTATTCGTGGTCGAGCGTCCATCGAGATGGTTCATGCTACGCCCGTTTTCCTGACGCATAAACTCTTCTAAGAGCCGACCGCCCAGTTGCGGATGCCGCTCGGCAAATCGCTGAATCTTATGGATTCTCAAATAGGCATAGCCACCAAACCACTCATCCGCCCCCTCACCCGATAACACAACCTTAACTTGTTTGCTGGCCATCGAGGAAAGCAGGTTTTTCGCTGCGCCATGGGGATTGGTAACAGGATTTTCAAAGGCCACAATCGACTTCACCAAACTGGACATGAAGTTTTTGGAGTTCATTTGGCAAATGTGATGTTCAATTCCAAGGTGCTTAGCAATATTAGAGGCCACAGTTCTTTCGTCAAAGTCGCGATCTGCAAAACCAACAGTAAATGCTTTTGGTTTAGCTCCGAGCTCTACAGCCAGAGCGGTTGTTAGCGCACTGTCCACGCCACCGCTCAAATAACAACCCACTTCAACATCGGCAACAAGGCGGCGTTTGACCGCTCCTTTAAGGGCCTCATAAGTCGCTTCAATGGCATCTCTTCCCTTCAAAGAGCGTTCTAGGCCCAAAGGCAAGGGGTCAATAATCTTCCAACTCAATTTCTGAGTCTCGATATCAAAGGTATAAAGGCGACCCGGTAAAACATGAAAGCATTGATTGAGTGCGGTTCCCTTTGGCATAAGGGTGCGCGCCAAAAATGTCTTTACATAGTCTTCACTCAAAACTGGTGTTTCATCGGCCAAGGCTTTCACTTCACTCGCCAATGAAAAGGAATCGTTAGTCCACTGATAAAAAAGAGGTTTTACACCATGAGGATCGCGCGCAAAATGTAATTGCCGTCGTTTTTGATTATAAAAAATGAACGCCCATTCTCCAGATAATCCTCGAAGGGCAGTTTCACCCTCAATGGCAAAGAGATTAAGCAAAACTTCACTATCACTATGGGATCTGAACTTTACACCTTTAGAAATCAATCGTTCACGGTGCGACTGATAATCATAGAGTTCTCCATTCACAATACCCAAATAATTTTTGTTCGCACTCTCGAGAGGCTGAGAGCCACCATTCAAATCAATAATACTCAGCCGGGTATGAACCAACGCGACTCGCTCGTCAGCAAACCATCCATAGGAGTCTGGTCCTCGATGGGCAAGCATCTTTACGGGAAATAAGAGTTCTTCTTTGCTGATGGCCCGCTTAGAGGTCGCTCTGGCCCAAATACCACACATAATGATCTCCCTATGCTTCTTTTCGCATTCTTTGAATCAAATTTTGGACATCTGATTTATGCGTGATATGAATGAAGTGACTGGCTTCTTCGAGCGGATAAATTTTTATCGACTTCATCGCCTTCATTTGATCAAAGGATTTGGCATCAATGGCGCTAAGGCGTCCGGCCTTTAACACATGTATATGACTACTTTGATTATTAAGTTGTTCCTCAACTTTCGACAACATTTCAAATTGTTCGTCCATGGCTTGTCTTTGCAATAGAGCACTAAAGTGCTTCATGCCAACCTTCCATGCAGCAGGCAATTGCTTGTTCGGGTAAAAAAGTTGCGTTTGAATCAGTGAGCGTAAACTTGGTTCGGGAATACGTTCCCGAAGTTCTTTTTTTAATTCTGGCCAAGCCTGATTCAAATTGAGGTTAAGAACAAGGTCTTCAACAAATTGAAACAAATGTGAATCACCAAATGAACCGGGGCTCACATCCGTGATAACGGCACCCTTAAACAAATGGGGAAACTTATGGGCAAAATCGTACACGATTTTTCCACCCAATGAAATTCCGCACATTAGAACAGGTTCACTCGTGAATTTCACTAAGGAGGTAGCAATATCATTGGCCGAATAATCAAACTGAATCTCTTTCATTACTTCAATGGTCAGTGCATTCTGACCAAAGAGTCTACGTTCAGCATTAGGATCAAAAATGAGAATGTGGAAATCATTTAAAAGTGGATCAATAATGTCACGAAAATCCTCAGCACCACCTAAGAGACCAGGCACACAAACAAGGATAGGAGCACTTTCATTCCCTAAGCTCTTTAGCATTCAATTTCTCCATAAATAACTGTTCTCGCTCAGGTGCCTCCGGCACACTTTAGCCGGCACCTTTTAGCTGAGTAGAGTCTTACCACCATCAATAATGATAGTCTGACCGATAATCTGTGAGCTTTGTGGTTCACAAAGAAAAGCCACTGTTTGCGCCACGTCCTCCGGAACAACCAATTCTCCTGAAGGAGTCGCAGCTTTGGCTTTTTCAACACGGGCATCACGATCTGGAAACGCATCAACGGCTTCTGTTAAAACTAATCCTGGGCAAACCAAGTTTACGGCAATGCCTTTTGGTGCTAACTCATAAGCATAGTGTCTAAATAAAGCTTCTAGCGCCCCTTTACTGCTGCCAACGGCTGCATAATAAGGAATAACCCGTGTTCCACCCGAAGATGTAATACCAATCACTCGTGATCCACGAGGCATGAGCTCTACAAGATTTTGCAATAAATGATGAATGGCGAAAACATTGATTTCAAAGGTCCAGCGTAAATGTTTAAGAGACAGTTCGAGTGCATTGCGATGCACACCACTGGCCGCGCAATGAACAATAAATTCTATTTGATGAGTTTGCGCTTTAATCGCATCAACAACAGAGGCAAACTTATCATCATTAGCTAAGTCACCTTTAATGCAAATTAAATTGAGCCCTTCTTCTTTGGCGATAGCTTCAAGTTCGCCCGCACTCTTTGAATCGCGCCCGTAGAGGGACAAAACTTTTGCCCCTTCGCGTGCCAGCTTAAGACTTACCGCTCGGCCAATACCTCTTGTTCCACCGGTGATAACTGCTGTTTTCTGACTGAATTTGCCCATTCGTAATCCCTGGATAGAAGTTTAAATCAAATCAATTAGGACTGCGGATCTCCCAAGGAGCGTCCACCATCCACCGTAATTGTTGTGCCTGTGATATACGAAGCCTCCTCTGAACATAGGAATGCCGCTAACGCACCTATGTCTGCAGGAGTTCCCAAACGGCCCACAGGAATGCGACTGCGAATGCCTTGGTCTGAAGATTGTATTTTTTCAACCAATTGTTGGGTCATTGGTGTTTCAATGAGCCCCGGAGCAATTGCATTGACGGTTACTCCCCGATGCGCGACTTCGAGAGCCAAGGTGCGAGTGAAAGACTCAATCCCGCCTTTAGCGGCGGCATAGTTTGTTTGCCCGCGCTTGGCAAAGTCCGCACTAATCGAACTCATGTTAATAATTCGACCAAATTTAGACACTGACATTCCACGAACCACCGCATGACATAAAGCCATCGGAGCCAAAAGATGCTCACGAATTAAATCCTCGTGATCTTGGATCTTCGAACCTTGAAATAATCCGTCACGAAGCCGTCCGGCAGAATTCACCAACACCGTCGGTGCCGTACCGAAATCATCGGATATTTTTTTAATAAGTACCGGGATTTCTCCAAGCTGAAGAAGATCTTGGGCATAGATTTCAATTTTAGCAACCCCAGCGAGTTCGCCTAAATCTTTACTGAGAACCGCCCTCGCTTGCTCCGCTTTTTGGTGATCTCCTCCATAAACCAGAGCTAAATCAAAATTCTTTAATAACTTTTGGGCAATTCCAAAACCAATGCCAGAAGTACCACCAGTAATCAAAGCTAAGCGACGGCTCATTGATTCTCCTTAGTGAAGACGACACATGAGTTCTGTCCACCAAATCCCAAGCTGTTACTTAAAACATTTGTTAAAGGGACGGAACGAGTTCCTTCTGGAACATAATCAAGGTCACAATCTGGATCCCCACCCGTGAAATTTAAAGTGGGAGCCACCTTTTGGTTTTGTAGCATCATTGCACAGGCTATAGCTTCGAGCGCACTCGACGCAATTGTCGAATGTCCAATCTGTGACTTTAAGGAGCTAATTGGAGTACTATAAGCCTTTTCACCAAAAACCTTTTTAATCGCAATCGATTCAAGTCGGTCATTGAGAGGGGTCGAAGTTCCATGAGCATTGATATAATCGATATCCTTTGGTTGGAGACCTGCCGTTTGAATTGCAGTCTCCATGGCCTTCATCACCGATGACCCATCATCGCGGCCGTCCGTCAATCTGAAGGCATCACTGGTAAATCCATAACCAGTGACGCGACAAAGTATTTTTGCACCTCGAGCGAGAGCTGATTCCCGACTTTCCACCATCAGAACTGCAGCTCCTTCACCACGAACAAATCCAGACCGGTCCACTGAAAACGGACGACTGGCCTTTTCAGGAGCGACATCGGCGGTTGTAAGCGCGCCCAAATAGTGGAAGTTTAAAAAATTACTAGGTTCACAACGAGCATCGACCCCACCAACAATACAACGTTTCCAACGTCCACTTTGAATACCTTCAAAGGCAATCCCTAAAACGTTATTTCCTGTGGCACACGCAGAGTTAATACAAATGCGTCGATGGCCTGGGATCTCCGCAAAACCTGCTTCTTTGAGAATATCGTGAATCACTTCTACTGATGATTCACAGCGAGTGCGCATGAAATTGTATTGAGATTCATTGTACTGATTTTGCTTTTTATGTTTGAGCACCTCAGCCACTTGTTCAAAAGAAACTCCGTCGGCAGTCCCGTAAACGAGAGCGTCGATGGGATGCTGATTGTCGAGTTTTCCAAGAATTGATTCAGTTGCAACCGCCGTCATAAGCCATGATTTCATGACCGGATGGCCATCTTTCAGGCCATAGTGCTTGGTTCGAGGAAGTTCTTTCCTATCTACATACGCTGCGTAGGGAACTGGAAAATCATCAGCGACCATTGAACCACGAATGGATTTAACTCCGCTTTTGCCTGAAAATAGGCCTGTCTCGAAAGCTTCAATCGTGTGCCCTAATGGAGAAACTAAACCGTATGCAGTTATGACGACGTCTGTTTTTTTCATAAAATCGAATGCCTTAAGCTTGTTTCGTTCCGATGAAATCAATTAAATTCTGAACAGTAACTGCTTTAATATCAGCAGCACCGCCAGCAGTTTGTTTCAAGTACTCAACTACTTCTTTAAAATCTAATTCGAATCCAATGGTGTTTTCGATTTCTGAGCTTAAATCCAAAAAGTCGATGCTTTCCAAACCAAGGTCAGCAATCAATTTGCTGGTAGGCTCGATAGTTAAATTTTGGTTGTTAACCACGTCTCTGATTGAATCTTTCAGCGAATTTAATAGTGTTTCCTGTGACATAAATTAATTCCCCTTTCTAATTAAGTTGATGAGTGGGTCAGAAATACCAAAGTAATTCTCTGCATCAAAGAGATATTCTTTATTTGCACTTTTTTTCATCTCTTCAGCGATGGAAACAACAGAATTTTGCTCTGCAAGAGTTAAAATCTGAACGGCAGCACCTTCACAAAGAGTTCGAGAATCTTGAAGGCGAGTTCGTTTTACCACCCAGAAATCATCGAACGCATGGGCCGTTAACACCAACGCGACTTCAACCGCGTTATTTAAAAGATCCGCTTCAGCCTGCTCCAAAGCCTGCTGACAAGCATAAATTGAATGAGTGTATACATTCATTGGCCCTTGAATGCCCAATGAAATTCCGAGTTGGGCAGGGGCTAAATTGGGAAGCTGCTTCAGGTACATTTTAGGGTTGCGAAGTTTTCGATAGGCTTCCGCAAACTGAAAATCGAAACGTTCAGTGCTTCGATTTAAAATTTCTGCAGTCGATGGGCCATCAATGGGACCATTCTCCACTGCACAATAGATTCCGACCGAAAAGGGTGACTCCTCCAAGTAAGGAGCTAAATGGGTTTTCATTTCTTCGGCCATGCCTGACATAAAAACTGAAGCACGACTCATCGAACGCATGGCCTTGGGGTCAGGGACGCTAATTTCATTACTTTCAGCACCGACTCGACGAACATTGGGGATGCAATCTTGAAAGGTTTTATCATTCCAAGTTTGAGGCTCTAGCGACAAATCTGGAACCCAAGCCTTTTGCCACAATAACTTTATCGCACTTGAAGTATCTGTACTAGACATGAGTAGTCTCCTTTTGTCTCTTTTTCCAATCCTCAGTGACCGCATCGAACTCCTGAGAACTTAAACGACTTCGAGGCACCTGACCGAATAAGATTGTAGCACTCGAAACTTTTTTTCCTTCAACTTCAACATGAGCATCTGCCACCAGAAAACCTTTGGAGGCCTTCACGATCTCAGCATGGATTACGCAACGATCCCCTGGATTTATATTTCCATAAAACTTAGCCGCTTTGACGGTCCCCAAAACTGGGAGGATATCAGGATTAGCAATGGCAAAGCACTTACCAGCCATTTGCGCCATCATTTCAATTTGCAAAACTCCTGGTACAATAGGCATTCCCGGAAAATGGTCCATAAAGAATTCCTCAGAGCGCGAAAAGGTTTTTACCCCTTTTGCTCTAACACCAGGTTCACATTCTAAAATTTGATCAATTAATAACCAACGCATATTCCCTCTGCTCAAGTTAACGAATAGGCACGCATGTTTTAGCTTTATTTCGATCACATTTGGAAGATCTATCACTCATACAAGAGTCTTGCCGATCGGTTTTCCACTCATAAGCATTTTTACATGAAAAATCTTCTAACAATTTTGGATTGATTGGCTTTCGCAAGTGATGGCGAACGTCTGTGAGCTTTCCGGGGGCTGCTTGAAGGGCTTCTTTGGCGCGATCACGGCCAAAACTCCACTGCTTGCCAACCCCGAGTTTAAATTGCATGTGCTCTTGCGGAATCCCGCTCCGCATAACCAAAACGAGTCGACTAGGATTGAAACTGATGTCATCGGCACCACTAATATCCACCCATTTAACCCCTTTATGCTGGATAGCTTGCAAGGCTCGTGTCGTCTGCTTAAAACCAAACCCTGACTTAACAGCAACATCTTCATATTCCAGAAATAGGCTCGCTGGATAAGAAGCTACAACTTCATCTCCCAGAGCTTCTGCAAGATCCAGTGGGAATAAGTCAACGGCGCCTGTGAAGTGATAATAGCCATTCACAAGACTAGGGTTTAACAAATAAGGATCTGCGATACCGGCCCGTGCAGCGGTGATGGTATCTTCAGTGCTAATCGCTTCGGTCTCCCTCATCAACATCGAATAGGGATAGGATAACTGCGGAGGCAAGTTCCAACCCTTTAAATATTTAGCGGTCTCTGGGTCTGTAAAGTAAGTTTGTTGAAAAAGGGGCTCTGGTGCGCGGAGTTGCCCCACTTGATAAGGAAAAAATAAAGCCCGCGCGGATAAGAAAATAAGCCTCGGAGTGCCGGGCTCGTGATTGAAATCTATTTTTCGAAGAATTCGCGGCATTTCTTGGGGTGCAAAAAGAAGATTCTTATCAAAAACATCGGGATACCGAGTGGTGTCTTTGGCCTTATTTAACTTGTTAAGAATCTCAATTCCATTGGAAGTCTCAATGACCACTTGATTGAGAGCCCGAAAAAAATCATACGAGGTCAGGACTTCATAGCTCTTGGTGATCGAGGGCTCAGAGTTATAAATGGCCGCTCCCATGCCGGCACCACAAGTCGCAATGATTAAATCAGGACGCCAACCCATCTCCTGGACCCCGGCAATCATCCCCAGAGCCAGTCCTGGATTGATCCCTCCGCCGCTGATTACCAAAACTCGCTTAAAAGGCTTTGCATCCGCAAATGCCAATGGCCAAGCCAAAACGAGTACCAAAAATAACAAGATGGATCTCATGCCATAACCTCTTCATCAACACTAAACAAATTTAAATTCGCGGAAGTTACTTTTTCCACGGGGCGTACAGACTGAATTTTCCAAATTTGTTTAAGTTTCGGCAGATTCAGTTTTCCATTGGAAGTGCGGGGAATATTTCTAGCAAAAATAATTTCTTTAGGTGGAACACTGAGTAGTTTCATTCGCTGGGCCAGACGATCTTGAACTTCTGCCTCCAGTCGAAGCGCCTCATTTTTCCAGCAAGACCTATCGACTTCGATAAATAAAACGATCCGTGATCGATCACGATCTTCATCGGAAACCAAAATTGCTTTAGCAAAACGAAACTTTTCGTAGGCTTCTAGTGCGACCTTTTCAATTTCAACGCCTGAGACTCGACGTCCATTTATTTTAAATAAACTATCCAAGCGGCCACTCACATGTAAGTAACCTTCATTATCTATCATCCCCAGATCGCCGGTTGGCAAATACTCTTTACGGCCAACGAGGCGAGAGTTCGGTGAGGTCAACGAGCGTAAACCAAGCATAACGCTGTCACCTTTGACATGAATTTCACCATACTGCCCGTTTCCAAGAATTTCTCCTTGTTCGTTGCGAATCTGCAACTCCAAGAATGGCAAGGGTTTTCCAACAGCGGTTGAATGGAATTTTTCTTCCTGGCTTGAAATCATAGTTACACGAATCGCTTCGGTGAGGCCATAACCCTTATGAATAGTGGCATTCGGAAACAGCTCGCGAGTCATCTCCAAGTGCTTCAGCGAAATCAATCCACCGGCTAACTGCACGTGCTTTACGGTCTCGCAAGCCGACAGTTTTTTTAAACGGCGTTCTTCCCAACAGGTACGAACGATTTCACCAATGAGAGCGACAAAGGT